>NZ_QGSY01000211.1 GCF_003857035.1 Micromonospora arida
CGGAGGGGAAACGCCCGGTTACATTCCGAACCCGGAAGCTAAGCCCTCCAGCGCCGATGGTACTGCACTCGTGAGGGTGTGGGAGAGTAGGACGCCGCCGGACAATCTTCCAGAAAAGGCCACCCCTAACGGGGTGGCCTTTTCTGCGTCTCCCCTTTCCCTGCTTTCCCTTTCCCTGCTTTCCTGCCTGGTGGATCGGCCCGGCGATTCCGGATACCGAGGGCTGTCCCGATGACCTGGTGAGGTCGGGAACAGGGAGCAGAGCTGCCCCGGCGCCGGCAAGGTCACGCCTGTCAGGCTGGCAACAGGGCACCGCGTTGCCCCGACGCTGGCAAGGTCACGCTCGATCCTGGATGTAGTGGGCTCACGGCGCGCGGACACCACTACATCCAGGATGTTGCACGATCTTGCAGTCTGGGGATCGGCGGCGACGCGGGGAAGGACGGGGATACTCCGGTCCACGCGGTCTGTGGTGGCCGGTGCTGAGCGGGCATGCGGTCCGGCCCCGGCGGTCCGGGTGGTCGTTCGCCTAGACGGATCGTTTGGCCCGGCGGATCGGTGGCCCGGGCGGATCGGTGGCCCTTGCGGATCGGTGGCCCGGGCGGATCGGTGGCCCGGGCGGATCGGTGGCCCGGGCGGATCGGTGGCCCGGGCGGATCGGTGGCCCTTGCGGATCGGTGGCCCGGCCC
>NZ_QGSY01000156.1 GCF_003857035.1 Micromonospora arida
CGCCACGACCGCCGGTCCGCACCGCGCACCAACCTCAGGCCGAGCCGATCCGGCGCGGTTCTGCCCCCAATAGGCGTGGTCAGGACGCGCGAACGGCGCAGACCGGCATGATCCACTCGGTTTTCATGAAGTCGGGGCGTCCCCGGCACCGGGACACCGCGACTTTCAGGAACCCGAGTGGATCACACCGCCGTGACCGCCGTGTCGGGTTCGGCAGCCCCACAGGGTGGGTGGTTTGTCGGGTTTGGTGTCGGCTGTCGGGTGGTCGGGGCCACCCCGTCGGCGGAATCGGCGGCCGGGCCGGGTCGTTGTACCTGGCAGACCACCGCAACAGCCCAGGTCATTGGCGCGCCGGCCCCGCCGGGAACACCCGCCAGGCCCGCACGGTTACACCCTCCGCACGGCCGAGCACGACAACGGCCGGGCAGGGCAGCCGCCGGGAACACCCGCCAGGCCGCCCCGGTTACACCCCCCGCACGGCCGAGCACCACAACCGGCCGATGGGTAGGCGGAATGATCCGCCACCGGCACCCGTCACACCCTTCCCGACGCCGACCCCCTCGTCGCGGGTCACCGGGCAGAACCC
>NZ_QGSY01000001.1 GCF_003857035.1 Micromonospora arida
GTCGCGCCGGCCGCACCGTCGCGCCGGCCGCACCGCCGCGCCGGCCGCACCGCGCGCCGGTGTTCGACGCATGATCAGGTGATGAGAAGTAGGCACGAGACGTCCCGCAGACCTACTTCTCATCACCTGATCATGGGAACGGTAAGCCGGGTGCAGGGGCTGGGGCGGCGGTGGGCCGCCGCCCCCGCCCAAGGCAACTGGTCGGTCAGCGAGCGGCCCGGTCGGCCAGCAGCCGTCGAGGGTTCCACGGCAGCAGTCGGGGTGAGGGTTGCCTGCTGGCGGTTGGTGAGGTGAGTGCGGGCGCCGGTGGATCCTCTACACGCGTCGCAGAGGGCTTCGGGATGGTCCACTCGACCGCAGTCACCCCCTACGCCGATCAAAGCGTCAGCGGGCCGCTGAGTGGCGCGAAACGACGTCTCCGTGGTCCTCGGCAGGTGTGCCGAGGCTCTCGATCGCGGTCAATCTGGGGGAACAGCCTCGCAGCGACCTAGGTGTGAGGCCGCGGGGCCGCCGAGCCGCGGGCCGCCGGGCCGCTGGGGCGCCGGGCCGCTGGGCCACGTGTAC
>NZ_QGSY01000080.1 GCF_003857035.1 Micromonospora arida
GCGGGGGGTCGGTTGGGACAGGCCGTTGCTGAAGCGGGTCGAATCCGCCGCCAGGTCCGGGTGTTCCACGTCGAGTGCCAGCGCCGCAGCCTCGTCCAGCCCCAGCTCCGCACCCTCGCCGTACGCGTCGTCGAAGGCCGCGTCGCCCAGCACCGCGCGCAACTCCCCCTGCTGCTCGGCCCAGTAACCGCCGAAGATGCCAGGCGTGGCACGCATGCTCGCCCGGGTGGCCTGCGCTGCCCCGAACAGGCGGGCGGCGGTCAACCGCTCCCCGCCGATCGCGCAGCGCACCGCGACCGCGTTCAAGGTGTCGCACGCCCGCCCGTGGTAGCCGTGGCCCATCCGGGAGCGCAGCGCCACCAGCAGATGCTCGTGTGCGGCGATCACGTCGCCCCGGGCCAGCGCGACCATGCCGAGCAGCATGTCCACCGAACGCCGACCCCGCTCCACGGGACGGGCTGCCTCCACCGGACGGACCGCGCCCAGCAGTTCCGCCGCCTCCTCCAGGGCGCCCCGCCGCCAGAGCAGCTCGGCCAGGCTGAACACCGCGAACAGCGCCTCGCCGACCACGTCCTGCCCGTGCGCCCAGTCGATGACCTCCCGGCACACCCGCTCGGCCTCGACGAACTGCCCCATGTCCACGAGCGGCGCGGCCCTGCCGGCGAGCACCCGGGCCAACAACCCGGCGTCGCCGGCCTGCCGCGCCGCCGCCTCCGCCCGCTGGGAGTAGCGCAGCTCCTCGGCGAACTCGCCGTCGGCGCTGGCATGCAGCGAATGCATGTGGTACGCCGCCGCCATCTCCGCCTCCGGGATCCGCTCCCCCGTCTCGGCGATCCGTCCGTACAGCCGGAACAGCCACAGCCGCCCCTCGCGGGCCAGGCCCCGCTCCAGCCACCACTGGTCCAGCCCACCCGCCAGACCGAGACCGGCTCGGGCGCTGCCTCCGGTGGCGCACCACCGCAGCGCGGCGCGCAGCTCCCCGGCCAGTGGATCGAGGGCATACAACGACAGCGTCACCGGCCGGCCGTCCTGGCCCAGGTGGGCCCGGTCCAACGCGTGCGCCGACCAGGCCACGTGCCGGTCCCGAGCGGCCTGCTCCTCGCCAGCCTCGGCCAACCGCCGCGCCGCGTACGCCCGGATGGGGTCGAGCATCCGGTAGGTGCTGCCGGAGGCACGCGGCTCGGCCAACACCATCGACTTGTCCACCAGGACCGAGAGCGGGTCCAGCGGATCGTCACCCAGCAGCCACTCCACAGTCGCCAGATCCACCGGGCCGGCGAAGACCGCCAGCCACCGCAGCAGGCGGGCGGCCCGGGGCCCCAGCGTCCGGTAGGACCAGGTGACGGTGGCCTGCATGGTCAGATGCCGTTCGGTGGCCGAGCGCTGCACCGCTCGGCTCGCCGGCGTGGGCGGTGACGCCCCGGCCGCCGCGGCCACCAGGTCCACGGTGTCCTGCTGGTTGCCGGACCAGCCCCGCTCCACCGGCGGCGGATCCGGGTCCTCCCGGCCAGCGTCCAGGGTGCCGAGGACATCGTCCAGCCGCTCGGCGAGCTGGCCGACGGAGAGCACCCGCAGCCGGGCGGCGGCCAACTCGATGGCGAGCGGCAGACCGTCCAACCGCTGCACGACCCGACGCAGGTCGGCGGACTCGGCCGGGTCGGGCTGCCGACCACCGCGCGCCGCCGCCGTACGGTCCAGCAGCAGCGCCACCGCGTCGCTCTCCGCACCGTCCGCGCGCGGGTCCACCGAGAGCGGCGGAATCCGCCACACCACCTCGCCGGGCAGGCTGAACGACTCACGGCTGGTGGCCAGCACCCGTACGCCACCCCCGCCGGACAACAGCCGCGCGATCACCTCCGCGCAGGCAGCCGGTTGGGTGTCGCAGGTGTCCAGTACGACCAACATCCGGCGGCCGGCCGCGTACTCGACGAGGGTGTCCAGCATCGGTCGACCGGGCTCGGGACGCAGGCCGAGCACGGCGGCGATGGCGAACGCCACCAGCCCCGGGTCGGTCACCGAAGCGATGTCGACGAACCAGACCCCGTCCGGGTACGCCTCGACAACTCCGCTGGCCAACTCCACCGCGAGCCGGGTCTTGCCCGCGCCGCCGGCGCCCAGCACGGTGACCAGGCGGTGCTGACGCACCAGCAGGCCCAACTCGATGCGCTCGGCCTGCCGGCCGACGAACGAGGTCACCTGGGTGGGCAGGTTGTGCGCCACCGCGTCAGCGGTGCGGGGCCGGGGGAACTGCCGCTCCAGACCCGGGGCGACCAGTTGGAACAGTCGTTCCCGGTCATCGAAGCCGCGCAGTCGGTGCAGGCCCAGGTCGAGCAGGGTCGCACCCGGCGGCATCGGCTCGGCACGACGTGCGGTGGACGCTGTGCAGAGCACCTGCCCGCCGTGCGCGGCGGCCGCCACCCGGGCAGCCCGGTGCACCTCGGGGCTGGCGTACTCGCCGTCGCGTGGCTCGGCATAGCCGGTGTGCAGGCCCATCCGAACCCGGGGCGCGGCCTCGGAGGTGGGCCAGTCGTGGCTGGACAGTGCTCGCTGGGCGGTCAGGCACGCGGTCATCGCCGCGGTCGCTTCCTCGAAGGCCAGGAAGAACGAGTCGCCCTCGGTCAGCAGCTCCGCGCCACCCGTGCTGGCCAGCGTGCAGCGCAGCAGCCGTCGATGCTCAGCGAGCACCGGGCGGTAGTCCGGGCCGAGCAGCTGAGCCAGCCGGGTCGAGCCCTCGATATCGGTGAATACGAAGGTCACCCAACCGCTCGGGAGCTGGATCCGTGGCGACATGCGAGGAACCTCCGCCCGTGACGTCGGGTTCATGCTGCCTGAGTCCGAGCGATCACACATCGTGAGAACGGCTGGGCAAGTGCCGCCTCAACGTGCCACTCGGACCCGCTCCCGGCAAGGCTGGCCCACCATGCGGCGGCGAATCGGCCCGATCAGCAGCCGCAGGCGCCGCCGCAGCAGCCACCACCACCAGCGGCGGGTGCCGGGGCACCACCACTGCGGCCGGTGACCGCGACCGCGGAAAGAAGCTTGACCGTGTCGGCGTGTCCCTGAGGGCAGCTGGCCGGCTCACCTGCCGCCGCCATCGAACGGTTGACCTCGAAGGTGTCGCCGCAGGCGCGGCAGCGGAACTCGTACCGGGGCATGGCACCCAGGGTACGTGGATCTGGCGGTTCGCGAAGCATGGGTGATACTCGACAGGTGGTGGACGGCGAGGACGACACGCGTGTGCAACCTTTACGACCGGCCGCGCCGCTGGACGGGCCGCTCGAAGGCTCAGGGGCCGCGCCCGACCCGGTGCGCAAGCTGCCCCGCCCCCGCCGCCCCTGGCTGAGCGGGCGTTCCGCGGGTGCGCCGACCACGCCACCGGCCACCACGCCACCGGCCACCACGCCACCGGCCACCACGCCAGCTCCGCCGGCGGCCAAGCCCACCGCGGCCGACTCCGCCGGGTCCGAACCGGACGCGAGCGCCACCGGCACGAAAATCCCAGCCGAACCCGTCCCAACCGCTGGCCCAGCGACCGCCCCCCAGACCGAGGCACCCAAGGCCGAGGCCGCGACTGGTAAAGCCGAGGACGCGAAGGCCGACGCTGCGAAACCCGAGGATCAGAAGACCGACACCGTCAAGGCCGACGCCGCGAAAGCCGACGCCACGAAAGCCGAGGACCCGAAGGCGGATGGCAGCGCCAGTGACCCGGGCGCGCCGAAGTCAGCCGGCGCGTCGAGCGCCGACACGCCAGCCGACGACGCGAAGACCGATGCCGCAGGTCCGGCGAAGACCACTGTGGATGAGATCCCGGCCGTGCCGGCGTCCGACCCGGTCCGCCGCCGGCGGCGGGTGCAGTTCGCGCACGCGGTACGTCTGCCACCGCGCCGGGCAGCGGCCGCCGCGGCCCAGGCGACCCGCGCCTGGGCGCGCCGACCCAGCGGTCGGCTGACCCTGCCCGGCGTCTTCCTGCTGGCGCTGGTGGCCGCGACCGCCGCGGCGGGAGCGCTGCTCGTACCGGCCGCGATCCGCTCACCGCGCCCGGTCGCGGTCGACGCCTCGGCCTCGCCGACCGGGGTCGCACCGCCGGGGGTGCCATCCGGCCTGCCGACCAGCCCGCTGCCCACCGGGCCGCTGCCGACCCTCCCGCTGCCCACCGGCGGGTTGCCCGGCAACGGGCTGCCGACCGGGTCGGTGATCGGTGGCCGACCGTCGGACGCCCTGGCCGGCTGGGCGCAGCAGGTCGGCGCCAAGGTCGGCGTCCCGGCGGTCGCCATGCAGGCGTACGGCTACGCCGAGCTGGTGCTCGCCCAGACCAACCGCAGCTGTGCGCTGAGCTGGACCACGCTGGCCGCGATCGGAAAGGTCGAATCGGATCACGGCTCGACCAACGGGGCGCGGTTGGGGCAGGACGGCAAGGCGGTACCCAACATCTTCGGCCAGCCGCTGGACGGCAAGGACGGTCGGATGCGGATCATCGACACCGACCGTGGGGCGCTCGACGGGGACGCAACCCTCGACCGCGCCATCGGGCCGATGCAGTTCATCCCGACCACCTGGCAGGAAATCGGCGCGGACGCGGACAACGACGGCCGCAAGGACCCGCACGACCTGGACGACGCCGCCCTGGCAGCGGGAAACTACCTCTGCAAGGGCGGCCGGAACCTGAGCATTGCGGGCGACTGGTGGAACGCGATCCTCTCCTACAACGACGTACGGCGGTACGCCCAGGACGTCTACGACACCGCGAACCGGTACGGACGGGCCAGTCGGCCATGAAGTGATCGTCTCGATACGTTGGAGAACTGGACACTTCCCCCGGGCCTCTGTTAGCGGCAAGCTAGACGGGTGATGGTGCGCGAGTGGGACCCCAGGACCGCGTCGTCCGCCGAGATCGCGTCGCTGTTGGCCACGCTGAACGCGGTCCTGGCGGCCGATCTGCCGCAGGATCCGCCCTGGCGGGAGGCTTCGCTGCGGGAGTACCTCGCCGAGGTGATGCCCGGCGAGCGGCGGATCTCCTGGATCGCCCAGGCCGAGCCGACCGACCCGGGCGACGCGGGCGCGGTGATCGGCCAGGTGCACGTACTCCTTCTGGGTGACATCGGCGTGCTCGAGGTGCTGGTGCACCCGTCCGCCCGGCGCACCGGCCTCGGCCGTGACCTGGTGCTGCGCGCCGCGCGCCGGGTCTATCAGGAGGGCTTCCGGTCGATCGGGGTCGAGGTTGTCGGCGACACGCCGGCGGTCGGGTTCTACGAGTCGCTCGGCTTCACCCGGGAGTACGTGGAGACGCGCAGCGTGCTCGACCTGACCGCGGTGGACTGGGCCGAGCTGGCCGAGATGGCCACCGGCATCAGCGCGGGCTACCAGCTGGAGTTCTTCCCGGGCGGGCCGCCGGACGACCTGATCGATGCGTACGCGCGGGCCAAGGCCGAGGTGCGCGACGTCGACGACGGTGAGCTGCGCCCCAGCTCCTACGACCCGGAGCGGCTGCGGGACAGCCTCGACACGCTGCACCGGCGGGGCATGAAGCCGTACATCGTTCTCGCCCGGCACGAGCAGAGCGGCGAGGTGGCCGGTCTGACCGAGGTGGTGGTGCCGGCGCAGCACCCGACCCGCGCCGACCAGTACGACACGATCGTTGCGCAGGATCACCGGGGCTACGGCATCGATCGGGCGATCAAGGCCCGGATGCTGCTGGAGCTGCGCTCCGCCGAACCGGAGCTGATCGAGGTGCAGACCTGGAACGCGCAGGCCAACGAGGCGATGTTGAAGGTCAACGCGGAGCTGGGCTACCGCCCCGACCGGGACTGGTGCGAATACAGCGTCGACGTCGCTGAGCTGGTGCACCGCCTCGATCCGCCGCGCTGAGAAATTCACGAAAGTGTCCATTAGGGGATGGACGGTGGACAGTCGCGCACCTTAACGTGCGTTGACCCCCATCCACCCATCGTGGAGGCCCTATGCGCCCGCGCCGCTCTATCGCCGCGCTCGCGACCGCCACCGCCGCCGTGACCGTCACGGCGCTCGGCGTCGCACCCACCGCGGCCAGCGCCGCACCCACCGACCTGTTCATCTCGGAGTACGTCGAGGGTTCGTCGAACAACAAGGCGATCGAGCTGTTCAACGGCACGGGCGCCGCCGTCGACCTGACGGCCGGTGGCTACCAGTTGCAGCTCTACTTCAACGGCTCCACCACGGCCACCACGATCGCCCTGACCGGCAGCGTGGCGGCCGGCGACGCGTTCGTGTTCGCCAGCGCCTCCGCCGGGGCCGCCATCCTCGCCCAGGCCGACCAGACCAGCGGGGCGAGCCTCTTCAACGGTGACGACGCGATCGTGCTGCGCCGGGGCACCACAGTGCTCGACTCGATCGGCCAGGTGGGCGTCGACCCGGGCACCGAGTGGGGCGCCGGCGTCACCAGCACCGCGGACAACACCCTGCGCCGACTGCCGAACGTGGCCGCCGGTGACACCGACCCTTCGGACGCGTTCGACCCCGCCACGCAGTGGGCCGGGTTCCCCGTCGACACGTTCGACGGGCTGGGCGCGCACACCGTGGACGGCGGTGGCCCGGTCGACGTGCCGGCCACGCTGACCTGTGGCGGGCCGCTGGTCACCGCCGCCGGCACGGCCGCGAGCCGCGAGGTGAGCGCCGCCGACCCCGACGACACGATCGTCGACCTGGCGGTGACCGCGATCAGCCCGAGCCCGACCTCCGGCTCGATCACCCGTACCGCGTTCACCCCCGCCGACGGGGTGGGCGGCACCGCCCGCGCCACGGTCGGCGTGAGCGCCGACCTCGCCGCCGGGGCGTACACCGTCACCCTCACCGCGACCGACGCGGGCGGTGGCACCGCGAGCTGCGCGCTGGCCGTGCAGGTGACCCGGGAGCTGACCGTCGGCGAGGTGCAGGGTCCGACCACCGACACCGAGTCCGGTCCGAGCGACCGGTCACCGCTCGCACCGGCGAGCGGCAACGGCACGAGCAGCACGCTGTACGACGTACGCGGCGTGATCACCCAGTTGACCCTGGCCCGCACCTCGGCCGGGGCGGAGCAGCACGGCTTCTTCCTGCAGAGCCGCCTTGGTGACACCGACGACGACCCGACCAGCTCCGACGGCATCTTCGTGTTCATGGGCACGTTCACCTCGCTGATCGGCGGTTACGTGCCGACGGTCGGCGACGAGGTCGTGCTGCGGGCCCGGGTGTCGGAGTACTACAACTTCACCCAGCTCTCCGGCGCGTCGCTGGTCCGCCGGATCGGTGGTGGGCTGGTCGTGGACACCGCGGTTGCGGTGACCGACGCGGTGCCGCCGGCCGTGCTGACCGACGCGCAGCGCTTCTGGGAGCGGCACGAGGGTTCCCGGATGCGGGTACGCGCTGGCAGCGGCGCGGTGAGCGGCCGGGACGTCTTCTCCTCCACGGCCGACGCGGAGCTGTGGGTGGTCGACCGCGACGACCCGCTGCTGGACCGCGCCGACCCGTACTCCCGGCGGGTCTTCCGTGATTCGCACCCACTGGACAACGACCCGACCCGCCGCTTCGACGACGGCAACGGTCAGCGGACGCTCCTCGGCAGCATGGGCGTGAAGGCCACCGCCGGGGACAGCGCCGCGCTGCTCTCGCCGGCGCACACCTTCGACACGCTGCGGGCGGACGCGGTGGGCGGGGTCTACTACTCGTTCGAGAAGTACGGCGTCCAGGTCGAGCGGGCCGAGTTCGCCGCCGGGGCCGACCCGTCGAAGAACAACCCGCCCAAGCCGGCCGACCGGTCGCAGGAGGTGGCCGTGGCCACCTACAACGTGGAGAACCTGTACGACTACCGCGACGACCCGTTCGACGGCTGCGACTTCGCCGGTAACGACGGCTGCGTGGGCGTCTCCCCGCCGTTCGACTACGTCCCGGGCAGCGAGGCGGAGTACCGCGAGCAACTGGCCGCGCTCGCCGACCAGATCGTCAAGGACCTGCACGCACCGGACGTGATCCTGGTGCAGGAGGCCGAGGACCAGGACATCTGCACGATCTCCGGGGCGGCGCTGAGCTGCGGCGACACCAACAACGCCGATGGCGCTCCGGACAGCATCCAGGAGTTGGCGCTGACGGTCGCGGCGGCCGGTGGGCCCGCGTACGCCGCCGCCTATGACCGGACCGGCGCGGACGCCCGCGGTATCACCGCAGCCTTCCTGTACCGCACGGACCGGGTGTCGCTGGCGGCCGCGACGGCGGCGGACCCCCTGCTGGGGTCGGCACCGACCGTTCAGTACCGGGCTGCGGGGCTGCCGTCCAACGCCGACGTGCAGAACCCGAAGGCCCTCAACGCGGTGTTGCCGGCGGATGTGGACACCTCGACCGGCCGGGACGGGAGCAACGTCTTCACCCGTGCTCCGCAGTTGGGCAAGTTCAGCGTGGCCGCGGCGCCCGGCGCGACCGAGCGGTTCGCCCTGTACGCCCTCAGCAACCACTACTCCTCCGGCCCGGACAGCCGGGTTGGGCAGCGGCGGGAGCAGGCGCGTTACGGCGCGGCGATCGTCACCGCGATCGAGGCGGCCGACCAGACCGCCCGGGTGGTCTACGGCGGGGACCTGAACGTGTTCCCCCGCCCGGACGACCCCATTGCGACGGGTGACCAGCCCACGCCGTCGGACCAGCTCGCCCCGCTCTACGAGGCGGGCCTGCACAACCTGTGGGACAACCTCGTGGCGGACGTGTCGGCCTCGGCCTACTCGTACAGCTTCGAGGGGCAGGCGCAGACACTCGACCACCTGTTCGTCAACGACGCGTTCTACGGCGACCTGGTGCAGGTGCGGGCGGCGCACATCAACGCCGACTGGCCGGCAGAGTTCGCCGGTGACGGGTCACGCGGTTCCAGTGACCACGACCCGCAGGTGGCCAGGTTCCGATCCCGAGCGTCGTTGACCGTGGCCGACACGGCGGTGGCCGAGGGCAACCAGGGCACCCGGCAGCTCACCTTCACCGCCACCGTGTCTCGGCCGCTGTCCCAGTCGGTGCTGCTCTGCGCCGCCACCGTCGGCCTCACGGCGCAGGCAGGCTCGGACTTCGAACCGTACGCCGGCTGCAAGGTGTTGCCCGCCGGGCAGACGTCGGTGGCGTTCCCGGTGTCGGTACGCGGTGACCGCAAGCGGGAGGCGGACGAGAAGTTGACGCTGCTGGTGGCCGGCGTGCCCGGCCTGCGGCTGGCTGATCCACTCGCGACCGGAACGATCACCAACGACGACTGATCACGGAACGTGGTCGACGATGGCCCGCCGGACCCGCTCGGGACGGCGGGCCCTCGTCTCTCCTCCTCAGCGGTACCGCCAGAGCTGTGGCGGCGGTGGATCGCCGCGGTGCCTGGCTACCCGCACCTCCCATTGGCTGCGCCGACGCATCGCGTCCCGGACCTCCCGATTGCGGTAGAACGTCTCGGGCGGGCGGGCCAGCCCGTAGATGTCCGCCCACCACTCCCCCGGCTCGGGGTCGAGGATGGTGTCCAGATGCGATGGGTAGCGGCGCCCCGCACCGTCGCGCGTGTCTTCCCAGTCCCGCATCGGCCTGAGCACCCGGCCGAACTCGTCGGCGACGGCCAGCCGACATCCGACGACCCCGACTATCCGGCGGAGCAGCTCAATGCTCGGAACAGTCCGACCGGCCTCGATGCGGCCGATGGTCGCGTGGTGCACCCCCGCCCACCGGGCCAGCTCACGTTGACTCAGGTCGGCGTGACGACGGACCGCCCGGACGATGCCAACGACCGGCCATGGGGTGTCGGAGGGCTCGCTGAGTATGACTTCGCGCTGCGCGATGCTGGGGCTCGAACCGTCGGGGATCCAGCTTCCGGCGCTGGTTGCTTCTGCGCCCAGGGGTGTCGGTGAGTCGGCCATACCGCCACCGTCCCGGCTCGCCCCGTTCCTCGCAGTCCCGTTTGGCAGGCCTGTGGACAACGGAAGGACCTGTGGACAACCGGGCGTCCGTCACCGCGGGAAACGTGGCTCTCGCACGGTCGCCGAAATCGTGGGCATTGAGCAGCACGTCCTCACCGTGGAGGAGCAGGGGGCCAACCCCTGACCCTTCCCCTTTGCTCTGCACCCCGATAAGCACCGGTCGCGGTCCGTAGCCGTCGCATCCGCGGGTGCAGAGCAAAGGCAAGCATGGAGGCGTCGGGCCCAGCGTCCGCCACGCGAGGCGGCGTGGGACCCAGGAAACCGCCACGCGAGGCGGCGTGGGGCCCACGGAACCGCCACGCAAGGCGGCGTCGGGCCCAGGGAACCGATGGCCGCCGGGCAGCGATCGTCAGTAGCGCTGGCGGAGCAGGCCGGCGGCCTCGACGGCCCAGTAGGTGAGGATGACCTGCGCACCAGCCCGCTTGATCGAGGTGAGCGTCTCCAGCATTACCCGCTCGCGGTCGATCCAGCCGTTCGCAGCGGCCGCCTCGACCATCGCGTACTCCCCGGAGACCTGGTAGGCGGCGACCGGGACGTCCACCGCGGCCCGCACCGCCGACACCACGTCGAGGTAGGGCAGTGCCGGCTTGACCATCACCAGGTCGGCGCCCTCGGCGACGTCGAGCGCGACCTCGCGCAGTGACTCCCGCAGATTGGCCGGGTCCTGCTGGTAGGTGCGTCGGTCGCCCTCCAGCGCCGACTCCACCGCCTCCCGGAACGGGCCGTAGAAGGCAGACGCGTACTTCACCGCGTACGCCAGCACGGAGACGTCCTGGTAACCGGCGTCGTCGAGGGCCCGGCGTACCACGCCGACCTGGCCGTCCATCATCCCGGACGGCCCGACCATGCCGACCCCGGCGGCGGCCTGGGCCACCGCCATCTCGGCGTACGCGGCCAGGGTGGAGTCGTTGTCGACCTCACCGTCGGGGGTGAGCAGCCCACAGTGCCCGTGCGAGGTGAACTCGTCGAGGCACAGGTCGCTCATCACCACCGTGGCGTCGCCCACCTCGGCCACCACGTCACGGATGGCGACGTTGAGGATGCCGTTCGGGTCGATGCCGCCGGAGCCGGTCGGGTCCCGCTGCTCCGGCACGCCGAAGAGCATGATCCCGCCGACACCGGCCTGGACCGCCTCGACCGCCGCCTTGCGCAGCGAGTCCCGGGAGTGCTGGAGCACCCCCGGGAGCGACCCGATGGCGCGGGGCTCGGTGAGCCCCTCCTTGACGAACATCGGCACGACCAGCTCGGCCGGGTCGACCCGGGTCTCGGACACCAGCCGGCGGACCGCCGGGTTGCGGCGCAGCCGGCGGGGCCGGATCTCGGGGTACGACATGGCAGGCCCTCCTCGAACGACTACCGGAAGCGCAGAGCGGTCGGGCCCTGCACCTTCGAGCCACGGCGCTGCTTGGCCGGCATGGCCGCCAGCTTCTCCCGCAGCTCGACGGCGTAGGCGGCGAGCGCCTCCACAAGGTCGGGCACCGAGGCGTGCGGCGGCTGGACGTCGACGCGCAGGCCGAACTCCGTCGCGGTCTCCGCCGTCTTGGGCCCAATGACGGCAACAACGGTCCGGGCGTGCGGCTTCCCGGCGATGCCGACCAGGTTGCGCACGGTGGAGGACGAGGTGAAGAGCACCGCGTCGAACCCGCCCGACTTGATCGCGTCGCGGATCTCGGCGGGCGGCGGAGCGGCCCGCACCGTCCGGTACGCGGTCACGTCGTCGACCTCCCAGCCACGCTCGGTGAGCCCGGCGGCGAGCGTCTCGGTGGCGATGTCGGCGCGCGGCAGCAGCACCCGGCCCACCGGGTCGAGGATCTCGTCGTGCGGCGAGAACTCGGCCAGCAGACCGTCCGAGGACTGCTCCCCGGCGGGGATCAGCTCCGGCTGGATGCCGAACGCGCGGACCGCGTCCGCGGTGGCCTCACCGATGCAGGCGATCTTGACGCCACCGAAGTGCCGGGCGTCGAGGCCGTGCTCGGCGAACTTCTCCCAGACCGCGCGGACCGCGTTCACCGACGTGAAGATGACCCAGGCGTACCGGCCGTCGACCAGGCCCTTGACCGCCCGCTCCATCTGCGCCGGGGTGCGCGGCGGCTCGACCGCGATGGTCGGCACCTCGCACGGGATCGCCCCGTACGCGCGCAGCCGCGCGCTCATCGCGCCGGCCTGCTCCTTGGTCCGGGGTACGAGCACCTTCCAGCCGTACAGCGGGCGGTTCTCCCACCAGCTCAGCTTGTCGCGCTGCCCCACGCCGACACCGACGGTGAGCACCACCCGGCCGGTGAAACCGAGCGCGGCGGCCACGAAGCTGTCAACGGTCGACGTGGTCGTGTACTGGGTCTCGCCGGTGCCGTCGCCGGTCACCCCGACGCCGGTGGTGCCGTCGACCCCGGCGGCGAGCAGCCCGTCGCGGACGGCGGCGAGGTCACCGGCGTCCACGGCGAGCGCGAGCGAACCCCGGCCGACGGCCGTGGCCAACGCCTCGAAGTCCAGCGCGCTGACGTCCTCGACGTCGGCGGCCGTACGCACACCCGGCAGCGGGACCCCGGCGTAGGTGGCCACACCCTCGGCCTGGCCGACGCCGGGCACCACCTCGAAGTGGGCGGCGGTGCGGGCCACCGCCTGCACCTCCTTGACCACCGAGTCGTGCCCGAACGGGTCGCCGGCGACCAGGTGCACCGCGTTGAGCCCGGAGCGGGCCGCGGAGATCAGCACCTTCGCCACGTCCCCCGGCGCGCCCTCGGCCGGGGTGAACTCGGCATCTTCCCTGGCCTCGGCGCGAACGACGGTGAGCAACGACTCCGGGACTCCCCGGTCGTAGATCACCTGGTCGGCGTCGACCAGGGCGTCGTGGGCCCGACGGGTCAGCAGGCCCGGGTCACCGGGGCCAGCCCCGACGAACGCGATACGGCCGACGGGCTTACGGGTGCGGGTCATTCTGTGCTCCCAAATTGCTGGGTCCCCGGGCCGGTGTGTCCTTCGTGGCCGAGGATCGAGTCGGCGCCGAGGTCGAGGAGTTCGGCGGCGAGTGCCTTACCGATCTCCGCCGCGTCGGCGGGCGTTCCGGTGCGGGACAGCCGGAGGTCACGAGTGCCGTCCGGGCTGATCACCGCCCCGCGCAGGTAGATCTCATCGCCGGTCTCGCCTTCGGCGAGTTCGGCATAGGCGGCGACGGGTGCGCTGCACCCGGCCTCCAGGGTTGCCAGAAACGCACGTTCCGCGGTGACCGCGGCACGCGACGGTGCGTGGTCGAGCACGGCGAGCAGCTCGACCAGGTCCTGGTCGTCGACCCGGCACTCCACTGCCAACGCACCCTGAGCGGGAGCGGGCAGCATGAGCATCGGGTCCAGCGACTCGGTGATCACGTCGAGCCGGCCGAGTCGGGCCAGACCGGCCCGGGCCAGGACGACGGCGTCCAGGTCGGCCTCGGGGCCGAGCACCCGCCCCAGGCGGGTGTCGACGTTGCCGCGGATCGGGGTGACCTCCAGTTGCAGGCCGAGGGCGTGCAACTGGGCGATCCGACGCAGCGCTCCGGTGCCCACCGTGGCCCCGGGCGGCAGCTCGGCGAGCGTCCGGCCGTCGCGGGCCACCAACGCGTCGCGCGGGTCCTGCCGGGCCGGTACCGCCGCGATGTGCAGCCCACCGGCGGCGGCCGTGGGCAGATCCTTGTACGAGTGCACCGCGAAGTCGATCGTCCCGGCGGTCAGCGCGTCACGCAGGGCGGAGACGAACACCCCGACGCCCAGCCGGTGCACCGGCGCGTTGGAGCGGTCGCCCGCGGTGACCACCTCGACCAGCTCGACGCGGCGGCCGGTGGCAGCGGTCACCGCCTCGGCGACCTGGCCGGACTGGGCCATCGCCAGGGCGCTGCCCCGGGTGCCGAGGCGCAGGGGGGCGGTCATCGCGCACCTCCGGTGGGTGGGGTGGGCTCGGCGGCGTCGGCTCCGGACACCGGGTCGGTGCCGGGGAGCGCCATGCCGAGGTCGGGGGTCAGCACGTCCGGGACGGTGTCCACCGGCGAGGTCTGCGGCACCTCGAGGTCGAACAGCTCGCGCAGCAGTGCCGCGTACTGGTCGCCGCCGGGCTCCGCGGCCAACTGACGGACCTTGACGGTGGGCTGGTGCAGCAGCCGCTGCACGACCCGGTGCACAGTGCGGGCCACCTCGGCCCGCAGGTCGTCGCCGAGGTCCGGGCGACGCTGGGCCAGTCGGCGCAGCTCCGCGGTGACCACGTCGTCGGCCCGGCCGCGCAGCGCGGCCACGGTGGGTGCCACGTCGGCGCCCCGCAGCCAGGTGAGAAAGCCCTCCACCTCGCCGAGGACGATGCGTTCGACAGCTGCGGCGTCGGCAGCCGCCGGACCGTCGGCGAGCAGCGCCGCCATCCGGTCGATGTCGATCACCTCGACGCCGGGCAGCTCGGCGACGCCCTCCTCGACGTCGCGCGGAACGGCCAGGTCGAGCAGGACCAGCGGGCCCCGGGACGAGTCGCGGTCGGCCAGCGCCGCGGTGACCACCGACCGGGTGAGGACCGGTTCGGTGGACGCGGTGGCGGCCACTACGATGTCCACTGTGGAGAGGGTGTCGGCCAGCTCGGTCATCGGCGCGGCAGTCGCCCCGTACGACTCGGCGAGCCGGACGGCCCGGTCGGCGCCCCGGTTGCTGACGGTGAGCGGCCCGGCGCCCAGCCGGGACAGCGTGGCCACCCCGAGCGAACCCATCGCACCGGCGCCGACCACCAGGGCCGGGTGGCCGACGAGGTCGCCGTCGAGGTGCCCGGCGGCCAGCTCCAGGGCGGCGGTGACGACGCTCTGGCCGGCCCGGTCGATGCCGGTCTCGGCGTGGGCGCGCTTGCCGACCCGCAGCGCCTGCTGCATCAGCTCGTGCAGCAGCCGGCCGGCCGAGTCGGCGCCGGTGGCCCAGTGGTACGCGTCACGCAACTGGCCGAGGATCTGCGCCTCGCCCACCACCATCGAGTCCAGACCGGTGGCGACCCTGAAGACGTGATCCACAGCCGCGGTGTCGTAGTGCACGTACAGGTGGCTGGCGAGCGCGGTCGGCGAGCTGCCGGCCTGCTCGGCCAGCACGGCGCAGACGTCGCCGAGCCCACCGTGGAAACCGGACACGGCGGCGTACACCTCCACCCGGTTGCAGGTGGAGACGATCACCGCCTCGGAAACGTACGGCTGGGCGACCAGGCGGTCCAGTGTTCGGGTCAGGTCGGCGGGGGGCACGGCCAGCTGCTCCAGCGTGGCGACCGGGGCGGTCCGGTAGGACGCGCCGACGACGAGCAGTTTCACGTGCCTATCGCCTCCTGGGTGTCGGTGGCCGCGAACCCGCCCGGCAGGGCGGTGAGAGCGGTGCCGCCGGTGGCGGGCAGCGCGGTCAGCGACGCCTTGCGGTGCTCGTGGAAGGACAGAATCTGCAGCTCGATGGCGAGGTCGACCTTGCGCACGTCGACCCCCTCCGGAACCGAGAGTACGCACGGCGCGAAGTTGAGGATGCTCGTCACGCCCACGGCGACCAGTTGGTCGGCGACCTGCTGGGCGGCGGCGGCCGGGGTGGCGATCACGCCGATCGCGAGGGATTCCTCCGCGGCGACCGTCGGCAGGTCGTCAACATGCCGAACCACCAGGCCGTTGATCTCCTCACCGACCCGGGAGGGATCGGCGTCGAGCAGTGCGGCGATCCGGAAGCCGCGGCTGGCGAAGCCGTCGTAGCCGGCCAGAGCGTGACCGAGATTACCCACGCCGACCAGGGCGACCGCCCGGCGTTGAGTGAGCCCGAGCACATACTCGATCTGCTCGATCAGCAGCGCGACGTCGTAGCCGACGCCCCGGGTGCCGTACGAGCCGAGGTGGGAGAGGTCCTTGCGGAGCTTGGCGGAGTTGACCCCGGCGGCGGCGGAGAGACCCTCGCTGGAGACCGTCTCGTGCCCGGCGTCGGCGAGGTTGTGCAGCGCGCGCAGGTACTCCGGAAGCCGAGCGACGGTCGCCTCGGGCAGATCCGGGAGCGCCGGTACGGCACCGGCGCGGCCGGGCGCGCCTGGGTGACGGTGCTGACTCATGAGACTCCGTGCGGTGCGATCCTCGGCCAACTCCGCTGGTCGGCCGTTTGTGGACTCCCGCTGGCGACCGAGGTTGCCGGCTGTGCTAGCAGGGCGCGTCGGAGTCACAGCGTAGGCGCTTGTGAAGACGTGCACAAATCGCGATCTTGTCGCTGCGTGGCGCGACCCCACCAGCACCTCCATTCCACAAGATCGATTAAACGCCCAGGTCCACCCCGGTCCCGGGCGATTATTGCTCAATCCCGACTTCTCTGACCAATCCCGCGCCGGGCCACCGCCCATCCCCCGCGATCTTGCAGTTCCTGTCTCCGCCTTCCGCTCATAGTGGGACAAATACACAACCGTAAGTGCAAGATCGGCGGGGCCGGGCGAGCGCGGCACAGGGCGGGGTAGGGGCAGCACTACGGAGGAGAGGCGGGGTTTCGGGATGGGGACACCGAGCCCAGATGCCTAGCCTTTGAGCATGACCGCCGTTGCCGCCACCAGCGACCGACCGACGTTGGCACCGAGCATCCCCCGCCAGCTCTTCGTCGACTCCGGGTACGTGCTGCTCGGCCTGCCCCTGGCGGTGGCCAGCTTCGTCGTCCTCATCGTCGGCCTCGCGGTCGGCATCGGCCTGGTGGTCACGGTGATCGGCCTGCCGATCCTCAGCGGCACTCTCTACGCCGCCCGAGGGCTGGCCGACGTCGAGCGGCTGCGGCTGCCCGCGGTGCTCCACCAACCCCGGATCCGGCCGCACTACCGGCTGCCCGAGGTGGGCGCGAACGCCTGGCGGCGGATCTTCGTGCCGATGCGGGACGCCCAGTCCTGGCTCGACCTGGCACACGGCATCCTGCGGCTGATCGCGGCGGTGGGCACCTTCGTGGTGACGCTGGCCTGGTGGGCGGCGGCGATCGCCGGCTCGCTCTACTGGGCGTACGACTGGGCCCTGCCCCGGGCCGAGGGCGAGGGAGACCAGGACCTGGCGCAGTTGCTCGGCCTGGGCGACTCGACCACCGCCCGGATCGGCCTGTACACCGCGCTCGGGGTGTTCTTCCTGATCACCCTGCCGATCGTGGTGCGGGGCTGCGCACTGCTCCAGGCCAGCTTCGCCAAGGCGATGCTGACCGGGGTGGCCGAGATGCGCGACCGGATCACCGTGCTGGAGGAGCAGAAGCGGGCCGCCGTGTCCGCCGAGGCCTCCGCGCTGCGCCGGTTGGAACGTGACATCCACGACGGCCCCCAGCAGCGCCTGGTCCGGCTGGCGATGGACCTCAGCCGGGCCCGGATGCAGCTCGCCTCGGACCCGGAGGCGGCCGGCCACACCATCGACGAGGCCGTCGCCCAGACCCGGGACACGCTGGCCGAACTGCGGGCGCTGTCCCGGGGCATCGCGCCGCCGATCCTGGTCGACCGGGGTCTGCCCAGCGCTCTGGCCGCGATCGCCGGCCGCGGGCTGATCCCGATCGAGCTCCAGGTGGACCCCCAGCTCGGCACCCCGGCCGGACGGCTCGACCCGGCGGTGGAGAACACCGCGTACTTCGTGGTGTCCGAGGCGCTGACCAACGTCGCCAAGCACAGCCGGGCCACCGAGGCCACCGTGGCCGTGGCCCGGAAGGGCACCCACCTGCAGGTGCGGGTGGGCGACGACGGGCAGGGCGGCGCGCACCTGGCGAAGGGGCACGGGCTCGCCGGCATCGCCGACCGGGTCCGGGCCGCCGGTGGCGAACTGGTGGTGGTCAGCCCGACCGGCGGCCCCACCGAGATCCGCGCCGAGCTGCCGCTGTGAGCGGTTCGGCACCGCACCGAGCCCGTACGACGGGCCGGACGTGGTAGACAACACAGCCATGCGCATCGTGATCGCCGACGACGCCGTCCTGCTCCGGGAAGGGCTGGTCCGGCTGCTGACCGAGAGCGGGCACCAGGTGGTGGCCGCCGTCGGGGACGGTGACGCCCTGGTCGAGGCGGTGGTCGAGCACCGGCCCGACGTGTCGATCGTCGACGTCCGGATGCCGCCGTCGCACACCGACGAGGGGTTGCGGGCCGCGGTGGAGGCCCGCCGGCTGGTGCCGCGCACCCCGATCCTGGTGCTCTCCCAGTACGTCGAGGTGTCGTACGCCGATGATCTGCTCGCCACCACCGGCGGCGCCGGCGGCGGGATCGGTTACCTGCTCAAGGACCGGGTGGCCGCGATCGACGAGTTCCTGGACGCGCTGCGGCGGGTGGCGGGCGGCGGCACGGTGCTCGACCCGGAGGTGGTCGGTCAGCTCTTCGCCCGGCGTCGCCGGGACGACCCGCTGCGCGAGCTGACCCCCCGCGAGCGCGAGGTGCTCGCCCTGATGGCCGAGGGGCGCTCGAACACCGCCATCGCGCGCGCCCTGGTGGTCAGCGACGGCGCGGTGGAGAAGCACGTACGCAACATCTTCACCAAGCTCACCCTGCCGCCGGACACCGAACAGCACCGGCGGGTGCTGGCCGTCCTCACCTATCTGCGGAACTGACCTCCCGGGCCAGGGCCACCGCGTCGGTGAGGGTGTCCGCCACCGGGTGACCGGAGGCGCGCAGCCGGGCCGGGTCGGTGAACCCGCCGGTGTAGAGCACGGCACGGCCACCCACCGCGAGCGCCGCGTCCGCGTCGTCGATGGAGTCGCCGATCAGCACCACCGAGGCGCCGTCCATGCCCAGTTCGGCCAGGTGCTGCTGGAGCGACTCGGCCTTCTGGCCGCCGCCGACAGTGGCCCGCAGCCCGTCGACGCGGGTGAAGTGGCCGGTCAACCCGTGCGTGTGCACGGTCGGGACCAGCTCCTCGTGGAACCACATGGAGAGCAGGCTCTGGCTGCCCGGCCAGGCCGCCATCGCGGCGCGCGCGTCGGCGGCCAGCTCACAGGTGGTCAGCCCGGTGCGGTACGCGTCGTGGAAGATCTTGTCCAGTCGGCCGAACTCGTCGTCGTCCACGGCCTGCCCCAGCACCTCGGCGTAGTACTCGGCGATCGGCCTGCGGAACCGCACCCGGTGCTCGTCCAGGGTGACCGTCGGCCCGCCCAGGCTCGCGAACACGACATTGGTGGCGGACACCACCAGGCTGAGGTCGTTGAGCAGGGTGCCGTTCCAGTCCCAGACGAGGTGCGGGGGCGCAGAGGTCATCAGAGCACCATAGGCACCCGTCAGAGCTGCGGCGTGGTCAGGTCCCGCAGCAGCCGGTCCTCCTCGACCCGCCAGTAGCCGTGCTCCTTGCCGTCGAGCATCACCACCGGCAGCCGGTCCCCGTACTCCCGCTCCAGCCCCTCGTCGCCGGTGACGTCCCACTCGACCCACTTGTCACCGGTGACCGCGACCACCCGGTCGAGCGCCGCCTTGGCGTCGTCGCACAGGTGGCAGCCGGGTCGGGTGATCAGGGCGAGTCGGGCGTCACTGGCCATCGGTTACCTCCGTGCGGTCGGTCGGCGTCGCCGACCGGAGTTGGGTCTTGCGTACCTTGCCGATCGCCGAGTGCGGCAGGGCGTCGACGAACTCGACAGCGGTCGGGCACTTGAACCGGGCCAGGTTCCGTGCGCAGTGGGCGAGCAACTCCTCGCTGGTCACCGGTCGGCCCTGCACCGGCACCACGTACGCCCGCACAGTCTCGCCGGTCCGCGGGTGCGGCACACCCAGTACCGCCGACTCGATCACCCCGGGGTGCCCGGCGAGCACCAGCTCGACCTCGTGCGGATAGACGTTGAAACCGTTGACCAGGATCAACTCGCCGAGCCGGTCGACCAGGAAGAGGTCGCCGTCCTCGTCGGCGTACGCGATGTCACCGGTGCCCCACCAACCCTCGGTGTCCGGGCCGCCCCGACCGTCAGGCCAGTAGCCGGTGAAGAGGTTCGGGCCGGACACCACGATCTGCCCCGGGTCGGTGCCTGGCGCCACGTCGGAGATGTCCAGCTCGTCCGGGTCGTCGTCGGCGGGGACGGCCAGCCCGTCGCGCCACAGGTCCGTCCCGTCGGCGCCGACCAGGCGTAACCGCACCCCGGGCAGCGGCCGGCCGATCGAACCCGGCTTGGCCACGCCGCCGACGAGGGTGGAGGTGAGCACCGGCGCGGTCTCGGTGAGGCCGTACCCGATGTGCACCTGATGCCCGGTGACCTCCGTGAAGCGCGCCGCGACCGCGGGTTCGAGCGGTGCCGCGCCGCAGACCGCCACCCGCACCGACGCGGTCGCCGCGCGGGCCGTGGCCGCGCCGGCCCAGGTCAGGAACATCGACGGTACGCCGACCAGCACGCTGACCCGGTGCCGCGCGATCTCGTCCAGCCCCGCCGTCGGGCCCGGCTCGTCGAGCAGCACACCTGTCGCGCCGTGGTGCACGACCGCGCCGAGCCCCGAGTTGAGCCCGTACGCGTGGAACAGCGGCAACGCCAGGAGAACAGTGTCGGTCGGCCCGACCACCGGCGGTTCGATCTCCGCGACCTGTTCGTGGTTGGCGAGCAGCGCCTGGTGCGAGAGCATCGCCCCCTTGGGTCGCCCCTCGGTGCCGGAGGTGTAGAGCAGTACAGCCAGGTCGGCGCCGCCGCGTCGAGGGCGGGGTGCCGCTCCGGGCGCCTCGGCGGTCGGTGGCGTGCCGTGCACCGAGGCGAGCGCGGGCAGCTCGGCGGCCACGTCGGCGACCAGGCCTCGAACGTGGTCGGTGGCGATGAGCACCGACGCGCCGGAGTCGGCCAGCACGTGCCGTAGCTCCGGAGCGGTGAGGTCGGGGTTGACCGGCACGGTGACCAGCCCGGCGCGGAGGGCGCCGAGCCAGGCGATCACGAAGTCCGGTGTGTTGGGCAGCGCGATGGCGACGCGTGGCGGCGTACCGCCGGGGTCGGTGGGTGGCGCGGCGGCGGACAGGCCGCGGGCGGCGGCGTCCACCGCGGCGTCCAGTTCGGACCAGCTCACTGTGTGCTCACGCCAGTGCAGCGCGGGTCGGCCGGCGCGGTCGAGAGCCGCGCGGCGGACGCGGTCGGCGAGGTTCGGCGCGGGGCTTTCCGAGGCGTCCTGCACGGTGATCGAGTCTGGCACAGCGGACGGCGACGGGCCACGCCCGATGACTGGGGCACGCCCGGAGGACGACACCGCGAAAGTCCCGTTCACAGGACTGTCCGGTGTGCCACCGGCGATCCGATCAGGTCCTGTCGATGGGACGTGCGACGCTGACCATGGGCAGTTCGGCGGCCCCCGTCCGGCCGCCCGGCACGGCGGGTCAACCGAACGGGCGGCGCGCCTCCGACCTGGGGATCCATCTTGGAACACCAGGCCGACGGAAAGTCAATCGCACACGACGGACAACCGGTCCGCCATCGGTGCGGCGGAGCGGGAAATACTTCCGCCTTGTGTAACGGACTTGCCACGCGCGGGTGACGTTGGCCCTATCATCACTCGGGTCGGCTCACCCCATTTGCCGTGAGTCGACACCCCTCAGCCCGAGGAGGCCCCCGTGCCTGTGAGCGCATTGGACCAGCACCTCCAGGGGATTTGCCGCCCGTCGGCAACTCCCGTGACCGTCCTGCCCGACCGGTCACCCGGTCGGTCCGCCCCGACGAGACCCAGACCGGCCCGCCCGGCGACCGACGGGACGGGGGCAACGCGGTGACCACCTTCGGTTACGCGGAACGCCCGGTCGGCCTGACCGGTCAACCCGCCCGCTCCCACGTCAACGAGCGGCCGGCGGCCCGTGCTCCATCGGACGAACAGCACGGCGGCGTCGTGCGGGGTGACGGCGCGGCGCAGCGGATCCGCAGCCGGCCTCACCACAACGAGCCGCCCCCGCGACCCGCGGTGCCCGGCGGAAACGCGAAGCCGGCCGGCGGCCGGGTCGCCGTACCGTCCCGACCCACCATGCCTGTGCAGGGTCGTCGGGTAAGCGACACACCGGCGGTCACCACCGACCCGGCGGCGGGTGAGACAGCGGTGATCCCGGCGGTGCCGGCCACCACCGCGACCACCCCGACCGGTTTCCCGAGCCGCCCGGACCCGTCCGACCCGGCAACCGAGGTCTGGACGCTGATCGAGCGGGCCCAGGCCGGCGAGTCCGAGGCGTTCGGTCTGATCTACGACCGTTACGTGGACACCGTCTTCCGGTTCGTCTACTTCCGGGTCGGCAACCGGCAACTCGCCGAGGATCTCACCTCGGACACCTTCCTGCGCGCGCTCAAGCGGATCGGCAGCTTCACCTGGCAGGGCCGCGACCTCGGCGCCTGGCTGGTGACGATCGCCCGCAACCTCGTCGCGGACCACTTCAAGTCGGGCCGGTACCGGCTGGAGGTCACCACCGGCGACGTGCTCGACGCCGACCGGGAGGACCGCGGCCCGGAGGGCAGCCCGGAGGCGGCGGTGGTGGAGCACATCACCAACGTCGCGCTCCTCACCGCGGTGAAGCAGCTCAACCCAGAGCAGCAGGAGTGCATCGTGCTCCGCTTCCTCCAGGGCTTCTCGGTCGCCGAGACGGCCCGCGCGATGGGCAAGAACGAGGGAGCGATCAAGGCCCTCCAGTACCGCGCCGTCCGCGCCCTGGCCCGGCTGCTGCCCGACGGCTTCCAGCCGTAGTTTGTTACGGCGGGACCGACGGGCGTCGATCAGCGTCCGCGCAGCTCAAAGTCGGTCCCGCCCGGTGATGACCATCACTTTCTGTAATTTCCGCTCCGTCAGGCCCGTAACCCGTGCCCGGTCCGCCGCGTTTCTCCGGGTGCGACCGGTGGATGTCCCGGCAGGCCCGGGTCACCGAGGTCCGACCGGCATGCCGGCGGCACCTCACCTCCGTGGTGTCACACTGCCGCCCGGTCGCTGGCAACGACGGCGGCCGACCGGCCGTGACCAGCGAGAGGAGGTGCCTGCGGTGGACAACACCCTCTTCTCCCGCCGGCGCGCGGAGCGCTTCGCGCAGCTTCTCGACGAGGCCAACGGCGCTCGACGACACCACGTGCGATCCCGGGTGGACGGCCAACTGGCACCGCTCGTCGCAGTGGGTCAGCGGCTCAGCGTCGACCCCCCGGCTGTCGAGGTGGACCAGGACTTCCGTACCGGCCTGCGGGCGATGCTGCTCGCAACCGCCGAGCGGGAAGGGCTGGGCAGCACACCAGCGGCGGTCAGCGAACCGGCCGCCACGACCACCCGCGGGCGGCTGCTGCCGGCGGTCACCGCACGGCGGGCCCGAGCCCGGGGCGCGATCCTGGTCGGCATCGCCGCCGGGGCCATCGCCGTCTCCGGGATCTCCGCCGCCAGCGAGAACGCGGTGCCCGGTGACGCGCTGTACGGCATGAAGCGCTCCACCGAACGGGCACAGCTCGCTCTGGCCAGCTCCGACATCAGCAGGGGCCAGCTCTTCCTGGACTTCGCCCGGACCAGAGTCGGCGAAGCCGCCAAGCTGCGCGGTGACCGGATCGGCTACAGCGCCGTCCTCGACGACATGGACGCCGACAGCCGGCAGGGAGTTCGCCTGCTGACCTCGGCCGCTGTGCAGCGGGCCGAGCCGGGCAGCCTGGACACTCTCAACACCTTCGTGTCGAGCCAGCGCCGGGCGGTACGCGGTCTGCTCGACGGGAGCACCCGGGTCGATCGGGAACGGACCCAGCGGTCGCTGGTGTTGCTGGACAGCATCCGGGAACGCTCGGACGACCTGCGTGCGGCGATCGCCTGCGGCCTGCCGGCACCGACCGCGAGCGACGCCCTCGGGCCGAACCCGAGCACCTGCCCCGGGGCCCGCTGACCCGCGTCCCCATACCGCACGTCCGACCGACCGCGCCACAGTTCGCTGTGTGCCCGGCCGGTCGCCCGTCTACGGCGGATACCCTCGCTGGGGAGCATCCGTCGTACCGGTGAGGAAGGGATTCGCGTGGCGCGTAGCCGTAAGGTGACGGTCAGCACCGACGCCGAGGGGCACACCGCGGCCTGGGCGGAGACCGACCTGGCCCCGGTCAGCGCACCCGACCCGACCGCCGCGGCGTTCTTCGACGTGGACAACACGATGATGCAGGGCGCGTCGATCTACTGGTTCGCCCGTGGTCTCGCCTCCCGGAACTACGTGACAACCGCCGACCTGGCCCGATTCGCCTGGCAGCAGCTCCGCTTCCGGGTGCTGGCCCGGGAGCACGCCGGTGACATGTCGCTGGCCAAGGAGGCGGCGCTGGCCTTCGTCCAGGGCTGGCGGGTCACCGAGGTCGAACACCTCGCCGAGGAGATCTTCGACGAGATGATGGCCCCCCGGATCTGGGCCGGCACCCACCAGCTCGCTCAGCGTCACCTGGATGCCGGTCAGCGGGTCTGGCTGGTCAGCGCCGCCCCCGTCGAGATCGGCCGGGTGATCGCCGCCCGGCTCGGCCTGACCGGTGCCATCGGCACGGTGGCCGAGGTGCTGGACGGGGCGTACACCGGGCGGTTGGTGGGTGACCTGATGCACGGGCCGGCCAAGGCTGAGGCGGTCACCCAGCTCGCCGCCGTGGAGGGGCTCGACCTGGTCCGCTGCGCGGCCTACAGCGATTCGGCGAACGACCTGCCGCTGCTCTACGCGGTGGGCCGGGCGGTGGCCGTCAACCCGGACGGCGCCCTGCTGCGACAGGCCCGCCAGCACGGCTGGGAGGTGCGGGACTTCCGCACCGGCCGTCGAGCGGCCAAGATCGCCGTACCGTCGACCGCGGCCGCCGGGCTGGTCGCGGGCGCGGTCACCGCCGGCCTGGCCCTACAGCGCCGCCGTCGCGCCGGCTGACTTCACGCGACGCGTCGCGCCGGCCTGGTTCAGGGGCCGAACGGGTCGGGCCGTCGTTCCAGCAGCGTGTGCAGGGTCTGTTGGATGGTCTCCCGCACCTGGTCGGCGAGGTTGAAGACCACCAGCGGATCGTCCGCCGAGTCGGTCAGGTGGGCGGTGGGGATCGGCGGGCAGAACTCGATCAGCCACTTGCTGGGCAGCGGCACCATGCCCAACGGGCCGAGCAGCGGGAACGTCGGCGTGACCGGGAAGTAGGGCAGCTTCAGCAGCCGCGCCAGGGGCTTGATGTCGGCGAGCATCGGGTAGATCTCCTCGCCGCCGACGATGGCGACGGGCACGATCGGGGTGCCGGTGCGCAGCGCCGCCGAGACGAACCCGCCCCGCCCGAAGCGTTGCAGCTTGTAACGGTCGGCGTAGAGCTTGCCGATGCCCTTGAAGCCCTCGGGGAACACACCGACCAGATCGCCGCCGCCGAGCAGCCGCTCGGCGTCCGGGTTGCAGGCCACCGTGCCGCCGGTCTTGCGGGCCAACTCGGAGACCACCGGCATCCGGAAGACCAGGTCGGCGCCGAGCAGCCGCAGGTAGCGGTGGGCGGGATGCTTGTCGTGCAGCGCCGCCGAGAGGATCAGGGCGTCCAGTGCCACCGTCCCGGAGTGGTTGCCGACCACCAGGGCGGGCCCGTCCACGGGGACGTGCTCCACCCCACTGACCTCGGTGCGGAACCAGTCCCGGTAGAGCAGCCGCAGCAGCGGGTGGAAGACCGCGTCGGTCAACTCCGAGTCGAAACCGAACTCGTCGACCTCGTAGTCACCGGAGAGCCGCCGGCGCAGGAACGCCAACCCGTTCGCGACCTTGCGGTCCCAGTGGTCCCCGGGCCGGTCCGACACCGCCGGCTCGGTGCCGCCGGTCAACCCGGCGTCGACCTCGTCGGCAGGTTTCGCGGTCGGCGATGCGCTTGAGGCGCGCGGTGCGGTCGGGGTCGGAGTTGAGGCCGGCGGTGTGATCGAGGCCGGCGGTTCCGTCGGGGTCGGCGCGGCCTGCGCGGCCGGTCGATGTCCATTGCGCCGCGCCGGCTCCGCGTCCGGCGCGGGCACCTGCTGCGGTACGTCGAAACGCCCGACCGACTGCGGGTCGCGCCCCTCCTCCGGCCCACTCATGATGCCGCCTCGGTTCGCGACTGCGGGGCTCGCAAGACCGGCTCACTCCTCGCGCTCACGATGACCGCTCCCGGATCGCTGAGCGGACCTGCCGGATGCCGTCCAGGACGAGTTGCTCGGCGGCGGCCAACTGACCCCGGGTGACCACCACCCCACCGTGATGGGCCCGGATGAAGTCCTCGAACGCCTCGGCCGTCGACCGGGGCGTGAAGCCGTACTCCTGCTCGAGCCGGCTGGTGTCGACCACCCGGCCGTGCACGAAGAGGTCGACCTGGTCCAGGCCGTAGCTGCCGAAGCCCATGGTGCGGGCCAGTGCGGCAGCCCCGGACAAACCCGGCTCCAGCACCGGGACGGCCACCCGTCCGGCGCGTCGGATCGCCTGGGACAGCGACAGCACCCCGGGGCCGGCGACGTTGTACGTGCCGGGATGGTCCTCCACGATCGACCGGTGCAGCACCTCCAACGCGTCGTCGAAGTGCAGGAACTGCAGGCGGGGGTCACGGCCGAAGACGGTCGGCACGAACGGCTGCGAGAAGTAGCGGGTCAGCGTGGTGTCTGCGGTCGAGCCGATGAACGGGGCGAAGCGCAACACCGTGGCGGTGACGTCGGACCGACGGCGGCGGAAGCCGCGCACGTACCCCTCTAGGTCGAGGATGTCGCGGCCGAAACCGCCACGCGGCACCTCGCGGGGTTCGGTCTCCTCGGTGAAGACCGCCGGATCCCGGAACGAGACCCCGTAGGCGGCGGTCGACGAGCGGACCACGAGCTTGCGCAGTCGGGGTGCCCGCTGGCAGGCGGCGAGCATCTGCATGCTGCCGATGACGTTCTGGTCCTTCATCCCGGACCGGCCACCGTGCTGCGGGTCGGGTGAGGTGACAAGCGCGAGGTGCACCACCGCGTCGACGTCCAGGTCGGCGAGGAGGCCACCCAGGGAACCGTTGTCGACGCGGATCCGTTCGACCCGGTCCAGCAGGTCGGTGAACTCGATGCCGGAGTCCGGTGCGTCGACCCCGATGACCCGTTCGATGCGCGGGTCGGCGGCCAGTCGGGCCGCCACGTGGGCTCCCAGGTAACGGCCCACTCCGGTGACGACGACGACCCCCGGAGCACCTGAGGTGCCACCGGGGGTCATCTGACGCACCTATGCCGGCAGGATGGACCGAGCCGGGACGACCACGGCCTGATCACCTGAGCCTCCGGAGGTCGACAGTTTGGCAAGTGACGCCGAACGCCGGGCGCTCGGACGGGCCGGAAGTGCTCCGGCGCAGCATGCGCCGCCGGCCTGTCCGGTGAGCCCGGCGGCGATCACTTGCCGAGACGGCGACGCTGGACGCGGGTCTTGCGCAGCAGCTTGCGGTGCTTCTTCTTAGCCATGCGCTTACGGCGCTTCTTGACCACCGAGCCCATACGACAGCCTTTCGATACAACGTGCGGGGCGGACCGGATGACACCACGCAGGTGGCGACGGCGACCGCTTGCGGACAACGGACCGGACCAGTCTCGGCGGCGGGGCGCACCGGTGGGGTCTCGATCGGGTTCCAGGGTAGCCGCAGGGCGTCAGCCGGACCAACGCGCCCCCGTCGCGGCCGCCTCTGGCGCACGACCGCGGGGCGCGCGAGCTCACTCCTCACGCCCACCGATGCCGGTCAGCCGACGATCGGAGGGTGAGGCGGTGGCTCAGGCGGTCTCCTGAAAGGCGCCCCGGAGATATTCGTGCACCGCATGCTCGGGCACCCGGAACGACCGGCCGACCCGGACGGCGGTGAGCTCACCGCTGTGCACCAGGCGATAGACAGTCATCTTTGACACCCGCATGACCGTCGCCACCTCCGCAACGGTCAGGAACTTGACCTCCGACAGCCGTCCGTCGGACTGTGACCCGGCCATGGCTCACCGACCCATCCCATGCCCGGCGCGTGCCAACCCGACGGATGCTCCGGGCCGGGCCGACGACGCGCGTGTTACCAGTACGGTAGCGGGACGGTTGTGACCGGCGCGATCCCTTCCTGCAACTGATCATGCTTCGGTGGCCGGTTCACCCGATCCGTGCTCCCGGTATCCGCCCGTGCGCGTCGGCCGTCCGGTTGTTCCGGCGCTGCTCATTCGGTGCGCAGCGCGACCACCGGGTCGAGCCGGCCGGCGCGCTGCGCGGGAACCACCCCGAAGACGATGCCCACCACCGCCGACACGCCGAAGGCGAGCGCCAACGACCACCAGGTGATCGCGGCCGGAATCGGCGACAGCGCGTCGACCAGCAGGGCGGTTCCCACGCCCAGCGCCATCCCGGTGAGCCCGCCGATCGTGGTGAGCAGCACCGCCTCCAGCAAAAACTGCACGCCGATGTCGCGGGGACGTGCGCCGACGGCCTTGCGCAGCCCGATCTCCCGGGTCCGCTCCCGGACGCTGACCAGCATGATGTTGGAGACGCCGACACCGCCGACGAGCAGCGAGATGCCGGCGATGGCCGCCAGCACGCCGGTGAGGACACCGAGGATGTCGCCGAGCACGCCGAGGATCTGCTGCTGGGTTACGGCGCTGAACTCGGTGTCCGGGTGGCGGCGGTTCAGCTCGGCGACGATCCGTTCGCCCAGCTCGTCGATCCGCTCCCGGTCCGGTGCCTTCACCGCGATACCGTCGACCCGCTGGGTGCCCCAGAGTCGTTGCGCGGCGGTCACCGGCACGTGCACCTCGTCGTCCCGGTCGACGCCGAGGCTCTGCCCGAGGGGCGCGAAGACTCCGATCACCCGGAACCGCACCCCGGCCAGCGCCACCTGCTGGCCGAGCGGGTCCCGGTCGGGGAAGAGCGCATGCGCGACCGAGTCACCGAGCACCGCCACCCGGCGGCTGGTGTCCACGTCGGTGCCGGTGAGGTAGCGTCCCCGCGCCAGCGAGCGGGTGAACACCGCCGGGGTCGTCTCCAGGACGCCCTGCACCGTGGTGAAGTCGGACCGGGCGCCGGCCCGCGCGGTCGCCCCGGAGGCGACGGTGACCGCCACCCGATCCGGGTCGCCGACCACCCGGGTGACGGCGTCCACGTCCTTGAGGGTCAGCGGCGAGACGACCGGCGCGTTGCCCACCTCGATCCGGCCGGGGACGACCAGCAGCAGGTTGGAGCCGAGGCCCTCGACCTGTTGCTCGACCTTCTGCTTGGTGCCGGTGCCGATGGCCACCAGCAGCACCACCGAGGCCACCCCGATGATCACGCCGAGCATGGTCAGCGCGCTACGCAGCCGGTTCGCCCGCAGTGCGTCCAGCGCCACCCGCCACGCCTCGGCGACTCTCACGCCGCACCTCCGGGCCGCTCGACCTCGCGCGCGCCCGCGCCGCCCTCGCGCGCAACGGCATCGCCCGGGACGGCGTCGCGGGGGAGGGCCTCGGGCCGCTCAACCTCGCGCGGAAGGCGCCCGGTGGCTCCGGCGGCGCCACCGGAGCCACCGGACGGGTGCCCCGGACCGCTTCCGGACGCGGACCGGGGCTCCGCGCTGGGAGCGGGGACCAGTGTCGCAGGTCGACCGTGATCAACGGACGGCGGTCGATCATGAGCGGAGCGCGGGTGGGCGCTGTCCGCCACGACCACCCCGTCGCGCATGGTGATCCGGCGGTGGGCGCGGGCAGCCACCTCCTGGTCGTGGGTGACCATCACCAGCGCCACCCCCGACTCCGCGTTCAGTTGTTCCAACAGCTCCAGCACAGCGGCGCCGGTGACGCTGTCCAGGTTGCCGGTGGGTTCGTCGGCCAGCAGCACCGTCGGCTCGGTGACCAGCGCGCGGGCGATCGCCACCCGCTGCTGCTCACCGCCGGACATCTGGTTGGGCCGGTGATCCAGCCGGTGCCCGAGGCCGACCCGGCCCAGCATCGCCGCCGCCCGCTCCCGCCGCTGGCGGGCCGACACCCCCCGGTAGACCAGGGGCAACGCCACGTTCTCCACCGCCGAGGTACGCGGCAACAGGTGGAACGCCTGGAAGACGAAGCCGATCGTCTCGTTGCGCAGGGTCGCCATCTCCGGTGGAGCGAGGGCGTTGACGTCCCGCCCGCCGATCACCAAGCGACCACCGGTGGGGCGGTCCAGCCCGCCGAGGAGGTGCATGAGGGTGGACTTGCCCGAGCCGGACGGGCCGACCAGGGCCACGTAGTCCCCCGGCTGCACGGTGAGCGACACCCCGCGCAGCGCCTCCACCGACACCCCGTCGAGCTGGTACGTCCGGGACACGTCCACCGCCTCGATGGCCGGAACCCGCTCCCCTGCCGGCCGATCTGCGACGGCGGGCTCGGTCACCGGACTTCCTGGCCGTCGCGGACCTGGTCGGCGCCGCGCACCACGATCCGGTCGCCGGGCTGCACGCCGTTGAGGATCTGCACGAGGTCGGACCCCTGGACGCCCACGGTCACCGGCGCCCGGCCCGCCTTGCCGTCCCGGACCACCCAGACCGCGTCCCGGCCGTCGGCGGAGAACACCGCCGACGCGGGGACGGTCACCGCGTCGACGGCCTCACGTACCCGCAGGTGCACGATCGCGTTCATGCCGGGGCGGGGCGTCGGGGCCGGCTCGTCCTCGGCCAGCTTTCCGGCGCCCAACGCCAGGCGGACCCGGTAGGTGACCCCGCCCTGCGCGGAGTTGGTGGGCAGCACGTCGACCGAGCGGACGGTGGCGTCGTAGCTGGCGCCGGTGACGGCGTCCAACTCGACGGTGGCCGGCACGCCGGCCTTGACCAGCAGCACGTCGGTCTCGTCCACCTCGGCGAGCAGACCCAACTGCCCGGTGTCCACAACGGTCAGGACCGGGGTGCCGGCGGTGACCTGACCACCGACCGCGACGGCGTCGTCCACGCCGGCCGGCGGCCCACCCTGGCTGGGGGCCAGCACGGACGGGTCGAGGCCAGCGCCACCGGCCTGCTCCAACAGCCCGGCCAGACCAGCGTTCGCGCCACCGCCGGCCCGGGTACCGCCCGGCTGCACCACCCCCGCGATCGGAGCACGCAGGGTCAGCGCGTCGACTGTCGCCTTCGCCAGGTCGTACGCCTGCTGGGCCTGGAGCCGCTGCGCCGCGGAGAGCGCGCCGACGGCGGAACTCAACCCGTTGATCCCCCGCTGCACCGCGCGGACCGCCTGGTCGGCGCTGCGCGCGGCGGCCGCGTACTGGCGTTGCGCGGACGTCACCTGGGTGAGCAGCGCGTCGCGCAGTTGCGGGTCGGCGATCTTCTCGGCGGCCTTCCGGGCCGCGTCGAACGCCTCGTCGGCGGCCTTGTCGGTGCCGCGCCGGCTGCTGGTCAGGCTGCCCGCTCCGACACCCCGGCCGGCGCGCTTCGCGGCGGCCAGCGCCTCCTTGGCCTGACGGAGACGCTGTTGCGCGCTCGGCGAGTCGACCACCGCCAGCACCTGACCGCGCTTGACCCGCTGTCCAGATTGGACGCGCAAGCTGGCCAGGGTGCCGTCGGCGGGAGCGGTGAGGGTGGCGGCGGCGCGGGCGGTCACCGTGGCGGGTGCGTCGATCACCTCGGTGACCGGGTTACGGGCGGCCGACGCCAGCGCGAGATCGGGGCCTTCGTCGCCGCAGGAGGCGGCGGTGGTGGCGGTGAGGACGACGACGGCGGTCAGGGCGATGAGCAGGCGGGGCCGCATGGTGCTGGCGGGCCGTGACGACTGGGGACGGCGCACCCATCGATGGTACGGCGCACCGCCGCACCGCCTGCGAGCTGCGTCAGCCGGCGGTGGCGCGGACGTACGCCACGCACTCGTCGTGCAGCGTCGACCACTGCTCACCGAACGCCTTCTCGGAGGCCGCTTCGATGGTCCTGCCGTCGTGCACCACGGTCTTGAAGAAGGTGAGCAGCCGCAGCGGTCCGTACCGGTCGACGAGGTGCCGGACGGCCAGGTAGCCGATGCCGTAGCTGCCGGCGACCCGTTCGGCGGAGGCATCGTCGGCGGGGTTGACGCCCTCCAACTTGCCGTCCCAGCCGCCGCGGACCATCTTGCGCACGTCGGCGATCCCCTCGTACCGGTCGACCGCCTGGCCGCCGGCACCGGCGAACTCGGCCAGGCCCTCGACCAACCACCAGGTGAGCTTGCCCGGGTAGCCGCGCTCCGGCAACGACGCCGCGTGGGTCAGCTCGTGCCGGAGCAGGTCGTCGGTGCCGCTGTTGGAGAGCCCTTCGGCGTTGAGCACCACCTCGTGGTGACCGCCGCCCACGGTGACCGCGTAACCGCCGGTCCATTCCGGGCGCTCCCCGCCGTACCAACGCTGCCACTCGGTGCGCCCGGCGTAGAAGATCCGGTATCGGTCCGGCGGTGAGCCGGTCACCGCGTACCCGTCGGCGACCTTCGCCGCCGACTCGGCCTGTGCGAGCAGGCCGGGCAGCTTGCCGCGCAGGGCCGGGGTGGTGGCGACGATGGTCCGCGCGCCGACGGCGACCGCCAGGTCGCTGATCTCCCACGGTCGGGTGCCGGTCTCCACCGACTTGGATTCCTCCATGGCGACCATCCGGGGCTGGTCGCCGTTCTCCCGCCACCGGGTGCCGATCAGCACCGGGCTGGGTCGGCAGTTCGGCGTGACGAAGCAGTACTGGAAGCGCACCAGCAGCCGCCACTCGCCGGGCTTGCCGATGATCGGCACGGGCAGGCCACTCGGCTCGGCCCGCCAGCCGGTCACCTTGAGCTCGCGTAGCGCGGCGAAGCGTCGGCGCAGGTCGTTGTGGGCGGCGGGGTCGGCGACGGCGAGGAACCCGGCGCGGTCGCCGCCGAGGAGTGCCGCGGACTGCCGGTGGAGCTGGGCGGTGATCCGGTCGGACAGCGCGCGGGCCACGGCGGTGGCCGGGTCGTCGGCCGCCGAGGAGCCGACCCGGCTGACAGTGGGGCGTGAACCTGTCTCCCGGATCACTCCGACGACGAGCGCCGCCGGCAGGCCGCAGCCCAGCAGCAGGAGGACCACCACGAGCACCGTCCACAGCGGCCAGAGCCGCCGTGGTGCTGGCTGCTGCACCTCGTCAATCACCCGCCGAAGGGTACGACCACTACCTGGATGCGGCGAGGCCGCCCCGGGCCGATCCCTCACCCGCCGGTGCGCGGCCAGGAGCGGAACGAGATGTCCATGCTCGCGACCAACTGGTGGTACGAGCGATCGACGTCACGGGGCAGACCGAAGCCGCCCGCGGCCTCCAGGGTCACGAAGCCGTGCAGGGCGCTGCGCAGCGCGCGGGTCGCGTCCACGGCGTCGTCACCGGTGAGCCCGTACCCGCGCAGCACCGCGAAGATGGCACCGACGGCGCGTTCGCCCGCCTCGACGTGTTCCGGGTCGGCCGGGTCTGGCACCCGCTGCGTGGCCGGGTAACGGCCGGGGTGTCGGAGGGCATAGTCACGGTAGGCGTCCGCCATGGCCCGGAGCGCGTCGCCACCGGAGCGGCCGACGGCGGCGGTGGTCATCTCGGTGGCCAGCTCGGCGGTGGCCAGAGCGGCCAGTTTCTGGGCCAACGCGTCCGCCCCCCGCACGTGCTTGTAGAGGCTGGGCAGCGCCACCCCGAGCCGGCTGGCGAGCGCGGCGAGGGTGAGCTGCTGGAAGCCGACCTCGTCGGCCAGCCGGGCCGCCTCCCGTACGACGGTCTGCTGGTTGAGGCCGACCCTAGGCACCGGCGCACACCGCCAGGAAGCCGAGCAGCTCCTCGGCGGTGCGTTGCGGCCGGTCGGCGTGCGGGTAGTGGCCGGACTCCTCGATCATCCGGGCCTCGGCGGTGCCGAAGAGCCGCCGGGCGGCCCGCGCCTCGGCTCCCGGGTCGGGGAAGTCCGGGTCCTTGGACCCCATCAGCACCAGGACCGGTTGCCGCACCTGCGGCGCGCGGGCGGTCCAGTGCGGCTCGGCCGGTGCGATCACACCGCGCGTCGCGGCCATCCGACCGGGCTCGCGCAGGTTGGCCACCATCGAGCGGCGGTACGCGGCGTCGTCGGCGGGTCGGTGCACCGGGAACAGGGTGTTGTGGAACATCCCGAACAGTCGAGGGCTGTGCAGCACGGACCACATCGCCATCCGCAGCAGCGGGTTGAGCTTCGGCTGACCGACGAACGCGCCGATCTGCACGATGCCGGTGACCAGCTCGGGTGCGTCGGTGGCGGCGAAGACCACCGCCGCAGCGGCGGACGAGCTGCCGACCAGCACGGCCGGACCGGCGTCGAGGTCGCGGACCACGGCCAGCAGGTCCGCGCCGACCTCCGCTGGGGCGTACGTGGGCCAGCCGGCGCTGGACTCGCCGTGCCCCCGGACGTCGACCGAGGCGACCCGGTGACCGGCGGCCACCAGTAGCGGCACGAGGTGCCGGAAGCTCGCCCTGTTCTCACCCATGCCGTGCGCGAGGACGACCAACGGCCCTTCGCCCTGCACCTCGTACGCGATGTGTCCGCCGTCCCGCCGCACCTGGCTAGCTGTCATAGCTTTAAAGCTAAGCTACTTAGCCAACGTTGGCAAGCCGGATACCGGAAACGGGCCGGCAGCAACCCGAGGGGTCGCCGCCGGCCCGTTTCGCCGAACCGGAGGAACTACTTCTTGGAGATCAGGGCACGGCCGAAGAAGACCAGGTTGGCGGGGCGCTCGGCGAGCCGGCGCATCAGGTAGCCGTACCACTCGTCGCCGTACGGGACGTAGGTGCGCACGGTGTAGCCCTCGCCGGCCAACCGGGCCTGCTCCTCCGGGCGGATGCCGTAGAGCATCTGGAACTCGAAGCGCTCCGGCCCCCGGTCGAACCACCGGGCCCGGTCCTCACCGATGGCGATCATCCGCGGGTCGTGGGTGGCCAGCATCGGGTAACCGTCGCCGGACATCAGGATGTTCATGCAGCGCACGTACGACTTGTCCACCTCGCGGGCCGACTGGTACGCCACCGACTCCGGCTCCTTGTAGGCACCCTTGCACAGCCGCACCCGCGACCCGGCCGAGGAGAGCTCCCGGCAGTCCGACTCGGTCCGCCGCAGGTACGCCTGGAGCACCGCGCCGGTCGACGGGAAGTCCTTGCGCAGCCGGCTCAGCACCTCCAACGTCGAGTCGGTGGTGGTGTGGTCCTCCATGTCCAGGGTGACAGTGGTGCCCGCCGCGTCGGCCGCCGCGCAGATCGCCCGCGCGTTGTCGTACGCCAACTGCTCGTCGAACATCTGGCCGAGGGCGGAGAGCTTCACGCTCACCTCGGCGGCCGGGGTGAGCCCAGCGACGCCGAGCATCTTCAGCAGTTTGAGGTACTCGTCCCGGGTGGCGGTGGCCTGCTCGGGGCGGACAGTGTCCTCACCGAGGTGGTCGAGGGTGACCGCGAGGCCGTCGTCGACGAGCCCGCGGGTCGCGCGCAACGCGTCGTCTGTGGCGGCGCCGGCGACGAACCGGCGGACGACGTCCCGGGTGTACGGGGCAGTCGCGACGAGCCGCTCGACCTGGGATGACCGGGAGGCGGCGAGGATGACGGAACGGAGCATGAGCCGAGCGTAACGCCCCTGCCAGGGACCCCGCCGAGGGGCGGCCGGGCCACCTCGGCCCGGGGGCGGGGCGGCGGCGGTGGCGTCGATCGGCTACAACGATGCCGTGGACCAACGCCCCCGCCGCCGACTCCGCTCGGCCTCCGTGCAGCTCGGCGCGCTCACCGCTCTCGCGCTCGCCCTCTCCGGCTGCAACATGACCTCGGACGACGACGATGACGACGACTGCGCCCTCGGGCCGGTCGGCGGCGGCGACACCGTCGCGCTGGCGATGCGGGTCACCGACCCGGCCGCCGGTCGCACCGCCCCGGAGCCCACCACCGCCGCCCTGCCCGAACGCGGTGGATTCGGCACCCACCTCGCCGCCTGCGGCGGCTGACGTGCGCCGCGAGACGGTCACGCCGCGCACCGACTGGGACGCCACCATCCGGTCGCAAGGGCTGGTCTACGTCGACACCGAGCTGCCCGACGGCGGGATCATGTCGTACTGGGACGAGACCGCCGCGTACGCCTTCGACCTGGACGAGGTGCTGCGGCTGGAGGAGGCCACCGAGGAACTGCACCGGATGTCGGTGGCCGCCGCCGAGCACGTGGTGGCGCAGCGCCGGTACGCCGAGTTCGGCATCCCGGAATGGGCGGCCGAGGCGGTGGCCCGGTCGCTGCGGGAGGCGCCACCGACCCTGTACGGGCGCTTCGACCTCGCGTACGACGGCACCTGGCCTCCGAAGATGTTGGAGTACAACGCGGACACCCCCACCGCGTTGGTCGAGGCGAGCATCATCCAGTGGTACTGGCTGGAGCAGACCCGGCCGGAGCTGGACCAGTGGAACAGCCTGCACGAGCGGCTGGTCGGCGCCTGGGCCAAGATCGGGGCGGGGCTGCACGACCCCCGGGTGCACGTGCTCTGGTCGAACGAGGAGGAGTCCGGCGAGGACCACATGACCGCCGGCTACCTCGCCGAGACCGCCCGGCAGGCCGGCCTGAGCGTCGAACTTCAACCCATCCAGGAGATCGGCTGGGACGGCCGACGCTTCGTCGACGCCGACGACAACCCGGTGACCACCTGCTTCAAGCTCTACCCGTGGGAGTGGATGCTGGCCGAGCCGTACGGGCCGGCGGCCCTGGCCCCGGGCACCCCGACCACCTGGATCGAGCCGGCCTGGAAGCTGCTGCTCTCCAACAAGGCGCTGCTCGCGGTCCTCTGGGAGCTGTACCCCGGCCACGAATACCTGCTCCCGGCGTACCTCGACTCGCCGCGCGGCATGCCGGAGTACGTCGCCAAGCCACTGCTCGGCCGCGAGGGCGGATCGGTACGCATCGTCACCGCCGATGAGGAGATCACCAACCCGGGGATCTACGGCGACGAGGGCTGGTGCTACCAGGAGTTCCGGGCATTGCCGCAGTTCGCCGGCAACCGGATGGTGCTGGGCAGCTGGATCGTCGACGGCGAGTCGGCCGGCGTGGGTGTGCGGGAGAGCGCGAGTCTGATCACCGACGGCTACGCGCGGTTCCTGCCGCACTACATCGACGCGCCGCGCACCCGCTGAGTCGTCTACCGTTGGGGGCGTGAACTTCGACGCGTACGCCCGGACCGGCGTTGACCTGGTCAACGCCCGCCTGGACGACCTCGACGACCTGCGGGCCCTCTTCCCCGACGAGAACGCCTGGATGCGCGACGAGGTCGCGGACCGGGACGTGGCGATTTTCCGCCGGGCGCAGAAACGGTTGCGCGACGTCTTCGAGTACGGCACCTCGGGGCGGGACGCCCAGGCGGTCACCGAGCTGAACGCGCTGCTCGAGGCGTTCCCGGTGCAGCCGCGCATCTCCGGGCACGACTCCAGCGACTGGCACATGCACGTGACCAGTCGGGGTGCCTCGGTCAGTGCCGAATATCTGGCCGGCGCGGCCTGGGGGCTGTCGGTCTGGCTGTGCGAGTACGGCAGCGCCCGGTTCGGGGTCTGCGCCGACGAGCGGTGCGGCAACGTCTACCTGGACACGTCGTCCAACTGCTGCCGGCGGTTCTGCTCGGAGCGCTGCGCCACCCGCTCGCACGTCGCCGCGCACCGCGCGCGCAAGCGGGCGGCGGTCGGCGAGCAGGTGACGGTCGCCCAGCAGCCGACCTCCGCCGCCGATTCCCTCTCAGCGGTCAGCTGAACCGCCACCGCCCGTCCTGGGCGGACGGCTCAGGCGTCGACCGGTGACGGCGCGGTCAGGTGCTGGCGGGCGAACTCCAGCGCGGCGCGCAGGTCCGCTTCGCGCACCGCGCGGCTCTTCGCGCCCCGGGTGGCGACCTCCACCGCCACCGACCCGGTGAAACCCCGGCCGGCCAGCGAGGAGAGCAGCTCCCCGCAGGGCTGGGTGCCCCGCCCGGGCACCAGGTGCTCGTCGCGGCCCTCACCGGTGCCGTCACCGAGGTGCACGTGCGCCAGCCCGGCGCCCATCCGGTCGGCCATCTCCAGCGGGTCGCTGTGCGAGGCCGCGCAGTGCGACAGATCCAGGGTGTACGACGCGTAGCCGGCGTCGGTCGGATCCCACCCGGGCACGTACGGGACGAACTGCCGGCCCGCCATCCGCACCGGGTACATGTTCTCCACCGCGAAACGCAGCCCGGGGAACCGGTCCGCGACGGTGGCCAGACCCTCGGCGAAGTTGCGCGCGTAGTCGCGCTGCCAGGTGAACGGTGGGTGCACCACGACGGTCGGCGCGCCCAGCGTCTCGGCCAGCTCGGCGGCCTTGCGCAGGCGCTCCCACGGGTCCGGGCTCCACACCCGCTGGGTGACCAGCAGGCAGGGCGCGTGCACCGAGAGCACCGGCACGTCGTAGTGCGTGGAGAGGCCGCGCAGCGCGCCCGTGTCCTGGCTGACCACGTCGGTCCAGACCATCACCTCGACGCCGTCGTAGCCGAGCGCCGCGGCCAGTTGGAACGCCGCCGCGGTCGGCTCGGGAAAGACCGACGAGCTGGACAGGAGCACGGGAACGCGGGAAGTCACATCAGCCAGCGTAGCCCGGCAGCGCCGGGGGCATCGTGACGAGCGCCGGCAAACCGACCGAAAACGGCCGCCGGATCAGATCGGCTCCAGTTGATCCAGTCGGCGGAGGATGACACCCTCCCGCAGCGCCCACGGGCAGATGTCCAGCGAGTCCAGATCCAGGCGGCGCATCACCGCCTCGGCGACCACGGCACCGGCCAGCAACTGGTGGGCCCGGCCCGCGCTGACCCCCTCCAGCTCCATCAACTGCGCCGGTGGGATGTGTCGGATGAAGCCGATGACCTGCCGCAGGCCGGCCCGGGTCAGGCTGCGTCGCACCCACAGCCCGGAACCGGACGGGGCCGCCCCGGCCAGTCGGGCCAGGGTGCGGAACGTCTTCGAGGTGGCCACCGCCCGCCCCCAGCCCACCTCCGTCATCTGGTCGACGACCTTGTCCAGCCGGCCGTCCACGTACTCCCGGAGCTTGTCGACCGTCTCCGCCGACGGCGGGGCCGCACTGGCCGGATCGACCCGCAGCCGCTCGCGGGTCAGTCGACCGGCCCCGAGTGGCAGGGAGACCGCGACGTCCGGGTCCTCGTCGATGCCGGCGGCGATCTCCAACGAGCCGCCACCGATGTCGAGCACCAGCAGCCGGCCCGCCGACCAGCCGAACCACCGCCGTACGGCCAGGAACGTCATCCGCGCCTCGTCCGCCCCGGACAGCACCGCCAGGCGTACGCCGGTCTCGTCCCGGACCCGGGCCAGCACCTCGGCCGCGTTGGTGGCGTCGCGCACCGCGGACGTGGCGAAAGCGATCAGGTCGTCGGCCGCCAACCCGGTGGCCGCCGCCTTGGCCATGCCGACCGCCTTGACCAGGCCATCCGCGCCCGCCTCGGTCAGCGCGCCGTCGGGGCCGATCTGCTCGGCCAGCCGGAGCACCACCTTCTCGGAGTGCGCCGGCCACGGGTGCGCGCCGTGGTGCGCGTCCACCACGAGGAGGTGCACCGTGTTGGATCCGACGTCGAGGACACCCAGTCGCATGGTGAAGACCCTAGGCGCAACACGTTTGCGCGGCTCACCGGCCTGCGGACGTGACCGCGCGTACGCTGGGCCGAGTGACAATGGAGCTCCGTGTGCTGGTGGACGACCCGGGTGACCCGCGCAGTCGCGAGGTGCCCCTGGACTTCCCTCGGGAGTGGATCGAGTTCGCCGACCCGGCCGACGAGACGCACCTGATCCGGGCCGACCTGACCTGGCTGCTCTCCCGCTGGACCTGCATCTTCGGCAAGGGCTGCCACGGCATCATCGCTGGCCGGGCCTCCGACGGTTGCTGCTCGCACGGGGCGTTCTTCACCGACTCGGACGACGAGAAGCGGGTCCGCAACGCCGTCAAGCGGCTCACCCCGGAGACCTGGCAGCACTTCCGGCGCGGGTTCAAGAACTGGACCGACGAGGACACCATCGACGGCAAGAACCCGGCCCGCCGCACCGCCACTCAGGGCGCCGAGGGCCCGTGCGTGTTCCTCAACGACGCCGACTTCGTCGGTGGGGGTGGCTGCGCCCTGCACGCCCAGGCGCTGCGCGACGGGGTGCACCCGTTGGAATACAAGCCGGACGTCTGTTGGCAGTTGCCGATCCGCCGCGATCAGGACTGGGTCAAGCGACCGGACAACTCCAAGGTGCTGGTCTCCACCCTGTCCGAGTTCGACCGGCGGGGCTGGGGAGCCGGCGGGCACGACCTGGACTGGTGGTGCACCTCGTCGACGGACGCGCATGTCGGCGCCGAGCCGATGTACCTGTCGTACTCCCCGGAGCTGACCGCCCTGATCGGTGCTGCCGCGTACGAGCGGCTGGCCGAGCTGTGCGCGGCCCGGACGAAGCAGGGCATGATCGCCCCGCACCCCGCCGACCAACTCTAGCGGATCTTGGTAGCACTCCAGCGGCCGTCGCTCATCGCAGGGCCTCGTCGACAAGCGTGCGAGCGCTGCGCTGGGCCGCGTCGGCGATCAGGGGGTCGCCGTCCAGCACACCGGCGGCGAGCCCGCCGTCCAGCAGCAGGGTGAGCTGCCGGGCGAGCAGTTCCGGGTCGGCCGCGCCGGCCTGGCGGGCCAGCTCGGTCACCCAGGCGCGGACCACGGTCTTGTGCTCGACCGTCCGGGCGTGCACCGGCCCGGCGGCGGACGACTCGGCTGCGGTGTTGATGAACGCGCAGCCGTGGTAGCCCTCCCGGCGACAGGCGCCGGTCAGCGCGTCGAACATCCCAACCAGTTGGTCGCGTGGCTCGTCGCCGGCATCCCGGGCCGCGGACCGCAACGCGCCGAACCACGCCTGGTCGACCCGATCGAGGTACGCCAGCACGAGGTCGTCCTTGCGCGGGAAGTGCTTGTAGAGCGTCGCCTTGGCCACGCCCGACTCGGCGATCACCGTGTCCACCCCCACGCCGCGCGGCCCGTGCGCGTAGAAGAGCCGGAACGCGGTGTCCAGGATCCGGTCCCTGGCCGAGCCGGCCGGAGTGCGGGGCGCGGGCATCGGTGCTCCCTCGTTCTGCTGATGACAGCCCTGATCCTATAGACGGCTTCGTCTACGGAGGCATCGCCCTCGGCTTCGGCGACACCCGCGAGGGCCGCGCGACTGTGGCACGACGACCTTGCGACGGCCTCGCGACGGCCTCGCGGACGAGGGGCGGGACATGGGTCCGGGGCGCTTTGGAGCTGAATCGCTTGTGACATCAGCGGAAGACACCGGTCGGTGACGGCGGATGACTCGTTTGTGACATCAGCTCCAAAGGACTGCCAACCGCACTGCCGCCCCTCCGGGCGTCCAGAGCGGGCTGCACGCCGAAACCTCCGGGACTCGACAAGGGGCAGTGGTAGACAGACCTGTCTGTTAGCCTGCTTGCGATCGGCACGAGCCGACTCGATGTCCCGACGGAGGATCGATCGACATGCGTATCGCAGTTCTCGGCACCGGCTCGGTCGGTCGAGCCATCGCCGCCCGCACGGCGGAGTTGGGTCATCAGGTGACCATCGGCACCCGCGATGTCGCGCCATCCGGGCCGGCGACCACGCCCACTGGGCGGCGCAGCACCCCGAGGTCGGCCTGGCGACCCTCGCCGAAGCCGCAAGCGGCGCCGAGCTGATGGTGCGCCCACATCAGCTCGCCGAAGGTGCGCACAGTGTCTTCGTCTCCGGCGACGACGCGGAGGCCAAGCGGATCGTCAGCGGGCTGCTCGTCAGCTTCGGCCACACCGACGTGATCGACCTCGGCGACCTTTCCACCGCGCGGGGCACCGAGATGCTGCTGCCGCTCTGGTTGCGGCTCTACGGTCGACTCGACACCGCCAACTTCAATATCAAGGTCGTCCGCTGACCGAGCGGGAACAGCCCGAAGGGGGCCTGCGCCGAGCGCAAACCCCCTTCGGGTACGCCGATCACGGCTCGAACTTGTAGCCCAGACCCCGCACGGTCACGATGAAGCGCGGCGCGGACGGCTCCGGCTCGATCTTGGAGCGCAGCCGCTTGACGTGCACGTCCAGCGTCTTGGTGTCACCGACGTAGTCGGCGCCCCAGACCCGGTCGATGAGTTGACCGCGGGTGAGCACCCGGCCCGCGTTGCGCAGGAGCAGCTCCAGCAGTTCGAATTCCTTCAGCGGCAGCTGTACGGCTCCGCCGTCGACGGTCACCACGTGCCGCTCGATGTCCATCCGCACCGGCCCGGCGGCCAGCGTCGGCGCGCCCGCCTCGGCCACCTCCGGGCTCTGCCGGCGCAGCACCGCCCGGATCCGGGCGACCAGTTCCCGCGGCGAGTACGGCTTCGTGACGTAGTCGTCGGCGCCGATCTCCAGCCCGACCACCTTGTCGATCTCGCTGTCCCGGGCGGTGACCATGATGATCGGCACGGCGGAACGCTGCCGCAACTGCCGGCAGACCTCGGTCCCCGACATCTCGGGCAACATCAGGTCGAGCAGCACGATGTCGGCGCCGGTCCGGTCGAACTCGGTGAGGGCGTCGGTGCCGGTCGCGGCGACCGAAACCTCAAAGCCCTCCTTACGGAGCATGTACGACAAGGCGTCGGAGAACGACTCCTCGTCCTCGACCACGAGAACGCGGCTCAACGGGGATTTCCTTTCCATCTGCTGTCAGACCTGCCGTAGCCCAGTCGGACCGGACTCGATCCCAACCGGCGGCAGTGTCGCCAGGAGGTCATCCGGTGGACTGGCGGGCAGCCGGAGGGTGAACGTCGATCCACCACCAAGAGTGCTCGACACCTCGACCCGTCCGCCATGGTTGCTCGCAATGTGTTTCACGATCGCCAGACCGAGCCCGGTGCCGCCGGTGGCACGCGAGCGGGCCTGGTCGGCCCGGTAGAACCGCTCGAAGACCCGATCGACGTCGGTGGGGGCGATACCGATGCCCTGGTCGGCGACGGCGATCTCGACGTGCTCGTCGTCGCCGCGGAGGGTCACCCGCACCGTGGTGTCCTCCCCCGAGTAGTTGATGGCGTTCTCCACCAGGTTCGCCACCGCCGTGGCGAGTTGAGAGTCGCTGCCGTACGCGGTGAGACCACGCGCCCCGTCCACGGTCACCGCGACACCCCGGGCGGAGGCCGTGGTGCGGGTCCGGTCGACCACCTCGGCGATCACCCAGTCCAGCGCGACCGGCTCCGGTGGCGGCTGCGGCTCAGCCCCCTGCAACCGGGTCAGCTCCAGCAACTCCTGCACCAGTCGACCCAGCCGGGTCGACTCGTGCTGGATCCGTTCGGCGAACCGGCGGGCGGCCACCAGGTCCTCGGAGAGGTCGGGTACCGCGGCGTCGGCCGGCTCGGTCGCGTCCAGCAACGCCTCGGCGAGCAGTTGCAGGGCCCCGATCGGGGTCTTCAGCTCGTGGCTCACGTTGGCCACGAAGTCGCGTCGTACCCGGGTCAGCCGGTGCGACTCGGTCACGTCGACCGCCTCGACCGCGACGAAGCCGTTGCCGAGACCCATCGCCCGCAGGTGCACGCCGAGCGGGTTCTCCCCCGCGCTGTCGCGACCCCGGGGCAGGTCCAGCTCGATCTCGCGTCGCACGCCGGTGCGTCGCACCTGGCCGGCGAGGGTACGGATCAGCGGGTGCGCGGCGATTGAGCCGGGGGTGCTGCCGGTACGCAGCAGCCCCATCGCGCGGGCGGCCGGGTTGATCAGCACGGGGACGTCGTCGTTGTCCAGAACCACGACACCGGCCCGGAGTGAGTCGATCGTCCGGCGGCCGAGCCCGGCCTGCTGCTCGTCGGCTATCGCGGGCCTCCCCCTGCTCCAGCGGAAGCGGACGCTCCCCGTCGACGTGGAGTGACCGTCCCGCTTCGGCAGGAACCGGGGCAGCAGAAGACCGGCGGCCATCCCGGCCACCAACGCCAGGGCCACCACGACCGCCACCGCCCACTCCACCCGGCGATCGTAGGGTCATTGTTAACCTGGCTACCACACAGAACGGGACGAACTACCCTCACTTACGGAAGTGTTCACCCGCACGTCTGGCGTCGTTCACCGTGGTTCATCCGGGATCCGTCCACGCGCCCTACCGTTGGCGTCGCACCTGCTCAACCCCCCTGCGCCGGCACCCGTCGGCGGCGACCGACCACAGGACGTGATGATGCGCGACGAGTTCCGGGCCGACCTCCAGATCGTCAGCCAACTGCTGGTGGACATGGCGGAGGGCGTCCGCGCCGCCATGCGCCAGGCCACCCGGGCCCTGCTCACCGCCGACCGGCAGGCCGCCGAGACGGTCATCGAGCGGGACGCCGAGATCGACGACCTCTACCGGCACGTCGAGGAGCGGGTCTGTGACCTGCTCGCCCGACAGGCGCCGGTCGCCTCCGACCTCCGGGCGATGATCACCGCGCTGCACGTGGCCGCTGATCTGGAACGGATGGGCGACCTCGCCGAGCACGTGGCGAAGACCGCGCTGCGCCGGCACCCCTCCCCCGCCGTCCCGGCAGAGCTGCGGACGGTCTTCACCGAGATGTCCGAGATCGCCGACCGGATGGCTGTGAAGATCGGTTCGGTGCTGGCGAAGCCCGACGCCGACCTCGCCGGCGAACTGGACCGCGACGACGACGCCATGGACGAGCTGCACAAGAACCTGTTCGCCGTACTGCTCGGCGACGACTGGCCGTACGGGGTGGAGACGGCGATCGACGCCACCCTGCTGGGCCGCTTCTACGAGCGCTTCGCCGACCACGCGGTCAACGCCGGCGAGCACGTGATCTACCTGATCACCGGGGAGAGCGCGCCCAGCAGTAACTGACTGCACGGAAGGGGCCCCTCGTCATCGCTCTCCGCGATGACGAGGGGCCCCTTCTCTGGTGGCTCAGCGCCCCTGGTTGGCCACTGCCGCAGCGGCTGCCTTCGCAGCTGTCGGGTCGAGGTAGGTGCCGCCCAGAGTGAGCGGGCGCAGCTGCGGGTCGAGGTCGTAGCGCAGCGGGATGCCCGTCGGGATGTTGAGCTTGGCGATCGCCTCGTCGGAGATCTGGTCGAGGTGCTTGACGAGGGCGCGCAGCGAGTTGCCGTGCGCGGCCACCAGCACCGTCCGGCCGGCCAGGATGTCCGGCACGATCGAGTCGTACCAGTAGGGCAGCATCCGGTCGACGACGTCCTTGAGGCACTCGGTGCGCGGCATCAGCTCGGTCGGCAGCAGCGCGTAGCGCGGGTCACCCACCTGCGACCACTCGTCGTTGTCGTCGATGGGCGGCGGGGGCGTGTCGTACGACCGGCGCCAGAGCATGAACTGCTCCTCGCCGTACTCGTCGAGGGTCTGCTTCTTGTCCTTGCCCTGCAGGGCGCCGTAGTGGCGCTCGTTGAGCCGCCACGACCGGCGCACGGCGATCCAGTGCCGGTCGGCGGCGTTGAGCGCCAGTTCGGCGGTGCGGATCGCCCGGCGCATCAGGCTGGTGTGCACGACGTCCGGCAGCAGGCTGTGCTCGCGCATCAACTCGCCACCGCGCCTCGCCTCGCCCTCGCCCTTCTCGGTCAGGTCGACGTCCACCCAGCCGGTGAAGAGGTTCTTGGCATTCCAGTCGCTCTCACCGTGTCGCAGCAGGACCAGCGTCCCGACGGTGGGCCCTTCGCTCGCAGTCATGCCGATCATCCTGCCTCAACCGCGGAGGGGACACGCGGGCAGCCGTCGTGACGACCACCACGTGAAAAAGCGGATGACCAGCGGATCCGCCCGCCACTAGGGTTGTAAGGCACAACAGTCACATCGGTCATTACTTGCAAGCGGGGGAACCACGTGCGGACGATGCGGAGCTGGTTCCGGGACACCACCGGCGGCCTACCGACCACCTTCTGGTACCTGTGGTCCGGCACCCTGATCAACCGGCTCGGCTCGTTCGTCCTCGTCTTCCTCGCCATCTACCTGACTCAGGAACGTGGCTTCTCGGCCTCGCAGGCCGGCCTGGTGATCGGCCTCTGGGGTGTCGGCGGGGCGTTCGGCACGACCGCCGGCGGCACTCTGGCCGACCGGTGGGGCCGCCGGCCGACACTGCTCACCGCCCACGTGGGCGCGGCGGCCATGATGCTCGGGCTCGGGCTTGCCCGGGATCTCTGGGCGGTTGCGCTGGGCGCACTGCTGCTCGGCATGTTCGCCGAGGCGGCCCGGCCCGCGTTCGGGGCGATGATGATCGACGTGGTGCCGGCGAAGGACCGGCTGCGCGCCTTCTCACTCAACTACTGGGCGATCAACCTGGGCTTCGCCTGCGCGGCCGTCCTCGCCGGCCTCGCCGCACAGGCCGACTACCTGCTGCTGTTCGTGGTCGACGCGGCCACCATGCTGATCACCGCACTGATCATCTTCAGCAAGGTGCCGGAGACCCGACAGGCCGGCCCCGCCACCGCCGTCACGGCAGCAGCGGCTCCGCGCGGCGCGCTGCGCACGATCCTCAGCGACCGGGTCTACCTCGGCTTCGTGGCACTCAACCTGTTCGCCGCGCTGGTGTTCCTCCAGCACATCTCGATGCTGCCGATCGCCATGGGCGACGACGGTCTGAGCCCGGCCACCTACGGCTCGGTGATCGCACTCAACGGCATCCTCATCGTGGTCGGCCAGCTCTTCGTGCCCCGGCTGATCCGGGGTCGGAGCCGCTCGCACGTGCTCGCGCTGGCGTCCGTGGTGATGGGCGTGGGGTTCGGACTGACCGCGTTCGCCGGCACCCCCTGGTTCTACGGGCTGACCGTGCTGATCTGGACGGTCGGCGAGATGCTGAACTCGCCCTCCAACTCCACTCTGATCGCCGAACTCTCCCCGGCCGAGCTGCGCGGTCGCTACCAGGGCGTGTTCTCCCTCTCTTGGCAGATCGCCGGGGCCAGCGCGCCGATCCTCGGTGGCCTGGTGCGCGAGCACGCCGGCAACGACACCCTCTGGTACGGCTGCGCCGCGCTCGGCCTCCTGACCGCGGTGGCCCACCTGGTGTCGGGGCCGGCCCGGGAACGGCGTGCGGCCGCGCTGCGCCGCTCCGGTGAGGCACTGGCACCGGCCACCACGTCACGCGCGCCACAGCCCGCCGAGGCGTAATGAGTGGCGCGGCGGTCCCGGAGTTTCCTACTGTGCAGTGGAAACAGTTAACAATCTGAACTGTCGGGAGGTCGGGTGCACGCCCTGCGGCGCTGGTGGCACGACACCGCAGGCGGACTACCCGCCACCTTCTGGTACCTCTGGGCCGGCCTGCTGATCAACCGGGCCGGCGCGTTCGCCATGCTGTTCCTCTCGCTCTACCTCACCGACGTACGCGGCGCGAGCGAAGGGCTGGCCGGCACCGTGGTCGGCGCGTACGGGGCCGGCGGAGCGGCCGGCGTACTGCTCGGCGGGGTGCTCGCCGACCGGTGGGGACGCCGGGCGACCCTGCTCGCCGCGCACCTGGCCACCGTCGGCCTGATGGTGGCGCTCGCCTTCACCCGACCCCTGCTGCTGATCGCGGTGCTCTCCGCGCTGATCGGCGTGGTCCACTCGATGCCCAGCCCGGCGTTCGTGGCGGCGATCGTCGACGTGGTGCCCGCCGAGCGCCGCTCGCGAGCGTTCAACCTTCAGTTCTGGGCGTTCAACCTGGGCATGGCGGTCGCCTCGCTACTCGCCGGGGTCCTGGCCGAGGCGAGCTTCACCGCGCTGTTCCTGGTCGACGCGGGCGCCACCCTGACCGCCGCAGCCGTGATCGCCTGGAAGGTGCCCGAAACTCTGCGGCTGACCCGGCCAGCGGCCGGCCCACCGCCCGCCACAGGCACGGCACCGAAATCCATCCGGACCCGCCGGCCGGGCCTGCACACCGCGCTTACCGACCGCACCTTCCTGGTGTTCGTCGGGCTCACCTTCGTGCTGGCCGTACTCACCATGCAGACGTCGACCATCATGCCGCTGGCCATGCGCGCGGACGGCCTGGGCCCATCGGCGTACGGGCTGGTGGTGGCGCTCGGCGGCGCGCTGATCGTGGTCGGGCAGTTGTTCGTGCCCCGGCTGATCGACCGGCACCGCAAGGACGTCGTGCTGGCCGCCTCCACGGCGCTGCTCGCGCTCGGTTTCGGGGCGCTCGCCATCGCCGACGAACTGGCCATCTACCTGGGTGCCGCAGTGGTCTGGACGGTCGGCTCGATGCTCGCCGCCCCGCCCAACGCGCAGATCAACGCGGACCTGGCGCCACCGCAGCTACGAGCGCGCTACCAGTCGGTCTTCTACCTGACGTTCCCAGCCGCGGCGTTCGTCGCGCCCACCCTCGGCGGGGTGAGCCTCCAGCACCTCGGCGACCGGCACTGGCTGATCGTGGGCGGGCTGGGTCTGCTGGCCGCGCTCGGGCACCTGCTCGCCGGACCACCCCGGGAGCGGCACGTCGCCGCGCTGCGCCGGGTTGTCGACCCGGAGCCGGCAACCACCGCAGACCGTGTACCGACCGGATAACCGACGCAAAGCGCCCACCACGTCCCTGAGGTCGTGGTGGGCGCCCGCCGGTGGGGCCGGCGGCGGCGGGCAACACTCACCCCCGTAAGCATCGCCCGCTCACGCCGCCGGTCCAAACAGGTGGGAACCGTCCCCCAACGGTTATTCCACCCGTCCCCTCGCGCCTCGTCTGGTGCGCGGATCTGATCGATCCGCCGCTCCCCCGAACGTTTCCAAACGTGGCGCGGTGCAATAAAGCTAGTTCGCCCGGATTCTGGATTCAACCCAGAACGGCTGTCTCGCCGGTCACAACTGGCGAGTATCCGCTGCTCCGGCCTCGTCCGTTGGCAACAGCCGGGTACCCGTCGGCCATTCCCGCAAACACCTCAACCGTCTTCCCGATCGGGTGACTCGGTCCGGAAGAAGTTGCTCTGCCGGCCGTCCCGCAACTGTTCCTGATAAATCAGGTTCAGCCGCCGCAGGTCAAACGTGTAGAACCAGTCATCCCAGGTGATCTCCCGAATCCGGCTGCTTTCCCGGTATCCGGGAATGTTGAAGGTCAACACACCCGCCCGGCCATCCCGCTCGGTGCCAGCGATGGTCGCCGGCTTGGCCCCGCGTTCCCGGGCCCACCGCTGGATCACCTCGTGGTTCGCCGTGATCAAACTCCGTCCCGGCCGCTCCGGCCGGTCCATGATCGACGAGATCACCTGCGAACTGCGGACCGACCGCCCCGTACCCCGTCCGGTCCGGATCCCGCCGGCCGACGTCCCGCCACCGGTCGACCGCGTCAACGTGCGCTTCGCCGTCGTGCGCTTGGCCGCCGCGCTCTTGGCCGGTGCCGTGCGCTTCGCCGTCGTGCGCTTCGCCGTCGTGCGCTTGGCCGCCGCGCTCTTGGCCGGTGCCGTGCGCTCCGCCGTCGTGCGCTTCGCCGTCGTGCGCTTCGCCGTCGTGCGCTTGGCCGCCGCGCTCTTGGCTGGCGTCGCGCGCTTCGCCGCCGGTCGCGCCGATGCCTTCTTCGCCGGCGCCTTTCGCGCGGGCGCCGTACGCGCCGTCGCTGTCTTACGGGCCGCCGTGGTCTTCCGCGCTGCGGCGGACTTCCGGGCGGCGGTGGTCCTGCTCGCGGCCGTGCTCTTGCGGGCGGCCGTCGACGTCGCCGCAGTGGTCTTCTTCGCGGCGGTCGCCTTCTTCGCCGGCGCCCTCTTCGCCGCCACCGTCGACTTCCGCCCGGCGGTCGCCTTCGTTGCGGCGGCCCGCTTCGCGGGCGCGCTCTTGTTCGCCGGCGCGGCCTTCGCGCGGCTCGACGCCGGCCTGGCTGCCGACTTCTTGGTGGCGGCGGCACGACCCGCCGACGCCCTGGTGCCGGCGGCCCGGCCCGACGGGCCGGTGCTGCTCCGACCCGCGCCGGCCCGCATCGAGCGCACCAACTGTTTCACCAGGTCGGGCTTGCGCAATGCGGAGATCCCGGAGACCCCGCGTTTACGCAACTGCCCGCGGATGTCGTCCACCCGCATCCGGGAAATCTCCGACTCGGAGACACCGGGCGTACCCGGCGTCTGGTTGCCGGCCTGTCGCTTCGTCCTGGTCGCAGTCGCGCCGCGACCTGAGCTGTTCCGCTGAGCCATGGGACGCTCCGCTCCTTGGCACTCCGTCATCGGCGCGCGGGGGTCCCTTGCCGCACCGCGCGGTGCGGCATACCCGTCAGGAGCACTCCGAACCACAGTCAATTCGCCATGATCGTGCTGCATCCAGGAAGTAGTGGCATCGCCGTGGCGGCGACACCACTACTTCCTTGTTCGAGCACGATCATGGGATGCGGCCCCGGGGCGCGGCGCGGTGCGGGCGCAGCGCGGTGCGGGCGCAGCGCGCGGGGCGCGGGGCGCCCGCAC
>NZ_QGSY01000149.1 GCF_003857035.1 Micromonospora arida
GGTTGGGGGCGACGAACCTCGGGCCGGGCGGGACGCTCGGGTGCGGCAGCAGCGGTACGAGGCCGAGCGGCACGGTGACCAGGGCGACACGTGGCAGCGCGGTCGGGATTCGAGCGGTTGAGCGACCCTACTGGCCGTACGAGCGGCGCAGCCGGTGGTTGACCGCGCGACACCACCCCAGGCCGCTGCGCCGCAGCCCGTCCGGCCCCAGGGCACGTGAACCGTCCGGCCGTGCCGTGCGTGAAACCGGTGACGGGCGTTTCGGTCCTGTCGTCGGGGTACTACCAGCCTGAGCACCGATGTCTGGGGAGGCACAGTGGGCGCACGGTTCGGACGCGATGCGCGGGGCCCGTTGGCGGGTCTGCTGGTCGCCGCCCTGGTCTCCCTCGCCTGCGCCGGCGGTGGGCTGGCCGAGCCGGAGGCCGAGCGCCCCGGGGCGAACCCGCCGGCAGCCTCACCGGGGCCGAGCACCACCCGGGCCGACAGCACCACCAGCGTCGCCGAGTTCGAGCAGGACGTCGCCGACGCGCAGGCGGTCGCCGAGCGGTACTGGGCGGCCCAGTTCAAGGAATCCGGGCAGCGGTTCCAACCGATCCGGCGGATCATCCCGTACCAGCGTGACGGCGAGGTGTCCTGCGGCGGCCAGGCGTTGCCCCGCAACAACGCCGTCTACTGCTCGCAGGGCGACTTCATCGCGTACGACGTCACCTGGTCGGTGGCGGCGTTCCGCCAGGTCGGCGACGCGTTCGTGTTCTACCTGCTCGGGCACGAGTACGCGCACGCAATCCAGGTGCGGCTCGGCATCAACTACAGCTTCACCATCCAGCAGGAGTTGCAGGCCGACTGCATGGCCGGGGCGTACCTCGGCGACTCGGTGCGCTCGGAGGCCCTGACCCTCGCCGAGGGCGACCTGGACGAGTTCCGGGAGGGGGTGGCGGCGGTCGGCGACGACCCGGACCAGCCGTGGTTCGCGGAAGGGGCGCACGGCACCGCCGAGCAGCGCACCGACATGTTCTTCCGGGGTTACGAGGGTTCCCTGAAGGAGTGCGACCTGGGCTGAACGGGGTTGCCCGGATCACCCTGGCGCCCGTTGCCGCCACCGGCCCCGGGGGGTGCTGGCAGGATCGCCGGTGTCGGTCACCACCCTGGAGGTTCCGCTGAGCAGCCATCACCCCGCCGCTGTGCTCTTCGACATGGACGGCACGTTGGTCGACAGCGAGAAGCTGTGGGACGTCGCGTTGCAGGAACTCGCGAAGGAGTACGGCGGGGAACTCTCCGTCGACGCCCGTCAGTCGATCATCGGCACCGCCATGGCCGAGTCGATGCGCATCCTGCACGACGACCTGGGGCAGCCCGAACGGGACCCGGAGATCAGCGCGGCGTGGATCAACGCCCGGATCCTGGACCTGTTCCGCACCGGTCTGCGCTGGCAGCCGGGCGCGTTCGACCTGTTGCGCGCGGTCCGCGCGGCGGGAATCCCCACCGCGCTGGTCACCTCCAGCCCTCGGGCGCTGGTCGAGATCGCCCTGGACACCCTCGGTCGCGACAACTTCGACACGGTGGTCGCCGGCGACGAGGTGGTGGCGGCAAAGCCGCACCCCGAGCCGTACCTGACCGCGGCCCGGCTGCTGGGTGTGCCGATCGAGCGTTGTGTCGCGATCGAGGACTCACCGACCGGGGTGGCCAGCGCGCTCGCCTCGGGCGCGGCGGTCCTGGCCGTACCGGCGGAGGTGGCGTTGCCGAGCACTGTCGGCGTACACCAGGTGGAGAGCCTGACCGGCGTGGACCTGCCGTTGCTCGCGGTTCTGCTGACCGATCGGGCCGCGGCGACCAGCTGACCCGCCCGCCGTCCTGCCGGCACACCAGCCGGGCAGTCGCGTACGGGTGGCCGAGGGGGAATGGGACAGGCCGAGGCCCCCGGTCGCGCGGATGGCGACCGGGGGCCTCGGCAGTGCCGATCAGTCGTGGGCGATGGCGCCCAGGACGTTGATCCGGGCCGCCCGGACGGCCGGGAGCACCGCGGCCACCACGCCGATGATGGCGGCGAGACCGAGGAAGACACCCATCTGCCCCCACGGCAGGATCAGGTCGGTGATGCCCTCGTCCTTGAGGGCCTCGACCACCGCGGCGCCGAGGCCGGTGCCCACCACCACGCCGAGCAGCGCGCCGAACACCGAGATCACCACCGCCTCGACGGTGATCATGCCCATGGTCTGGGACCGGCGCAGGCCGATCGCCCGCAGCAGACCCAACTCGCGGGTCCGCTCCAGCACCGACAGGGCCAGGGTGTTGATGATGCCCAGCACGGCGATCACGATGGCCAGCGCGAGCAGGATCTGGATCATCGTGAGCAGCCCGTCGAGCGAACTGGTCTGCTGCTTGATGAACGCGTCGCGGTCGGCCACCGACACCTCGGGGCTGTCCGCGAGCAACGCCTCCACCTGCGGCTGGACGTCGGACACCCGGGTGCCCGGGTCCAGCTGGATGAAGCCCTGGATGGGCTGCGGAATGGCGAAGTCCTTCGCCGCGGTCACCGGCAGCGTCACCGGGTTGGTCAGCTGCGACGACTCGTAGATGCCGCTGATCGTGTAGGTGCGTGCCTCGCCCCGGGTCAGCTGCACATTGACCGTGGAGCCCACCGACCAGCCACGGGACGTGGCCGTGTCCGAGCTGGCGAGCATCTGGGTCGGCCCGAGCCGGTCGATGTCACCGGCGGTGGGCTTCGCGCCGAAGATCTGCCGCAGCGACGCGATGTCACTGCTCGCCGCGACCCAGGTGCCCTCGCCGTCGATACGCGCCATGTCGCCGTACTCGCCGTCGACCAACCGCACACCGGGCAGGGCCTTGGCCTGGTCCAGCACACCCGGGTCGAAGGTCGGCGGACGCGGGCCGCCCTGCTGGCCGGCGATCACCAGCTCGGCCTTGATGGTGTCCTGGGCGAGCGCGCTGATGCTGCCCTTGGCCGAGTCGAGGATCACCGTGACGCCGGTGACCAGCGCGATGCCGACCATCAGCGCGGCGGCCGTGATGGCCGTACGACGGGGGTTGCGCCCCGAGTTGAGCCGGCCCAGCTTGCCCGGCACCGACCAGGAGAAGATCGCCCCGAGCAGGCTCACCACCGGCTTGCTGATCAGCGGGGTCAGCAGCGCCACCCCGATGAAGGCGAACAGCACCCCACCGAGGATGGTCGACAGCGTCTGACCACCGGCGTTGCCGCTGAGCCCGAGGAACAGCAGCACCGCGCCGATACCGGTGACCAGCGACCCGGCCACGGTGATCTTGGTCAACGGTCGGTCCGGGGTGGCCACGTCCTGCATGGCCGCGATCGGCGGGATCCGGGACGCCCGCAGCGCCGGCAGCAGTGCCGCCACCACGGTGATCACCAGACCGACGGCGAACGAACCGATCACCGCAGCCGCCGGCACGCCGATGCCGGCCAGGGTGAGCCCACCAGCGAGCTTGCCGAACAGGAACGCCAGCAACGCGCCCACCCCGATACCGGCGGCAAGGCCGAGCACCGACGCGATCAACCCCACCGCGATGGCCTCCAGCACCACCGAACCGATGATCTGCCGGCCGCTGGCCCCGATGGCGCGCATCAGCGCCAACTCCCGGGTCCGCTGCGCCACGATGATCGAGAAGGTGTTGAGGATCAGGAAGGTGCCCACCAGCAGCGCCACCGCGGCGAAGCCGAGCAGGATCTTGTTGAAGAAGGACAGGCCCTCCTTCAGGCTGGCCGAGGCATCCGCGGCCACCTGCTCGCCGGTCTTCACCTCGAAGTCCGCGCCCAGGGTGCGTGCCACGTCGTCGCGCAGCTTCTCGTCCGAGACCCCGTCGGCGGCCTGAACGGTGATGCTGCTGAACACGTCCGGCTCGCCCAGCATCAGCCGCTGGGCCACCGGCGTGGTGAAGAAGACCTCGTTGACCCCGCCGATCGAGTCCCGGTCACCGCTGTAACCGAAGACGCCGACCAGTGTGAAGTCCCGCTTCTTCGACTCGAACGCGGTCAGCACGCCGACCTTCTGGCCGACCTGCACCTTCGCGGCCGTGGCCAACGCCTTGTTGATGACGATCTCGTCCTCGGCCTGCGGCGCGCGCCCCTCACGCAGCTTCAGCAGCTCGCTCTCGCCGGTCCAGTTCTCGCCCAACTGCGGCGGGCCGAACGAGGTGACGACCTTGCCGTTGCTGCCGATCACCCGGGCGCCGTCGGCGTTGACCACACCGGTCGCCGAGGCCGCCCCCGGCACCTGCTTCACCCGGTCCACCAGGGCGGCCGGCAGCGGGGCGACGGTCTGCTCGCCCTCCATCTCGTTGACCTGCACCTTCGGCTTCGCCGCGACGTTCACGTCGATCTCGGAGAAACCGTCGGCGAACACCGAGTCGAAGGAACGACCCAGCGTGTCGGTGAGCACGAACGCACCGGAGACGAACATCACCCCGAGCACCACCGCCAGGCCGGACAGGATCAGCCGGACCTTGCGGGCCAGCAGACTCTTCAGCGTCGCGCGGAACATCAGTTGCCCACCTCGGCCGCAGTGTCCAGCTTCTTCATGGTGTCCAGCACCGTCTCGGCGGTCGGCTCGATCAGCTCCGAGACGATCTCACCATCGGCGAGGAAGACCACCCGGTCGGCGTACGCGGCGGCCGTCGGGTCGTGGGTGACCATCACGATGGTCTGGCCGTGCTCCCGGACCGAGTCACGCAGGAAGTTGAGCACCTCCGCGCCGGAGCGCGAGTCCAGGTTGCCGGTCGGCTCGTCCGCGAAGATCACCTCGGGGCGGGAGACCAGCGCCCGCGCGCACGCCACCCGCTGCTGCTGCCCACCGGAGAGCTGCGCCGGCCGGTGGTCCAGCCGGTCCTTGAGACCCACCGTCTCGATCACCGTGTCGTACCAGGCCGGGTCCGGCTTGCGCCCGGCGATCGACAGCGGCAGCAGGATGTTCTCCTTGGCCGTCAGCGTCGGCAGCAGGTTGAACTGCTGGAAGATGAAGCCCACCTTGTCGCGGCGCAGCTTCGTCAGCCCCGCGTCGCCCAGCCCCGTGACCGTCGTCTCACCGATCGACACCGTCCCCCGGGTCACCGAGTCCAGGCCGGCCAGGCAATGCATCAACGTCGACTTACCGGAACCCGACGGGCCCATGATCGCGGTGAAGCGGCCACGTTCGAACTCCGCGCTGACCCCCCGCAGCGCGACGACCTGAGCCTCGCCGCTGCCGTACACCTTCCACACGTCGTTCGCCCGGGCCGCGGCCTGCGCCTGCTGGCCTACCGTCGCGGTCACGTCATCTACCTCTTCCGTCTGTCCGAAAATGCACGCCGCCCCCCGATGGTCCGGCGCGACTGTTCAATCATCGGTGCTGCATACGCCCGCCCCGTCCGACCCTGGGGGGACCCGGCGCGGATTTCCCGCTGCGGGTGCACCCCCATGTCGGATCAGGGTTGCCCCTGAGTCGAGGGCCGGTCGACCGCTTTTCCCCTCGGCGGCGGGCGGCCGCACCGACACTTGCACCTGACGCCACAGGAGGGTCAACCGAACCGAGCCATGTCCGGTCACGGTAGGTGACGACGGCAACGACAGCCGTCCCCCCACGGAGGGATCTTCGAGTACGCCGGGTGAGGTACCCGGGCCGGTGGAACTACGCCCGGGGGCGGACCAGACCCGACTCGTACGCCAGCACCACCGCCTGCACCCGGTCGCGCAGCCGCAGCTTGGTCAGCACATGCCCGACGTGCGTCTTGATGGTGGTTTCGCTCACTGACAGGACCGTCGCGATCTCGGCGTTGGACAGCCCTCGGGCGACCTGCACGAGCACCTCGCGCTCCCGGTCGGTGAGCGCGTTGAGCGCCGCCGACGGCGTCGCCGCCGGATCGGGCAGCAGGTCGGCGAAGCGGTCCAACAGTCGCCGCAGGATCCGAGGTGTCACCACCGCGTCCCCGCCGGCGACCGTGCGGATCGCCGCGATCAGATCCTCGGCCGGCACGTCCTTGGCCAGGAACCCGCTGGCGCCGGCCCGCAACGCGCCCACCACGTACTCGTCCAGGTCGAAGGTGGTGAGCACCAGCACCCGTACCGGCAGTCGGGCGTCGACGATGGCCCGGGTCGCCGCCACCCCGTCCATCCGGGGCATCCGGATGTCCATCAGTACGACGTCGGGCAGCAGCCGGCGGGACAACTCCACCGCCTCCACGCCGTCACCGGCCTCCGCCACCACGTCCAGGTCGCTCTCGGCGCCCAGGACCATCCGGAACCCGGTCCGTAGCAGCGGCTGGTCGTCGGCGAGCAGGATCCGCACCGGCCGTGCCGAGGGCGCCTGATGGCTCATCTTTTCTCCCGTCCCGCCGACGTCGTGGGGCGCACCGGTCATCCTCGCGTACCCGAGCCGGTGCGTCGCGGATCACCGTAGAGGCCTGCCGGTCGCCCTGTCCCGACCGAGGCGGCACCGCTGCGGTCGGGTTTCGGCGTCGGCGTGCGGCAGGCGGTCCCGGCGGCCTGAATCGCCGCGCCGGGCGTAGACGTCGCTCAGGAGGCCGTCACTCGTCGGCACCCGGCGCCACCGGAGTGGCCCGGGAGTCACGCAGTGGGTCGGTGCTCGCCGCGGCGACCGGGAACGGCGGTGGGGTGCCGCCGAAGCTGGGACAGAGCGCCTGGTGGCTGCACCAGTCGCAGAGCCGGCTCGGCCGGGGCCGGAAATCCTGACGGGCGGTGGCCTGCTCGATTGCCCGCCACAGCGCCACCACGGTGCGCTCGAAGCGGACCAGCTCGTCGGCGTCCGGGGTGTAGTCCAACACCTCGGCGTCACGCAGGTAGAGCAGCCGCAGCACCCGGGGCACCACCCCCCGGGTGCGCCACAGCACCAGGGCGTAGAACTTCAGCTGGAACAGCGCCCGGGCCTCGAACGCCTCCCGCGGGGCACCGCCGGTCTTGTAGTCGACCACCCGCAGCGCGCCGTCCGGAGCGACGTCGAGCCGGTCGAGGTAGCCCCGGATCAGCAGCTCCTCGTCGACGACCGCGGAGATCAGGCTCTCGCGTTCGGCCGGCTCCAGCCGGGTCGGATCCTCCACCGCGAAGTAACCCTGCAACAGCCCGGCGGCGGAGCGGAGGAACTCCACCGGCCCGGCCGGCTCCGCGCCGTCGAAGATCCCGGCCAGTTCGGGTTGCTCGGTGACCAGCCGGTCCCACTGGGGGGCGACCAGGTCGCCGGCCGCCTCCGGCGTGCGGCCGGTGGCCGGCAGGTCGAACAGGCGCTCCAGCACCGCGTGCACCAACGTGCCCCGGGCCTGCTCGATGGTGGTGCGCTCGGGCAGCCGGTCGATGCTGCGGAACCGGTAGAGCAGCGGGCAGGTCTTGAAATCCGCCGCCCGCGACGGGGACAGCGAGGCCCGCACCGTCGGCGGCGCCTGCGCCGCGGGGGAGGGCTGGGAGGTGGTGACCGATTCCGCCGTCATGTCGGCAAAGGTTAGGGCACCGGTGTGACACCGCCCGCCGCCCGCCCCACACAGCGACGGTCCGTAGCATCGTGGCGATGGAGCAGACAACCAGGCCGCCGCGCCGACCGGACCGACGCCTCGGCCTGAACGTCGGCAAGGTGTTCGGGGTGCCGCTGTACCTCAACGGCTCCATGGTCCTGCTCGCGGTGCTCATCGCGGTGCTGTACGGCGAGTTCGCCCGCCGACAACTGGACCTGCCGCAGCTCAGCGGCTACCTGATCGGGTTCGGGTTCGTCGTGTCGCTGCTCGGCTCGGTGCTGCTGCACGAGCTGGGCCACGCCCTCACCGCCCGGCGGTACGGCATCGGTGTGCGCGGGATCACCCTGGAGCTGCTCGGCGGTTACACGGAGATGGACCGGGACGCCCCGTCGCCCCGCGTCGACCTGCTGGTCTCGCTGGCCGGCCCGGCGGTCTCCGCGGTGCTCGGCGTCCTGGCGGTCGCCGCCACGCTCGCCCTGCCCGAGGGGACCGTGGCGCACCAGCTCGCCTTCCAGCTCGCGGTCAGCAACGTCATCGTGGCGCTGTTCAACAGCCTGCCCGGGCTGCCGCTCGACGGCGGCCGGGCGCTGCGCGCCGCCGTGTGGGGGCTGACCCGCGACCGCCACCTCGGCACCGAGGTCGCCGGGTGGGCCGGCCGGGTCGTCGCCGTCGGCACCGCGGCCCTGGTCCTGGTGCTCACCGTCGAGCGGCGGCTGGCGCCGCTGGCGCTGCCGCTGATGCTGCTGGTCGCCGTCACCCTCTGGCGTGGCGCCGGCCAGTCGATCCGGGCCGCCCGGGTCAGCCGCCGGTTCCCGCTGATCGACCTCGCCCGGCTCGCCCGTCCGGTCTGGTCGGTGGCCACCGGCACGCCACTGGCCGAGGCCCAGCGCCGACGCGCCGAGAGTGGGCAGCCCGACGCCGCGCTGCTGGTCACCGACTCCACCGGTCGACCGGTGGCGCTGGTCGACCCGGCCGCCGCCGACGCGGTGCCGGTCGAGCGCCGACCGTGGCTGGCGGTCGACGCCGTCGCCCGGTCGCTGGGCACCCTTCCCACGTTGTCGGTCGGCTGGGACGGCGAGCGGGTGATGGAGGCCGTACAGACCTACCCGGGCGCACAGTACGTGGTGACGTCAGGCGAAGATGTCGTCGGCATTCTGCACATCGCGGACCTGGCACAGCTCCTCGAACCCAACCGGAAGATGACACCGTGACCGCAACTCCCTCCACCGTCGCCGCCGACCCCGCCAACCCGGCGCTGACACCCGTGCACCGCGGGCCGTTCCGGCCCGGCGACCGGGTCCAGCTGACCGACCCCAAGGGGCGGATGCACACCGTGACGCTGGAGCCCGGCAAGGAGTTCCACACCCACCGCGGCATCCTGGCGCACGACGCGCTGATCGGGCTCCCCGACGGCAGCGTGGTGACCACCGCCGGCGGCGGCACCGCGTTCCTGGCCCTGCGGCCGCTCCTGTCGGACTACGTGTTGTCCATGCCGCGCGGCGCTCAGGTGATCTACCCCAAGGACTCCGCGCAGATCGTGGCGATGGGCGACATCTTCCCCGGCGCGAAGGTCCTCGAGGCCGGCGCCGGCTCCGGCGCGCTGAGCTGCTCCCTGCTGCGCGCCGTCGGCACCGAGGGCGAGCTGCACTCGTTCGAACTGCGCGACGACTTCGCCCAGATCGCCAAGCGCAACGTCGAGGCGTTCTTCAACGGGCCGCACCCCTCGTGGAACCTGCACGTCGGCGATGTCGCGCAGTGCCGGGAGACCGGCTTCGACCGGATCATCCTGGACATGCTGACCCCCTGGGAGACCCTCGACATGGTCGAGCGGGCGCTGGTGCCCGGTGGGGTGTTCATCGGCTACGTCGCCACCACACCGCAGCTCTCCGAGCTGGTGGAGGCGCTGCGCGAGCGCGGCGGCTGGACCGAGCCACGGGCCTGGGAGTCCCTGGTGCGCGACTGGCACGCCGAGGGCCTCGCCGTCCGTCCGGACCACCGGATGATCGCGCACACCGCCTTCCTGGTGTCCGCGCGCAAGCTGGCCCCGGGGGTCACCGCGCCGCCGCGCCGGCGCAAGCCCAGCAAGGGCACCGAGGCGTACGCGCAGCGCCGCCAGGACCTGCGCGAGGCGGAGGCGGCCCGACAGGCCGCCGCCGCGCAGGCCGCAGGCGCGCAGTCCAACGGTGCGGGGGAGATGGACAGGCCGTGACCATCGAGCTGGGTGTCGGCAGCGCCGAGCAGGGGGAGACGCTGGCATGAGCCGACCGGGCTACGGCGGTGGAGACCTCCCCGCGGTCTTTCCCGACTGGTCGCCCTATCAGGACCTGGAGTCGGCGGCGCGGGCCTACCTGCGCGACCCGGACGTCGCCCTGGAGGCGCTCGGCGGCGTGCTGCGCGGCGCGTCGGTGCTCGGCTTCACCCTGGAACGCTTCGTCAACGAGGTCAACGGGGTGTGGCAGGAGGTCGTGGTCTGCGACGGCAGCCGGCTCATTCTCTGGCACGGCGAGGACGTACCGCCGGAGGAGGGCCCGCCGGGCTCGATGACCTCGTCGCTGCGGGTGGTGCCGGTCTCCACCGTCACCGAGGTGGGCTGCCGGCGGCGGCTCAACCGTGCCGAGAGCGGCGAGATCCGGGTCGACAGCATCGACGTCTACCTGCTGCTCACCTCGTTGGACGAGGCGCCGCCGAGCGAGGAGATGGCCGGCACGCCCCGGCACGACGCGTTGCGCTTCGGCAAGACCCTCGACGACGGCGGGGCCGGGCAGATCGCCCGGTTGGAGGAGTTCGCGCGGTTGGTCGCCTCGGTGGTCGGCCGTCCGATGCTCTGAGGCGTACCCCGTTCTGGACCCGGCCGGGCCTTCACGGCCCGGCCGGTGGGTCAGTCTTCCTCGGCGTCCGGGCCGGCGACCTCGACGCCGTCGCCGCGCACCACGTGGATGCAGTCGCCCGGGCACTCCTTCGCGGAGTCGATCACCTCGAGTCGCAGGTGCGCGGGGACGTCGACCCGGCTGCCCGGTGCCATCCGCAGCTCACCGTCGACGCCCTTGACGTAGGCCAGACCGTCGATGTCGAACTCGAACACCTCCGGCGCGTACTGCACGCAGAGCCCGTCGCCCGTGCAGAGGTCCTGGTCGACCCAGACCTGCAATTCGTCGGTCGCGACCTCGGCCACCTGTGCACCCCCCATGTTCTCCCGTGCCACGCTCCGACGGTACCTGAACGCCGGTAACGGCCCGTCAGGCCACCCTTGGCGATCAAGGTTCGGTGACGAGGGTGTTGCGTGGGACCGAATCGGCCTCATAGCGGCTAGTGTTAGGGCAGAACGTTCAAGCCCCCCGGGGAGGTGGGACGTGGCAGCACGTAGCGACGACGCGGACTCGCGCGCCGCACGGTGGGAGAAGGAAGCCCACGATCTCTCCACGCAGGTCGCGTTCCTGCAAGAGGAACTCGCCCTGGTGCGGCGCAAGTTGACCGAAAGCCCCCGACACGTCCGGCAGCTCGAAGAGCGGCTGGCGGCCACCCAGGCACAGTTGGCGCGGCTGACAGAGAACAACGACCGGCTGGTGAGCACCCTCAAGGAAGCTCGCACGCAGATCGTGACGCTCAAGGAGGAGATCGACCGGCTCGCGCAACCGCCGAGCGGTTACGGAGTCTTCCTGGCCAAGCACGAGGACGGCACGGTGGACGTCTTCACCGGTGGCCGCAAACTGCGGGTCGCGGTGTCGCCCTCGCTCGACGTGGGTGACCTGCGGCGCGGCCAGGAGGTCCTGCTCAACGACGCGCTCAACATCGTCGACGCGTTCGGTTACGAGCGGGTTGGCGAAGTGGTGATGCTCAAGGAGATCCTGGAGGGACCGAACGGCGGGCCGGGTGACCGGGCGCTGGTGGTCTCCCACTCCGACGAGGAGCGCATCGTGCACCTCGCCGAGACGCTCATCGGCTCGGCGATCCGGGCCGGCGACTCGCTCATGATCGAGCCCCGCTCGGCGTACGCGTACGAGCGGATCCCGAAGAGCGAGGTCGAGGAGCTGGTCCTGGAGGAGGTGCCCGACGTCGGCTACGGCGACATCGGTGGCCTCCAGTCGCAGATCGAGCAGATCCGCGACGCGGTGGAGTTGCCGTTCCTGCACGCGGACCTGTTCCGTGAGCACCAGCTCCGCCCACCCAAGGGCATCCTGCTCTACGGCCCACCCGGCTGTGGCAAGACGCTCATCGCCAAGGCGGTGGCCAACTCGCTGGCCAAGAAGATCGCCGAGCGGCAGGGCAAGGAGAAGCACACCAGCTTCTTCCTCAACATCAAGGGCCCGGAGCTGCTCAACAAGTACGTCGGTGAGACCGAGCGGCACATCCGGCTGATCTTCCAGCGCGCCCGGGAGAAGGCCGGCGAGGGCACGCCGGTGATCGTGTTCTTCGACGAGATGGACTCGATCTTCCGGACCCGCGGCTCCGGTGTCTCCTCCGACGTGGAGAACACCATCGTTCCGCAGCTGCTCAGCGAGATCGACGGCGTGGAAGGGCTGGAGAACGTCATCGTCATCGGCGCCTCCAACCGGGAAGACATGATCGACCCGGCGATCCTGCGCCCCGGTCGCCTCGATGTGAAGATCAAGATCGAGCGACCGGACGCCGAGGCGGCCAAGGACATCTTCTCCAAGTACATCCTCTCCGGGCTGCCCCTGCACCCGGACGACCTGGCCGAACACGGCACCGACCCCCAGGCCACTGTCGCGGCGATGATCGACGCCGTGGTGCTGCGGATGTACTCGGAAACCGAAGAGAATCGATTCCTTGAGGTCACCTACGCCAACGGTGACAAGGAAGTCCTCTACTTCAAGGACTTCAACTCCGGCGCGATGATCCAGAACATCGTCGACCGCAGCAAGAAGATGGCCATCAAGGAGTTCCTCACCTCGGGTCGCAAGGGGCTGCGCCTGCAGCACCTGCTCGACGCCTGCGTCGACGAGTTCCGCGAGAACGAGGACCTCCCCAACACCACCAACCCCGACGACTGGGCGCGCATCTCCGGCAAGAAGGGTGAGCGGATCGTCTACATCCGCACGCTCGTCTCCGGCGGCAAGGGCGCCGAGGCCGGCCGGTCCATCGAGACCGCGAGCAACACCGGTCAGTACCTGTAGAGCCGACGTTCAATCGGGGCGACGCGTTTCGACGCGTCGCCCCGTTTGACGTTCCGCCGGAGTTCGGCGGGCTGTTCTGCGGGTCAGCTCGGAGCGTCGGTGAAGATCCACTTGCGGGAGACGAAGAGATTCAGCACCGCCAGGCCCCCGGTGGTGAGCACCTTCGCGACCAGGTACGGAAGGCCGGCCCAGGTCAACCCCTGCACGAGGGCGACCGTGAGAGCCAGGTTGACGATCACCAGCAGCAGATACCGCCAGGCCTGACCGCCGACGTCGCCGGTCGAGCCGAATGACCATGCGCGGTTGAGCCCGAAGTTGACCACGAACGCCACGGCGAAGGCGAGGACCGTGGCGAACGGCAGCCACACCCCCAGCACACCGTGGAACAGGTAGAGCGCGCTGGTGTCGGTGATCGCGCTGAGACCTCCGACGATGAGAAACCGCACCTCGCTGCGCCGCGTCAAGCCTGCGAACGTCGCCGAGGCCGCCGCCTTCATCGCTGAACCTTGGATGCGGACCCGCCATGTGTCGTCACGGTGGAGCACGCTATCGTCTCCCCGTCCCGCGATCGCCCCGAGACCCCCCGAAGGTGTGCAAGTGACCGACATGCCGAGCGTCTCCGTCCACCCGACAGCCGAGGTGGAAGCCGGGGCCGAGATCGGAGCCGGGACTCGGATCTGGCACCTGACGCATGTCCGGTCGACCGCCCGCATCGGCGCCGACTGCACGCTCGGCCGCAATGTGTTCGTCGATGCCGGGGTCACCATCGGCGACCGCGTCAAGGTGCAGAACAACGTCTCGGTCTACCACGGCGTCACGCTCGAGGACGAGGTGTTCGTCGGCCCGAGCGCGGTCTTCACCAACGACCTCAACCCGCGCGCCCAGAACCCGGACTGGAAGGTCACGCCGACCTTGGTCCGCACGGGCGCCTCGATCGGCGCCAACGCCACGATCGTCTGCGGCACCGAGATCGGGGAGTTCGCCCTCGTGGCCGCCGGCGCGGTCGTCACGCGGGATGTGCAGCCGTACCAACTCGTGGCCGGCAACCCGGCCCGGCATCTCGGCTGGGTCAACCGCAACGGCGAGGTGGTCGCCCGCGGCGACGAGCAGTTGCCCACCGGCGGACTCGAAGGCCGCTGAACCTCACAGGAGACAACCCCTCATGTCTATTCCCATCACTTCGGTGGTCATCGGCCCCGAGGAAGAGGCCGCGGTCCTGTCGGTTCTGCGATCCGGCAGGCTGGCCCAGGGACCGATGGTCGCCGAACTGGAGCGGTCGTTCGCGGAGCTCTGCGGTGTCCCCCACGCCGTGGCCGTCAGCAACGGCACCGTCGCCCTGGTGGCCGCTCTCGAAGCGCTCGGTCTGCAGCCCGGCGACGAGGTGATCACCACTCCCTTCAGCTTCGCGGCGACCCTGAACGCGATTCTCGAGTCCGGAGCGACGGTCCGCTTCGCCGACATCCGTGACGATTTCACCATCGACCCGGACTCGGTCCAGGCGCTGGTCAACGCACGGACCAAGGCCATCCTCCCGGTGCACCTCTACGGCCTGCCCGCCGACATGACGGCCCTCACCGCGATCGCCGAGACCGCCGGGCTCGCGATCGTCGAGGACGCCGCCCAGGCGCACGGCGCGCGCGTTGGTGACCGGGCGGTCGGCTCGTTCGGGGTCGGCTGCTTCTCCATGTACGCCACGAAGAACCTGCAGTGCGGCGAAGGCGGTCTGATCACCACCTCCGACGACGCCATCGCGGACCGGCTCCGGCTGCTGCGCAACCAGGGCATGCGGGTGCGGTACCAGTACGAGGCGCCGGGCCACAACTGGCGACTGACCGACCTGCAGGCGGCCATCGCCGTGCCGCAGGTCGGCCGGCTGGCCGAGACCACGGCTCGCCGGGTCTCGAACGCCGCGCGGCTGACCGCCGGCCTCGCCGACCTGCCCGGGCTGACCACCCCGTCGGTGCCGGCTGGACGAAGCCACGTCTGGCACCAGTACACCGTGCGTATCGGCGCCGACGCGCCACTGAGCCGCGACGACCTCGGCAAGCGGCTTGATGAGCGGCAGATCGGCTACGGTCTGTACTACCCCCGCCTCATGCACCACTACGACTGCTACGTGGGTCACCCCCAGATCGGCACGGATGAGACTCCTCGTGCCCTTCGCGCCGCCGAAGAGGCACTTTCCCTTCCTGTTCACCAACACCTCGCCGACGACGACGTCGACCAGGTGATCGAGGCCGTACGAGGTGCGTTCAATGCCTAATTTGGCGATCATCGGCGCGGGCATCATGGGCGCGAACCACGGTCGAGTGGCCCGCGCCACGCCGGACGTCACCGTCACCTCCGTCTGCGACCCCGACCCCCAGCGGGCCGCCACCCTGGCCAAGGCCATCGGCGCGGATTACACGACCGACATTGACGAGGCGCTGGCCGGCGTGGACGCGGTCATCCTGGCGACCCCGAGCGAGACGCACGGCGAGTTGGGCTCGCGCATCCTGCGCAGCGGCCGGGACCTTCTCGTCGAGAAGCCGATCGCGACCTCCGTCGCCGACGCGCGGCACCTCATCGACCTCGCGGAGAAGCACGAACGCGTGTTGATGGTCGGTCACGTCGAGCGCTTCAACCCGGCGGTCACGGAGCTCCTCCAACTGGTGGACGACCCGCTGTCGTTGGAGATCACCCGGGTCGGCCCGTTCTCCAACCGTGCCCTCGCCGACGTCCTGCTGGACCTGATGATCCACGACGTGGACCTGGCACGGACGGTGGCCGGCTCGGAGATCGTCGCCCACCGCGCGGCGACCCGGATCGTCCGGTCCGCTGAGCAGGACCTGGCCTTCGCCCTGCTCATGTTCGAGAACGGCTTGATCGCCAACATCACGGCGAGCCGAGTCAGCCAGAATAAGATCCGCCGCGTCACCCTCACCCAGCGCAACGACTGCGTCATCGCCGACCTGCTGCGCCAGCAGGTCGAGGTGCACCGGATCGAGCACTCCGAGTTCCTCTCCGAGGGCGGCGTGCGCTACCGGCAGAGTGGGCGGGTCGAGATCCCCTTCCTCTCCCAGCACGGCGAGCCGCTGATGCACGAGCTGCGGCACTTCGCCGACTGCGTCGTCAACCGTCGCCGGCCGGTGGTCAGCGGCGAGGACGGCCTGGCCGCGCTCGAGGTGTGCCTCCAGATCCGCGACACCGCCCTGGTCGGCTGAGCATGTACAAGGGTCAGAAGGTCGCCGCTGTCGTCCCGGCCTACAACGAGAGCCGGCTGATCGGCAAGACGATCACCACGATGCCCGACTTCGTGGACTTCATCGTGGTGATCAACGACTGCTCCACCGACGACACCTCCGAGCGGGCTCGCGCGGTGGGTGACCCGCGGGTCGTCGTCATCGACCACGAGAAGAACACCGGCGTCGGTGGTTCGATCATGGACGGGCACGAGCGGGCCCTCGCTTTGGGCGCCGACATCAACGTCGTGATGGCCGGTGACGCCCAGATGGATCCGGCCTACCTGCCGGCGCTGCTCGACCCGATCTGCGACGACGGCTACGAGTTCACCAAGGCGAACCGCTTCTTCTCCCGTACGTCGTTCGCCGACATGCCGGCCGTACGGATGCTGGGGAGCGTCGCCCTGTCGTTCGCGACCAAGGTCGCCAGCGGCTACTGGAACCTCTTCGACCCGCAGAACGGTTACACCGCGGTGTCCCGGTCGGCCCTCCTGCGGCTCAACGTCGCCGCCGTGGCACGCGGCTACGAGTTCGAGAACGACCTCCTGATCTGGCTCAACATCGCCAACGCCCGAGCCAAGGACGTACCGATCCCCGCCAGCTACGGCGAGGAGGTGTCGACGATGCGCATCCACCGGGTGGCCCCCCGCATCGCCAGCCTCCTGTTCCGCGGCTTCTGGCGGCGGATGCTGCTCAAGCACGTGCTCGCCTCGTTCTCCGCCGTCGCGCTGCTGTTCTTCACCGGCCTGTTCCTCATCCTGTTCGGCTCCGGCTGGGGGATCTGGGTGCTGGCGGAGACCCTCGGCCCACCGGCCGCCACCACCGGTAGCGTCCTGCTCTGCGTCGGGCCGCTGCTGACCGGAATCCACATGCTGATCTCCGCGCTCACCCTGGACATCCAGTCGACGCCGGACTGACCGGTACCGCGCCCTGATCCGTTCCGTGCCCCCTGAAAGGCAGCGCAGAGAACCGCGATGACCGAACAACCTGCGGCCGGCGACGGCGACGGCGACGTCGCCGTCGCCGGTGCCGGCGCTCGCCGGATCTGGATCCTGGCGTTCGTCGGCTTCCTGCTGACCATCGGGGCCTGGTCGGTCGCCGCCCCCTACGACGGCACGCCGGACGAGCGGGAGCACATGATCCGCGCCGCCGGTGTGGCGGCGGGGGAGATCGCTCCGCCGCCGGCAGCCGCGAAGAAGGGCTCGGGAGCCTTCCAGGACGTGCCCGCCGGCCTGGTCAGAGAGCAGTGCTGGCAGTTCAAGCCGACCGTCTCCGCCGCCTGCGCGGTCCCACCGGGCAGCGACGACACCCCCGTGCGTGCCGGCACCGGCGCCGGTCGCTACCACCCCGTCTACTACGCCCTGGTGGGCTGGCCGCTCGACATCTGGCCGGGCTGGTCCGGGGTGCTGCTCGCCCGGTTCATCAGCGCTGGCATCGCCGCGGCGCTGTTGGCCAGCGCATTCGTCGTGGCGGTGAACTGGTCCCGGCGTCGTCTGATGATCGCCGGGCTGCTGGTCGCGGTCACCCCGATGGCCGCCCAGATGGCCAGCGCCGTCAACCCCAACGGCGTGGAGATCGCCGCCGGCGTGGCGTTCTTCGCCGCGACCATCCCCCTGTTCCTGGACCGCAGGCCGAAGCCGCACCACGGGCTTCTCATCCTGGCCGGCGTCAGCGGCCTGCTGCTGGCGATGCTGCGGCAGACCGGGCCGCTCTGGCTGGCCGCGGCGTTCGTCGCCTTCGCCTTCCCGTGGCGGCAGAGCAACGTCGGCCGGCTGGTACGCGAGAAGGCCGTGTGGTGGTGGGTCGGCGGCATCGCCGTCGCGGCCCTCACCGCCGTCGGCTGGGGCGTCGTGATGAAGTCCTCCGACCTCGGCAAGTACGGCGGCCACGTGTACACCTACGGCCAGGCCGCCTTCGCCGAGGCCGACCGGTGGCGCAGCTACCTCGACCAGATGGTCGGAGTGACATCATGGCTGGATACCCGGATGCCCGCGCCGATCTACCTGACCTGGCAGTTCGTCGCCGCGGCGCTGTTGATCGGGGCGTTCGTCTTCGGCCGGTTGGTCGACCGTGGGCGGCTGCTCGTCCTGATCGTCGCCGGCACCGTCGTGCCGTCCGTGATGCAGGTGGCCCTGGTCAAGCAGACCGGTTTCGTCACCCAGGGCCGCTACATGCTGCCGATGCTCGCCGGGGTGATGCTGTTCGCCGCGTACGTCTGGGAGGAGCGCGGGCTCGACGCGGCCCGCAGCCGCACCCTGGTCCGGCTCAGCGTCATCCTGCTCCTGCCGATCCAACTCTTCACGCTGATCTTGACGATGGTGCGGTGGCAGGACGGGCTGCCCAAGTACCTGACCTTCCGCACCATCAACCCCTTCGCCGGCGACTGGCACCCGCCACTCGGCTCGATCACGCCCCTGCTGGCGAGCGTGCTCGGTCTGACCCTGCTCGGCGTCCTCGCCTGGCGGGTCTCGATGCGCCCACTGAACGAGCCCGACGAGCCGACGCCCGCGATCGCCGAGCAGACACCGGCAGCGGACCTGCGCTGATCGGCCGACCGGCCGGCCACGCCCGGTGCGGGCGTTGCTGTCGGATTCCGACTAGTCTGGAGTGCAGGGCCGATCGAGCGGTAACGCGCCGGCCGGCGGTGGGCGTGGACCGGTACGTCAGCGAGCTGAAGCGGGGCGCGGCATGAGCGTACGGCGAATCATGGGCACCGAGGTCGAGTACGGCATCTCCGTGCCCGGGCAGGCCGGAGCCAACCCGATGGTCACCTCCTCGCAGGTGGTGAACGCCTACGGAGCACGTCCGGAACTCAACCGGGGCGGCCGGGCCCGGTGGGACTACGAGGAAGAGTCGCCGCTGCGCGACGCCCGTGGCTTCACCTACTCCGGTGCCGCGTACGACCCCGCCGAGGCTCTCGCGGACGAAGACCTCGGCCTGGCCAACGTGATACTCACCAACGGCGCACGCCTCTACGTCGACCACGCCCACCCCGAATACTCCACCCCGGAGGTCACCACCCCCCGGGACATCGTGCGCTGGGACAAGGCCGGCGAGCGGGTGATGGCCGAGGCGTCGCGCCGGGCCGCCACCATCCCGGGCACCCAGCCGATCCACCTCTACAAGAACAACACCGACAACAAGGGTGCCAGCTACGGCGCCCACGAAAACTACCTGATGCGCCGCCAGACGCCGTTCGCCGACATCGTGGCGTACCTGACGCCGTTCTTTGTCACCCGGCAGATCGTCTGCGGCGCCGGCCGGGTCGGCATCGGCCAGGACGGCGGCCAGAGCGGCTTCCAGATCTCCCAACGCGCCGACTTCTTCGAGGTCGAGGTGGGCCTGGAGACCACCCTCAAGCGCCCGATCATCAACACCCGCGACGAGCCGCACGCCGACGCCGACAAATACCGCCGGCTGCACGTCATCATCGGCGACGCCAACCTTTCCGAGATCTCCACCTACCTCAAGGTCGGCACCACCGCCCTGATCCTCACCATGATCGAGGAGAAGGCGCTCGGCGCCGACCTCGGCATCGCCGACCCGGTCAGCGAGCTACGCGCGGTCAGCCACGACCCCTCCCTGACGCACCGGATGCGACTGCGCGACGGCCGCAAACTCACCGCTCTGGACCTGCAGTGGGCCTACCTGGAGCGGGTCCGGTCCTTTGTCGACGACCGGTACGGCACCGACGCCGACGAGCAGACCATCGACGTGCTCGACCGCTGGGAGAGCGTCCTGGACCGGCTGGGCCGGGATCCGATGCTCTGCGCCGACGAGTTGGACTGGGTGGCCAAGCTGCGGCTGCTGGAGGGCTACCGGGAGCGGGAGAAGCTCGGTTGGGGCTCGCACAAGCTCCAGCTTGTCGACCTTCAGTATTCCGACGTCCGGCCGGAAAAGGGCCTCTACCACCGCCTGGTCAGCCGGGGGGCGATGAAGACACTGCTCACCGACGACGAGACGCGCAGCGCGATGACCGAGCCGCCGGAGGACACCCGGGCCTACTTCCGCGGTCGCTGCCTCGCCCAGTACGCCTCCGAGGTGGTCGCCGCGAGCTGGGATTCGGTGATCTTCGACGTGGGCCGTGAGTCGCTGGTCCGGGTCCCGATGATGGAGCCGGAGCGGGGCACCCGCGCGCACGTCGGGGCGCTTTTCGACCGCTGTGCCAGCGCCAAGGACCTGCTGGAGACCTTGACCGGAGGCTGACGTCCGGGTGCCTCCTTCGGGGATCGGCTTGTGGCATGCTAGGCCGTCCCCAATTCCTCGACCCCCACGGTGATGCGATGCTCCCCTCTGCCCGGCAGGTTGGCCGGCGTGCGGTGACGGCTGTTCCGCTGTCGAATGCCTACGCCGGGCGCGCCAACAGTTTCGGCTTCCTACGGCTGTGTTTTGCCGTAGCGGTCGTCCTTGCGCACACTGCGGTGATCGGGTATGCCCGACCGTTGACCGAGGTGGTCGACGTGGCCGGCCTGGGGGTGGCCGGCTTCTTCGGCATCTCCGGCTTCCTCATCACCCGCAGCGCTCGGCGCGCCAGCCTTCCCCGCTACCTGTGGCACCGGGCCCTGCGGATCTGGCCGGGCCTCTGGGTGTGTCTGCTGTTCATCGGTTTCGTGGTGGCGCCGATCGTCTGGTACGCCGAACGCGGCGATCTGGACGGGCTGTGGCGGCACCCGGCGGGTGTGGTCAACTTCCTGCAGGCCAACTGGTGGGGCGGCTACCGCCAACAGGGCATCATGGACGTCTTCCGGGACACGCCGTACGGCGACCTGGTGCGTCGCAGCGTCCTCGACGGCTCACTCTGGACGCTCAGCTACGAGATCTTCTGCTACCTGATCGTGGCTTCGCTGGCCGTGGTGGCGGTGCTGCGCCGTGCCCGCTGGCTGGTGCTCGCGGCCGCTGTTCTGGTCTTCGGTCTGCTGCTCTGGAACCAGTACGAGGCGCTGCGCTTCGGCGGGTCGACGTACTTCACCAGCGGCAGCATCGGCACGCTGCCGCTGCTCGGCGCGCTCAGCAAGATCTGGTTCCTGCGGTTCGGGTTCATGTTCCTGGTGGGCGCAGTGGCGGACCTGTACAGCGACAAGCTGCCCATCAGCGACGTCCTCGGCGTGCTCGCCATCGTGGTGACCGGCTGGCAGACCCTGGAGGGTCACCTGTTCGGCCCGGCGCTGCTCACCTACGAGTACGCCATCCTCTACCTTGCGGTCCGGTTGCCGCGGCTGCTGCATGTCGTGGGGCAGAAGAACGACTACTCGTACGGCATCTACATCTACTCCTTCGTCGTGCAGCAGATGCTGGCCTGGCTGGGGGCGGCGGCCTGGGGCTTCGTCGGCTACTTCGCGGTGGTCATGGTCTTCACCGTCGTGCTGGCGTTCCTGTCCTGGCACCTGGTGGAGAAGCAGGCTCTGCGCTTCAAGGACTGGACGCCTCGCTTCCGCCGCGGGGCACCACCGGCGGAGGCGTCGGGGGAGCGGCAGCCCGAGCCGGAGCGGGTGCCGGTGCCAGCCACGGCCGACGCGTCGGCTCCTCGGGGCTGACCGTTCCGGCGCGATCGAACGCCCCCGACCCGAACACGGCGGACGTGAGGGCTTTCTGTCGCCTGGGCGGGGTAGATTTCATGCCAGACGATCGTGGAGGAGGCAGCAGTGGCCACTCATGACAGCGGCGGCCAGTCGCAGTCCGGCAAGTCCCGTCAGGGCGAGGAGATCGAGGACGTCACCACCGAGGCCAACCCCGAGGTGGCCGAGCGGCACGCCGAGATCACCGAGGACGTCGACGACCTCCTCGACGAGATCGACTCCGTCCTCGAAGAAAACGCAGAGGAATTTGTGAGAGGTTACGTACAAAAAGGAGGTCAGTGAACATATAGGGTAAATCGGACATGCTTGGTATGAACAATGATCGGGACGGGCTTCGCCGCTGCCGAGATTGCAGCGAATGGAAGCCGCTCGATGATTTCTGTGCCAATTCGAAGAGGCCGGAGGGACGGGGCAGCTACTGCAAGCCCTGCTTCAACGAGCGGTCCAAGGCAAGTTACGCACGTCGGGTGAGGGCCAAGTTCGACCGTGAGGTGCGCGCAGGTCGAGCCGTGCCGGAGGGGCACAAGTATTGCTCGGCCTGCGATGCGGACAAGCCGTTCGATGCCTTTCCCCGTAACCGGGCGGACAGCTCCGGATATGCCAGCTACTGCAAGCCCTGTCACAACACGAAGACCAGAGAGACGAAAGAGCGGCTGTACGGGGGTAACCGCGAGTACCACCTGCGGCGCCGGTACGGCGTGGGCGAGAAAGAGTTTCAGGAGCTCCTGGCCGAGCAGGGCGGGGTCTGCGCGATCTGTGGCGGTGCCGACCCGCAACATCTGGACCACGATCATCGCACCGGATGGGTGCGCGGGATACTCTGCTTCAACTGCAACGGTGGTCTTGGCCAGTTCCGTGACAGTCCCATGAGGCTGGCCAGGGCGATCACGTACCTGAGAGGAACCACGTGGCAGCGGGCTTTGATCCATCCGGGCGTCTACCAGATGTGTTCACCAACGCGGGGACGTCCTCCTTCACGACGTTTCTGAGTCGGGTGGCCCCCGAGATGTTGCCCGGTCGGCGACCGCTGCCGCCGGGCATGGCCGCCGACCTGGCGCCGCACGCGACCACCATCGTGGCCATCGCGGCCGCCGAGGGTGTGGTGCTGGCGGGCGACCGACGGGCCACCATGGGCAATCTGATCGCCCAGCGCGACATCGAGAAGGTGCACCCCGCCGACGCGTACTCGTTGGTCGGCATTGCGGGCACCGCCGGTATCGGCATCGAGCTGATGCGACTGTTCCAGGTGGAGCTGGAGCACTACGAGAAGATCGAGGGCGCGATGCTCTCGTTGGACGGTAAGGCCAACCGGTTGGCCTCGATGATTCGGGGCAATCTGGGGGCGGCCATGCAGGGGTTGGCCGTGGTGCCGCTCTTCGCCGGGTTCGACCTGGCCGCCGCCGACCCGGCGCGGGCCGGTCGGATCTTCAGCTTCGACGTGACCGGTGGCCCGTACGAGGAGACCGGCTACGACGCGATCGGGTCCGGGTCGTTGTTCGCCAAGTCCGCGTTGAAGAAGCGGTACCGTGTCGGGCTGACCGTCGAGGACGCGACGCGGCTGGCGGTCGAGGCGCTCTACGACGCGGCCGATGACGACACCGCGACCGGCGGGCCCGACCTGACCCGGCGGATCTACCCCGTGGTGATGACCGCGACTGCCGAGGGCACCTACCGGCTCACCGACGCCGAGACGGCGACGATCGCCGAGGGCGTGGTCGCCGGCCGGATGGAAAACCCGGGCGGTTAGTTCCGCCCGACCACCCCCACCAGCCAGCAGTCGTCAGCACAGCGCCGTTAGGAGAACCGCCGCCGTGGCCATGCAGTTCTACGCCTCGCCCGAACAGATCATGCGTGACCGCTCCGAGTTGGCCCGTAAGGGCATCGCTCGTGGGCGTAGCGCCGTGGTCCTGAGCTACTCCGGCGGGGTGCTCTTCGTCGCGGAGAACCTCTCCAGCGCCCTGCACAAGGTCAGTGAGATCTACGACCGGATCGGCTTCGCCGCGGTCGGCCGTTACAACGAGTTCGAGAACCTCCGGCGGGCCGGCGTACGGATGGCCGACCTGAACGGGCTCAGCTACGACCGCCGGGACGTCACCGGTCGGGCCTTGGCCAACGCGTTCGCGCAGACCCTTGGCGCGATCTTCACCGAGCAGTCGAAGCCGTTCGAGGTGGAGATCTGCGTGGCGGAGGTCGGGGCCACTGCCGCTGACGACGAACTGTACCGGCTCACCTACGACGGTTCGGTCAACGACGAGCCTGGACGGATGGCGATGGGTGGTCAGGCTGAGGCCATCACCGGCGTGCTGAAGTCCAACCACCGGCCGGACATGTCGCTCGGTGAGGCGGTCCAGGTCGCGGTGCAGGCACTGAGCACTGTCGGCGGTGAGGGTGGGGCCGCCCGCACGATCGCCGCGAACCAGCTCGAGGTGGCGGTGCTGGACCGTCAGCGGGTCGGCCGGACGTTCCGGCGGATCACCGGGGCTGCGCTGACCGCGCTGTTGGATGGGGAGTCGGCGCCGCCGACCAGCGACCGGCCGGACACCCCGAGCGTGCCGACCGGGGAGGCCGGTAAGCCGACCAGCTCCGCGGGGTCCGCTGACCTGGAGGACCGGCCGGGTCAACCCGACAGCTGATCAGGTGACGAGACAGCGCCGGGGCCCGCACACGCGGGCCCCGGCGCTGTTGTGTGTCGGGGGTCAGCGGCGCTGGAGCAGGGGCCGGGCGAGGGCCCAGTAACCGGCGGCGACCGCGTTGAACACGCCCATCCCGGGGGGCGAGTCGACGTTCGAGGGGGCGACCCGGGCGGTCATCAGCTCGGCGATCACCCCGTCGGGCACGGTGCGTTCGGCCTGGAGTTGACGGCGGCGGGCGCCGACCCAGGACCGGTTGCGCCACAGCCAACCCCAGCCGCGGGTCTTCTGCCGGGTCCAGCCACCGGCGAGAGCGGCGGCGAGCATGGCGGCTTCGGTGAGCAGCAGCATCGGGGCGAGCAAAACCAGCGTCCGGGTCTGGTACGCGGTGAGCAGGGTGACCAGCCGGTTGCGTTCCACCAGGTAGAGCTTGAGGTCGTTGCGGGAGAACTCGTAGTGGTGGCGCACGACGGCATCGGGTACGTACTCCAGGCGCAGGCCGCGTTGCCAGAGCCGCAGGCTCAGCTCGGTGTCCTCGTGGTAGGCGAAGTATTCGGCGGCGAAGCCGTCGAGTTCCTGCCAACGCTGCCGGCTGATCACGAAGCAGCAGCCGCTGAGCGACGGCACCCTGGTGCGTACGGCGTGGGCGGTGGCCGGCTCGCCGTTGCCGCCGGCCCAGGACAGCCCGGTGAAGTGCAGTGGGTTGCCGGAGGTGTTGATCAGCTCGGGAGTGTCGGCGAGCCGGATGGAGGCCATCGCGGCGCCGACGCCCGGTTCGGCGGCCACCGCAACCGTCTTGGCGAGGGCGTCGGGGGCGACGATGGCGTCGGAGTTGACGAAGGCGAGCCAGTCTCCGGTGGCCTCGGCGGCGCCGATCCGGCAGCCGCCGGAGTAGCCGGTGTTCTGCTCGGGTCGGACCACCCGAACCTCGGGGAAGCCCTTGACGATGTCGATGCCGTCGCCGGTGCAACCGTTGTCGACGACGACCAGCTCGATGTCGACGTCGGTGCTGGCCAGGATGGCTCGGGCGGCGTTGACCAGGTACGGCTCGGCGCCGTAGGCGAGCATGACGGCGGTCACCTGTGGGCGGGTCATCGGAGGCCTCCGGATGCGGCAGGGGCGACGGCCTCGGCGAGCCGCCGGGTGGGGGTGGTGGGTCGGCGGACGCCGCCGCGCAGCAGCAGTGTCGCCATGGTGGCGGCGACGACGACCGAGCCGATGGTGTACGCCAGCTCGACTCGTAGGGTGACCGGAGCCGGGATCAGCGTCACGGCGATCAGGGCGGCGACGCCGACGCTCCAGGCGAGGGCCTGGGCGCGGTGCCGGTCGAGGGCGAGCAGGGCCTGGCCGAGCACCATCGCCCACAGGTAGGCGAGCGTGGCAGCCGCCAACCAGGCGAAGTCGCCGTGGCCGAGGACGCCGGGTGCGTCGAAGAGCGCGCCGACCAGCCACGGGCCGAGCAGCACGGCGCCGAGGGCCCCGGTGAGGCCGAGCGCGGTGACGATGCCGAGCGCCCGGCGCAGCAGGCTGTGGAAGCCGGCCTGGTCGCCGGTGGTGGCGGTGGTGGCCAGGCCGGGCAGCAGTGACGCCTGGAGGGAGCCGAAGACGAACAGGGGGATGCGGACCAGCACGAGGGCGGAGAGCAGCGCGCCGGCGGCTGCCGCGTCGGCGGGGGCGAGCAACTGCACGTTGATCACGCCGATGTTCACCACGACCTGGGAGAGCAGGCTGGAGGCGGTGAGCAGGCCGAGGCCGCGTAGCAGGGTGGCCCAGGCGACCGGTGGACCTCCGCCGATGGCGCGTAGCACCGGCGGCAGGGTGAGCAGGACGCTGACCAGCGGGGCGGCGACGAGCACGAGTCCGTACCAGACGGGGGAGGTCACTCCGGCCAGGCCGAGCAGGGCGACCATGATGATGCGCAGGCCGCCGTCGATCCCGAGTTGGGTGCCGTACCAGGGGAACAGTTGCAGGCCGGAGAGGACGCCGCGGGTGGCGTAGGCGACCGCCATCGCGGCGAGCGCGCCGATCAGCACGGTGACCAGGTTTCCGTCACCGGCGAAGAGCTTGTCGGCGAGTGGCTGACGGGCGACGGTGACGGCCAACACCAGCACGGCGAGCAGCACCGCGGCGACGGTGACGCCGCGGGCCAGCACCGGCCCTGGGGGCAGCCCCTGGCTGTGCCGGGCGGCGACGACCCGGGCGACCTCCTGCTCGATCGGCATGAACACGCCGATGCCGAGGGTGAACACGATCGACCAGAGCACCGACAGCGACGAGTAGTCGGCCTTGCTGAGGCTGTGGCCGGCGACCGCGAGGTGGACGTAGGAGGCGAGGCCGAGAAGGCCCAGCCCGGCACCAACAGCGATGGTGCCGGGCGGGATCAGGCGTAGCAGGCGTTGGATCACCGGCGAATGAGCGCCAGCGTGAGGACGGCGAACGCGCGGCCGAGGTAGATCATCGCCCGGGCGGGGGAGTGGCTGGGCGTGCCGGCCATCCGCTTGCGCATGGCGACCGGCACCTGGCGGATGCGGTAGCCGCGGCGGGCGGTGTGCACCAGGGTCTCCACCGTGTCACCGAGGTACTCGGCCGGGTACCAGGTGGCGAACATGTCGATGACCCGCCGGTTGGCGGCCCGGAAGCCGGAGGTGGTGTCGGTGAGCTTGGTGTGGGCGACCCGGGACAGCACTGCGGAGAGCATCACCATGGCCCAGCGGCGGGGGCCGCGGACCGTGTAGTCGCCCTCACCGGCGAAGCGGGCGCCGATGACGAGGTCGTTGTCGTCGAGGAGGTCGACGAGCTTCGGCACGTACCGGGGGTCGTGTTGGCCGTCGGCGTCGATCTGGATGGCGACGTCGTAGTCGTGGTCGCGGGCGTAGCGGTAGCCGAGGCGCATGGCCCCACCGACGCCGAGGTTGTACGGCAGTTTGGCGACCAGGGCGCCGGCGGCGACGGCGACGGCGGCCGTGCGGTCGGTGGAGCCGTCGTCGACGACGAGCACGTCGACGCCGGGTAGCTCGCCGCGGACCTCGCCGACGACGTCGGCGATGGAACCCGACTCGTTGAGGGCCGGAATGATGATCAGTGTGCGCTTGCCGTTAACCATCGGTCGACACCAGTTCGTCACGGGCCGCCCGGTCCGCGTCGATCTGCGCGCGGAGCAGAGCGAAGTCTTCGGCCAGGGTTCGGGTTTCTTCCTCGAGTGCGCTGACCTCCCAGCTCAGGTGCACACACACGAGCAACAGGAAGACGATGCCGAGGAAGAGAACCAGGCTGACACCGGAGGCGACGCCGAGGAGTTCGGCGACGTTGTCGAGCAGCCGGGGGAACAGGGACAGCGGGATCACGACGACCAGTACGGCGAGCCAGAGCATGCCGTACTTCTCGCGCAGCTGACGACGGCGCAGCAGCTCGACGATGGTGCCGAGCAGCAGCAAACCGGTCAGGCCGGTGACGAGGGTGAGCTTCATGCGACCTTCCACGGGGCGGGTGGAGCGGGGGAGTGGAACGCGTCAACCAGGGCGCTGTGCCAGTCGGGAAGCGGGGGCAGACCTACGGCTGCCCAGCGGCTGTGCCCTAGCACACTGTACGCAGGCCGTGGGGCGGGACGCGGATACCGGTCGCTGGTGGTGGGTCGGATCCGGTCCGGGTCCAGTCCGGCCAGCGTGAACGCGGCGCGGGCCAGCCCGTACCAGGTCGTCTGCCCGGCGCAGGTGCCGTGGTAGACGCCGGGCGTCGCGTGACCGGCCAGCGCCGCGTCGGCGAGCGCGACGAGCCGCTCGGCGAGCGCGTACGACCAGGTGGGTTGGCCGCGTTGGTCGTCGACCACGTCGAGGTGTTCGCGCTGGGTGGCGAGTCGGAGCATGGTGGCCACGAAGTTCGGGCCGTGTGCGCCGTAGAGCCAGGCGGTGCGCACGACGTACCCGGTGTCGGGCAGCAGCCGCGCGACGGCCTGTTCGCCGACCAGCTTGCCGCGGCCGTAGGCGTTGACCGGCGCGGTGGGCGCGTCCTCCGGGTACGGGGTGTCCGCGTTGCCGGCGAGGACGTAGTCGGTGGACACCTGGATCAGTCGGGTTCCGTCGGTGGCGCACGCCGCGGCCAGGTTGGCCACGGCGTGGCCGTTGACGGCGGTCGCCGCGGCCTCGTCGGCCTCGGCGGCGTCGACGTTGGTCCACGCGGCCGCGTTGATCACCAGGTCGTGCCCGGCGACGGCGGCGTGGACCGCCGCGCGGTCGGTGACGTCCAGGTCGGCGCGGGTGGCGGCGGTCACCTTGAGGTCGGGCCGTGCACCCAGCACGGTGACCAGGTCCCGGCCGAGCATCCCGCCCGCGCCGGTGACGAGGAGTCGGGTCATGCGGTCGGCGCGGACTTGAGGGGTTCCCACCAGTTGCGGTTGTCCCGGTACCAGCGGACGGTGTCGGCGAGGCCCTGGTCCAGGGTGATGCTGGGGTGGTAGCCGAGCTCTTCGCTGATCTTGGTGATGTCGAGGGAGTACCGGCGGTCGTGGCCCTTGCGGTCGGTGACCGGGACGACCCGGTCCCATCCGGCACCGCAGGCGTCCAGGAGCAGACCGGTGAGTTCCTTGTTGGTCAACTCGGTGCCGCCGCCGATGTTGTAGACCTCGCCGGCGCGGCCCTTCTGCTGGACGAGGGCGATGCCGCGGCAGTGGTCGTGCACGTGCAGCCAGTCACGGACGTTGCCGCCGTCGCCGTAGAGGGGGACGGTGCCGCCGTCGAGCAGGTTGCTGACGAACAGCGGGATGACCTTCTCGGGGAACTGGTACGGGCCGTAGTTGTTGGAGCAGCGGGTGACGACCACGTCCATGCCGTGGGTGCGGTGGTACGACAGCGCGAGCAGGTCGGAGCCGGCCTTGGACGCCGAGTACGGCGAGTTGGGGGCGAGGGGCCAGGTCTCGGTCCAGGAGCCCTCGTCGATCGAGCCGTAGACCTCGTCGGTGGAGACGTGCACGAACCGGCCGGTGCCGTGGCGCAGCGCCGCGTCGAGCAGCGTCTGGGTGCCCAGCACGTTGGTGGTGACGAACGGCGCGGCGCCCGCGATCGAGCGGTCGACGTGTGACTCGGCGGCGAAGTGCACGATCACGTCGTGCTCGGCCACCACCTCGTCGACCACGACCGGGTCGCAGATGTCGCCCTGCACGAACCGCAGTCGCGGGTCGTCGCGGACGGGCTCGAGGTTGGCCAGGTTGCCCGAGTAGGTCAGCTTGTCCAGCACGGTCACGACGGCCGGCTCGATCGGCGGCACGCCGTCTGCACTGCCAAGGGGCTTGCCCAGCAGCAGGCGAACGTACTCCGACCCGATGAATCCGGCTCCGCCGGTGACGAGGATCCTCACGGGTCCGGAAGTATACGCGACGGACGGCGCGGCTCCTGGTGTGCGACCCGCGCACAACCTGTCCGGGTGCGGCTAGGCTTCCCCGGTGCGCGGAATCCTACTTGCCGGCGGCACCGGGTCCCGGCTCTGGCCGATCACCCGGGCGGTCTCGAAGCAGCTGATGCCGGTCTTCGACAAGCCGATGATCTATTACCCGCTCTCCACCCTGGTGATGTCCGGGGTCCGGGAGATCCTGGTGATCACGACTCCGGACGACCAGGACCAGTTCCGTCGGCTGCTCGGCGACGGCAGCCAGTTCGGGCTGCGGCTGGAGTACGTCAGCCAGGAGCGCCCGGAGGGCATCGCGCAGGCGTTCATCCTCGGCGCGGACTTCATCGGCACCGAGTCGGTGGCGCTGGTCCTCGGCGACAACATCTTCCACGGCGTGGGTCTGGGCCGGCAGCTCGCCGACCACGGTGACCCGGTCGGCGGGCGGGTCTTCGCCTACCAGGTGGCCAACCCGCAGGAGTACGGCGTGGTCGACTTCGACGCCGATGGTCGGGTGCTCTCGATCGAGGAGAAGCCGGCCCGCCCGAAGTCCCGCTACGCGGTGCCCGGCCTCTACTTCTACGACAACCGGGTGGTGGACATCGCCCGCAAGCTCACCCCGAGCGCCCGCGGAGAGCTGGAGATCACGGCGGTCAACGAGGCGTACCGGGAGACCGGGGAGCTGGCGGTCACGGTGCTGGATCGCGGCACCGCCTGGCTGGACACCGGCACGTTCACCTCGATGATGCAGGCCGCCGAGTTCGTCCGGGTGGTCGAGGAGCGGCAGGGTCTCAAGATCGGTTGCGTCGAGGAGGTCGCCTGGCGGGCTGGCCTGATCGACGACGCGCAGCTGCGTGCGCTCGCCGAGCCGCTGACCAAGAGCGGTTACGGCAACTACCTGCTCGGTCTGCTCAGCGACAAGGCCGGCGACGACGGGGGTTCCTGGTGAAGATCCGGGAGCTGAGCATCGAGGGCGCCTGGGAGATCATCCCCCAGCAGCACGGTGACCCACGCGGCATGTTCATGGAGTGGTACCGCTTCGACAAGCTCGCCGAGGTGGTGGGGCATCCGCTGCGGCTGGCCCAGGCCAACCTGTCGGTCTCCGCGCGTGGCGTGGTGCGCGGCGTCCACTTCGCCGACGTGCCGCCCGGGCAGGCCAAGTACGTCACCTGTGTGCGGGGCGCGGTCCTCGACGTGATCGTGGACCTGCGGGTGGGCTCGCCGACCTTCGGTCGTTGGGAGGGCGTCCGGCTGGACGACACCGACCGTCGGGCGGTCTACCTCAGCGAGGGGCTGGGGCACGGGTTCTGCGCGTTGACCGACGACGCGACGTTGAGCTATCTCTGCTCGGCCACCTACAACCCGACCGGCGAGCACGCGGTGCACCCGCTGGACGAGGAGTTGGGCATCGAGTGGCCCGCCGACGTTCCACTGCTGTCCGCGCGCGACGACGCGGCGCCGACTTTGGCGCAGGCTCGCGAGCGGGGCCTGCTTCCGGAGTACGACAGCTGCCGGCGGTTCGTGGCGAGCCTCGGTCCGGACGGAATGTCGCACTCAACCGGTATGTGACCGCGCTCGGGGCACGACCTGTGGTCTGACAGTGACGAACCGGGCCTCCGGGCGGCTAATGTCACACCATGGAGCGGCGAATCTTCGGCCTCGAGACCGAGTACGGCGTCACCTGCACCTATCGCGGGCAGCGGCGGCTGTCCCCGGACGAGGTCGCGCGGTATCTGTTCCGTCGCGTGGTGTCCTGGGGCCGGTCGAGCAATGTCTTCCTGCGCAATGGGGCCCGGCTCTACCTGGACGTCGGGTCGCATCCGGAGTACGCGACACCGGAGTGCGACTCGGTGACCGATCTCGTCGCCCACGACCGGGCCGGCGAGCGGATCCTGGAGGGCTTGCTCGTCGACGCGGAGAAGCGGCTGCACGACGAGGGCATCGCGGGTGAGATCTACCTGTTCAAGAACAACACCGATTCGGCCGGCAACTCGTACGGCTGCCACGAGAACTACCTGGTCTCCAGGCACGGCGAGTTCGGCCGGCTCGCCGACGTGCTCATCCCGTTCCTGGTCACCCGGCAGTTGATCTGCGGGGCCGGCAAGGTTCTGCAAACCCCACGCGGCGCGGTCTACTGCCTCTCACAGCGGGCCGAGCACATCTGGGAGGGCGTCTCCTCCGCGACCACCCGCAGCCGCCCGATCATCAACACCCGCGACGAGCCGCACGCTGACGCCGAGCGCTACCGGCGGTTGCACGTGATCGTCGGCGACTCCAACATGAACGAGGTCACCACGCTGCTCAAGGTCGGCACCGCCGACATCGTGCTGCGGATGATCGAGGCCGGGGTGGTGATGCGCGACCTGTCCCTGGAGAACCCGATCCGGGCCATCCGGGAGGTGTCGCACGACATCACCGGGCGGCGCAAGGTGCGCTTGGCCAACGGCAAGGAGGTCAGCGCCCTGGACATCCAGCAGGAATACCTCGCCAAGGCCACCGAGTTCGTCGAGCGACGCGGCGGCGACCAGGCCGCCAAGCGGGTCGTCGAGCTGTGGGGCCGGGTGCTCAACGCGGTGGAGACCGGCGACCTGGAGCCGGTCTCCCGGGAGATCGACTGGGTCAGCAAGCTGCGGCTGATCGAGCGCTACCAGCGCAAGCACGACCTGCCGCTGTCGCACCCCCGGGTGGCGCAGATGGATCTGGCCTACCACGACGTGCGCCGTGGCCGGGGCCTCTACGGGCTCCTGGAGCGCCGCGGCGAGGTCGACCGGGTGGCCACCGACCCGGAGATCTTCGAGGCCAAGGAGACCCCGCCGCAGACCACCCGGGCCCGGCTGCGGGGCGAGTTCATCCGGCACGCCCAGGAGAAGCGCCGGGACTTCACCGTCGACTGGGTGCACCTGAAGCTCAACGACCAGGCGCAGCGCACCGTGCTCTGCAAGGACCCGTTCCGGGCGTACGACGAGCGGGTGGAGCGGCTGATCGCCAGCATGTGACCGGTTGCCGGCCCCGTCGGTGCGCTGCGCCGACGGGGCCGGTCAGCCCGGCGCACCGAGCGGTTAAGCTGAGCGCGCCATGACGACTTCTGGACCTTCCGACCGCTCCGAGCGCCCCGAGCGCGGCACCGAGCGGCAGAACTGGATCGAACGCCGGCGCGAGAAGATCCGCGCCGAGGTCGACCGCAACCGGCGCGGCGAATACACGGTGCCGACCTGGGTGCTGGCCCTGGCGTTGGTGCTCATCGTGGGCGGCTGGCTGGCCCTGATCTTCCTGGCCTGATCCGCCCCACCCCTTGTTGATCATGAACGGCTGGGGTTGGGGTCAGGGAAGGAGGGTTACCGCGTGGCGGCCGGCGGCGGCTGCCGCCAGGAAGTACGCGCGGTCGGCGTCGAGGCCACGGCCCATGGTGGACAGCGGCACGGCGCTGGCTCGCAGCGCGGCGTCCAGACCGTCGGTGAGCACCTGGACGATCCGGTGCCGGGCCGCCAGGGGCGACAGCGCCGCGTGCACCTCGGCGGCGAGTGTCGGGTCCAGGTCGGCGGGCACCACCAGCTCCGCCGGGGCGAGCGCCACCCGGCCGTACGCGGTGAGGCTGTGGTGTGACACGCCCCGGTGTCGGGGGCGGGGATCGGCGTCGGAGATGCGCAACGAGCCGACCGGCTTTCCGCCCAGCGTGGCGACCGCGTTGACCGCTTCGCCGACGGCGACGCCGGAGAAGCCCCACCGGGTTCCGGTGCCGAGGTTGCCCGGTCCCTGAGCCACGATCGCCACGTCCGCGTTCAGCACGTAGCGGGCGGCGAGCAGACCGCCGTGCAGGGTGGTGGCCTCCAGGTCGCCACCGAACGCCTGCCCGACGGTGATCGTCCCGGCCAGCTCGGCCCGCAGCCCGGCGAGGGTCCGGGAGAACCAGGCGGGCAGCGCCCCGCCGTCGGTGAGCAGGTACGCCACCCGCGCCTGCGGGGCGTCGGCCCGGATACCGGCCAGGATCGCCGGGAGCGCCGAGTGCAGGTCGGCGGTGACCACCGGCAGGCCGCCCAGATCGTCCGCGTCGGCCAGCATGTCGCGGTGCGGAGAGGCCTCCTCGTCGACGCCGAGCAGGATCGGCTGCAACGGCGTGTAACGGGCCTTGACCAGGTGCCCGGCGTCGCGGGTGTCGGCGACGTCCGGCGGGTCCGGCGGCAGCCGGTCCGGCAGGGCGACCACCAGGGCGTACCCGCCGGTGCCCAACCCCATCAGCAGCGCGCCGGCGTTGAGCAGCACCCGGTCGCCGGGCTCGGGCGTGCCGACCAGCTCCGGGTAGGCCAGCGCCCGCATCCGCGTGCCGTCGGGCAGGTCGACGTCCAGCTCCACCGCCCCGGTCCACTGCCGTCGCAGCGTCGCCACCGTCCCCGTACGCCATCGCACCATGACGGGCACGCTAGCCGCGCGGGCGTGGCGGTCCGCGCCCGGGTGTGGGTCAGGTCGGCTCGGGGCCGCCGGCGTCCGGGCTCGGCCCGGCCTGGGTGTGCCGGGCGGTGCCGGTGGCGCCCGGCATCGAACGGGTCGGGTCGAGGAAGACGAACCTGATCTCCGGGTATCGGTTCGTGAGCCGCCGCTCGGCCTCGTCGGCGGTGGCCTCGATCTGCGCGCCGGTGGCCTCGTCGCGGAAGTCGACCTTCGCGGCGATTAGGACGTCCTGCGGGCCGAGCTGCATGGTCAACAGAGTGTCGATGCGCTCCACCTCGGGCAGACCGGCCAGATCCTGCTCGATCTCGTGGCGCAGCCGCTCCGGAACGGCCCGGCCGACCAGCAGTGACAGGTTGTTGCTGGCGAGGACCCCGGCGACCGTCAGCAGCAGGAGCCCGATCAGGATCGACGCGACGCCGTCCCACACCTCGTCGCCGGTGGCGTGCGACAGGCCGACGCCGAGCCCGGCCAGCACCAGACCGATCAGCGCCGCGCTGTCCTCCAGGAAGACCGCCTTGACGGTGGTGTCGGCGGTCAGCCGCAGGAACCGCCGAGGCGTGGTCCGCCAGCGTCGCGACTCGCGGCGGACCTGCCGCACGGCCCGGGCCAGCGAGATCGACTCGATGACGAACGACACCCCGAGCACGATGTACGAGATGAGGTAGTCGCCGCTGTGCTCGTGCACCAGGATCGTGGTGACGCCGTGGGTGACGGCGAAACCGGCGCCGGCGACGAACGTGAACATGGCGGCGAAGAAGGCCCAGACGTAGCTTTCCTTGCCGTACCCGAAGGGGTGCCGCTGGTCGGCCGGGCGGGCACCGCGGCGCAGGGCCTGGAAGAGCAGCACCTCGGTGGTGGTGTCGGCGATCGAGTGCGCCGCCTCGGAGAGCATCGCGGCTGATCCGGAGATCAGCCCGGCGATCAGCTTGGCGACCGCGATGGCGAGGTTGGCGGCGCCGGCGACGACGACCGTGCCCACACTCTCGCTCTCGGGCCTGGCGTCCGCTTGCGACATGGGGATCACCCTATGACCGCGGACGGCGACACGCCGGGGGAGGCCCGATCCGAACAAGTGTGCGGCACGCCCGCGTGGGTGCACGGTGTGGGCGGGTCGGCTGCTAGCGTCTACCGCGTGTCGCGGACCCGCACCGAACGCCTGGTCAACCTGGTGATCTGCCTGCTGTCCACGCGACGGTTCCTGACCGCCGCGCAGATCGCCGCGACCGTGCCCGGTTACGAGCACGATCCGGAGGACGCGCGCGACCACGAGGCGTTCCAGCGCAAGTTCGAACGGGACAAGGCCGAGCTGCGTGAGCTGGGTGTGCCACTGGAGACCGGCACGGCGAGCGCCTTCGACGCCGAGCCCGGTTACCGGATCGCCCACCGCGAATACGCGCTGCCCGACATCCTCCTCGAACCGGACGAGGCCGCCGCGGTCGGCATCGCCGCCCGGCTGTGGCAGCACGCCGGGTTGGCCGCCGCCGCATCGTCGGGGCTGGCCAAGCTGCGTGCCGCCGGCGTGGACGTGGACCCGCAGGCGACCCTCGGCCTGGAGCCGATGGTCACCGTCGACCCGGCGTTCGCGCCGCTGACCGCCGCCGCCCGGGACCGCCGCGAGGTGGGGTTCGACTACCGGGTGCCCGACCGCGACGCGCCCAGCCGGCGGCGGCTGCAACCGTGGGGCGTGGTCTGCTGGCGCGGCCGGTGGTATGTGGTCGGCCACGACCAGGACCGGGAGGCGACCCGCTGCTTCCGGCTGTCCCGGGTCGTCGGCGCGGTCCGGGTGACCGGCGCACCCGGAGCGTACGAGCCGCCGGCCAACGTCGACCTGATCAGCCACGTGGCCCGTTGGTCGGGTCCGGTGGAGCGCACCGGTCGGGCCACCGTGCTGGCCACGCCGGGGCGGGCCGCCGGGCTGCGCCGCTGGGCGGTGGAGGTGACCGCCGGGCCGGACGGCGACCGGCTGGTCCTGCCGTACGCCGACCCGGACGGGCTGGCCGGGCATCTCGTCGGCTACGGCCCGGACGTGCGGGTCCTCGACCCACCGGAGGTCCGCGAGGCGGTCATCCAACGACTCAAGGAGATCGCCGTGCGCCACGACGAGCTGGCCGTCGGCGGGGGTGCCCGGTGACCCGCCCGGCCGCCCGCAGCGGTTCCCGCGCGTCCGCCGACCGGCTGGCCCGGCTGCTCAACCTGGTGCCCTACCTGCTGGCCCGGCCGGGCATCGAGATCGCCGAGGCGGCCGGTGACCTGGGCGTCACCGAGCGCCAGCTCCGGGAGGACCTGGAGCTGCTCTGGGTGTGCGGGCTTCCCGGGTACGGCCCCGGTGACCTGATCGACATGGCGTTCGACGGTGACCGGGTGACCATCACCTACGACGCTGGCATCGACCGGCCGTTGCGACTGACCCCCGACGAGGCCCTGGCACTGGTGGTGGCGCTGCGGATGTTGGCCGAGACGCCCGGGGTGGCCAACCGGGAGGCCGTCGAACGGGCCCTCGCCAAGATCGAGGCCGCGGGCGACCTGGTGGGCGCGCCGGTGGCGGTCCGGTTGCCCGGGGACACCCCGCGGGTCGAGGCGCTGCGCGCCGCCGTGGAGGGCGGCAAGGCCCTGCGGATCACCTACTACACGGCCGCCCGGGACGAGACCACCGAGCGCGTCATCGACCCGCTGCGGATGCTGATGGTCGGCGGTCGGGCGTACGTGGAGGCGTGGTGTCGGCGCGCGGAGGCCGTCCGGCTGTTCCGCGCCGACCGGATCGACGCGGTCACCGAGCTGGACGAGCCGGCCACGGTGCCGCCGCAGGCCGTACCGCACGACCTCACCGAGGGCGTGTTCCGCCCCTCGGCCGACCTGCCGTTGATCACGCTGCGCATCGGCCGGGGCGAGCGGTGGATCACCGAGTACTACCCGTGCGAGCGGGTGGAGGCCGGCGACGGCGACCAGTGGCTCGTCTCCCTGAGGGTCACCGACCTGGGGTGGGCCCGCCGGTTCGTGCTGGGCCTCGGCCCGGAGGTGACCGTGGTCGCCCCGGTCGAGTTGGCCGAGCAGGTGCGGGCGACGGCGGCCGCCGCGCTCGACGCCTACGCCGTGCCCGCGCCCACGGCTGTGCCCCGGCCGCCCGAGGTCGATCCGGAGCGCGCGCCGTCGGGTGACCCGGCGGTGGCCGGCCGCACCCAGTAGGCTGACCGCCGTGCTGATCTGGATCGTGCTTGCTGTGGTGCTGCTACCCCTCGTGGTGCTCGCGTTGGCCGTGCGCCCGGTGCTGGCCAGGCTGCCCCGACTGCGCCGCGCCGCCGTGGCGTTGCAGCGGCGGGCCGCCGAGGCCGAGGCGCTGCGGGACACCGCCGAGGCGCTGCAACGGCGTGCCGAGGAAGTCCAACGTCGGCTCGACACCACATCCCAGCGACTCGCGGTGATCAAGGCCAAGCGCGGCTGATCGGGTACGCACCCGGCGATGGTTGACGGATCATCGCGGGTTGGTCAAGACTTCACCCTCCTGCCCAGACCACCACCACCCGGTGGGTGGCGGGCAGCCGATCCGCACGTACGATGGGCTGCGTACCACCCCCCGGACACAGAGCGACTGGAGCTTCTCATGGGTGCCCTCAAGCCGTGGCACATCGCTGTTCTCGTGGTTGTGCTGATCCTGCTCTTCGGTGCGAAGCGGCTCCCCGACGCGGCCCGTTCGCTGGGTCGATCGCTGCGGATCATCAAGGCCGAGACCAAGAGCCTGCAGGACGACGACCGCGACCTCGCCGAGAAGGCCGACGCGCAGGCCGGCTACCAGCCGCTGCCGCCGCACGCCGGGCAGCAGGCGCCGTACGCTGGCCAGCCGCAGCAGGCCCCGTACCAGCAGGCGCCGCCGCAGCAGCCGGTCGTCGACCCGGTGCACCGCGTCCGCGACAACTGACCGAAGGGCCCCACTCCCGTGGCCTTCGCACTGCGTAAACGCGGCCCGAGCACGTTCGAACGGGCCGCCGACGGCTCGATGACGCTCATCGAGCACGTCCGTGAGCTGCGCAATCGTCTCTTCCGCGCGTCCGTGGCGATCCTGATCGGGTTCGGCCTCGGTGTCTGGCTGGCGGATCCGGTGCTGCACCTGCTCCAGCAGCCCTACTGCGACCTTCCGCAGGCCAGAGTCGTCAACGGCAAGTGCGAGTTCGTTCAGCTCGGGCCGGCCGACCTGTTCCTGCTCCAACTGAAGGTCGCGCTCTGGGTCGGCTTGATCGTGGCCGCGCCGGTCTGGCTCTACCAGCTCTGGGCGTTCATCGCGCCGGGCCTGCACCGGCACGAGCGGCGTTACGCGTACTTCTTCACCGCCCTCGCCGCGCCACTGTTCGCGGCCGGTGCGGTGCTGGCGTACTTCGTCACGGCCAAGGGCCTGGAGTTCCTGCTCAGCATCTCCGACAGCGAGATCAGCACGACACTGGAGATCACCAAGTACATCTCCTTCGTCACCAACCTGATCCTGTTGTTCGGGGTGGCGTTCGAGTTCCCGCTCGTCGTGCTGATGCTCAACTTCGTGGGCATCGCCAGCGCGAAGCGGTTGCTCAGCTGGTGGCGCGTGGCGATCTTCGTGTTCTTCGCGTTCTCCGCCGTGGTCACCCCGACACCGGACCCGTTCGGGATGACGGCCCTGGCGATCTGCCTCTCCGCGCTCTACTTCGGTGCGGTGGGCATCGCCTTCCTCAACGACAAGCGGCGTGGGCGCGGCAAGGAGATCTACGCCGGCATCGACGACGACGAGGTGTCGCCGTTGGAGTTCGACGCGGACCCGGTCGTGGCCGGGCAGCGGGTCGACTCGACAGCGCCGATCGGCGTACCCGAACCGGTCGCCCCACCGGCGCCGATCGAACGCCGCTACGACGACATGACCTGACGGCCTCGCGCCGACCGGTCCACCGACGCCGTCCCCGTTTACCGGGGGCGGCGTCGTCGCGTCACCTCGCGCGTCGGCGGCGGAACTGATGGTGACAGCACCTGCCCCTGGTGAACGGCGGGTGTCCGACCGGTACGGTGCTGCCCGTGACCGCAGACGATCACCTGCCCGGCCCGGTCGCCGTGCTCGCCAACCCGACCGCCGGTCGTGGACGGCACCGCGCGTTGCTGCCCCGGCTGCTGGACGGCTTGGCGGCCGCTGGGCGGCCGATCCGGTTGCTGCCGGCGTCCAGCCGCGCCGAGGCGGAGGCGGCGTGCCGGAGCGCCGTCGCCGAGGGCGCCGGCGCGTTGGTGGCGGTCGGTGGGGACGGCACCGTGCACCGGGCGTTGCAGGCGGTCGCCGGGACCGCCGTGCCGTTCGGCCCGATCCCGGCCGGCACCGGCAACGACTTCGCCCTGGACACCGGCTTTCCGGCCGACCCGCTCGCTGCGGCGGCGGTGATCGCCGAGGCGGTGCGCGACGGCCGCAGTCAACCGGTCGACCTGGCCCGGATGGTCGGGGTCGGCGGCGTCGAGCGCTGGTACGGGGCGGTCCTCGCGGCCGGGTTCGACGCAATCGTCAACGAGCGGGCCAACCGGATGCGCTGGCCCCGCGGCCCGCGCCGATACGACCTGGCGATCCTGGTCGAGCTGGCCCGGCTGCGCCCACGCCGCTACACGCTGCGCCTCGACGGGGTTCCCCACGACCTGGACGCGGTGCTCGTGGCGGTGGGCAACTGCCCCACGTACGGCGGTGGGATGCGGATCTGCCCCGACGCGGACCCGACCGACGGGCTGCTCGACGTGGTGGTGGCGGGTCGGGTCGACCGGCGGACCCTGATCCGGGTGAAGCCGCGCATCTACCAGGGCACCCACGTCAGCCACCCGTTGGTGCGCAGCTTCCGGGCCCGCACGGTGGAGTTGGCGGCCGAGGGCATCACGTCGTACGCCGACGGGGAACGCTCCCTGAAGCTGCCGGTGACGATCAGCGCGGTTCCAGGCGCCGTGCGGCTGCTGCGTTGACCCGTACCGCGCCGATGCTCGCGGCGATCACCAGCACGATGGCGGTGCACTCCAGCACTGTCAACTCCTGCCGCAGCACCAGCCAGCCGGCGAGCGTGGCGACGGCCGGGCCGAGGCTCATCAGCACCGCGAAGGTGGCGGTGGGCATCCGCCGCAGCGCCATCAGCTCCAGGGTGTAGGGCAGCCCGGAGGCGAGCACGGCGAGGGCTGCGCCGAGGGCCAGCACCGGCGGGTCGAGCAGCGCCGCGCCGCCGTCGACGATGCCCAGCGGCAGGGTGACCAGCGCGGCGACGGTCAGCGCCAGGGCCAGCCCGTCCGCGCCGGGAAAGCGGCCGCCGACCCGGGCGCTCAGCACGATGTACGCGGCCCACATGGCGCCTGCGCCGAACGCGAAGGCCACCCCGACCGGGTTCAGTCGGTCGAAGCCGCCCTGCCCGAGCAGTGCCACCCCGGCCAGCGCGAGACCCGCCCAGCCCCAGCTGGCCAGTCGGCGGGCGGAGAACACCGACAGCGCGAGGGGGCCGAGCACCTCGAGCGTCACCGCCGGGCCCAGCGGGATGCGTTCGATGGCCTGGTAGAACAGCGAGTTCATGCCGGCCAGCGCCAGCCCGAACGCGCCGGCCGCGAGCCAGGCCGACCGGTCGTGTCCGCGCAGTCGGGGCCGGCACACGACGAGCAGCAGCACCGCCGCGATGGTCAGCCGCAGGGTCACCGCGCCGGCCACCCCGGTACGCGGGAAGAGCAACGCGGCCACGGCGGCGCCGAACTGCACCGACAGGGCCCCGCCGAGCACCAGCCCCACCGCGACGACGCCGCCGCCCCGGCCTGGTGGCGTTTCTGCCGGTGCCGTCGTGGGCAGCAGGATCTCGGTCACGGGCACGACGGTAGGCCGTCCGCCCTGGCCAACCTGCGGCGGTGTCCACCGGCGTGACCAACGGTGGGCACGGGTCGGGTCAGTGCCGGTCAGCCTGGTAGGGCGAGGTCGAGCACCGCGCCCAGCCCGTTCTCCCGGCCCGGCTCGGCTGCCGGGAGCACCAGCGCCGAGCAGCCGGCGGCCACCGCGCCCGCGTCCGCCGGGGTGTCACCGACCATCAGGGTCTGCTCCGGGTCGACGCCCAGCATGCCGCAGGCACGCCAGAAGATCGCTGGGTCGGGTTTGCAGCGCCCCACCTCGTAGGAGAGCACGAACGCGCCGACCAGGTCGGTCAGCCCCCAGGCGTCGAAGTGTGGCCGCAGGTCGAAGCCGATGTTGCTGACCACCGCCACCGGCACCCCGGCATCGCGCAGCGCGGTCAGAGTGGGGGTGGTATCGGCGTACGGCAGCCAGCCCTCGGTGGTCAGCAGCCGCTCGTAGAGCGCGTCGGCGAAGCCGTCGATGCCGGCGTCGACGGTCTCGGCCAGCCCGGTGTACGCGCCCCGGTGAGCGTGTTGGTAGAGGTCCCGGTCGGCCCACAGTTCGGCGAGTCGGGGCGGCACCCGTGCCGGCAGCGGCCCGCCGGCGCGGCCGGCGGTCAGCAGTCGGTCGGCCAGCGAGGTGGCGCGGACGCGGTCCAGGGTGACGCCGCACGCCGCCGCGGCCTCCAACACCCACCGCTGGGGGTCCTCCACCTGGGCCAGGGTGCCGTGGAAGTCGAAGAGCACCGCCTTGACAGGGCGTCGGGACGCCCGGCGCTCGGCGGTGCCCGGCGGACTGGTCTGGGGCGGTTCGGCATGGTCCGGCACGCCGTGCACCCTACCGACCGCCCCCGAGCGTGCCTCCGGACGGCCTTGTGGGGTGACATGACTCGGCACGCACTAATCTTGGTGCCATGTCGAGCCCCGCCGAGCGGTACGCAGCGGCGCGCCGCAAGGCCGCAGAAGCCGCACAGTTTCCGGCGCTGGACGAGTTCGCCCTCGATCTGGGGTTCGACCTCGACGACTTCCAGCGGGAGGCGTGTCAGTCGCTGGAGCGGGGCAGCGGTGTGCTGGTCTGCGCTCCCACCGGCGCCGGTAAGACGGTGGTCGGGGAGTTCGCCGTCCACCTGGCGTTGCGTGGGCGGCCCGACGACCCGGTGCCCGCCGCCGACGCGACCACCCCACCGGCCCGGCGCAAGTGCTTCTACACCACGCCGATCAAGGCGTTGTCCAACCAGAAGTACCACGACCTGGTCGCCCGGTACGGCGCCGAGCAGGTCGGCCTGCTCACCGGCGACAACGCGATCAACGGCGACGCGCCGGTGGTGGTGATGACCACCGAGGTGCTGCGCAACATGCTCTACGCGGGCTCCAGCACCCTCCAGGGCCTCGCGTACGTGGTGATGGACGAGGTGCACTACCTGGCCGACCGGTTCCGCGGTGGGGTCTGGGAAGAGGTGATCATTCACCTGCCCGCCTCCGTCACCCTGGTCTCGTTGTCGGCGACCGTCTCCAACGCCGAGGAGTTCGCCGACTGGCTGGTCACCGTGCGCGGCGAGACCGCCGTGGTGGTCAGCGAGCACCGGCCGGTGCCGTTGTGGCAGCACATGCTGGTCGGCAAGCGGATGTTCGACCTGTTCCACGACGCCGACGCCGCCCGCAAGCACGACGTGCACCCGGAGCTGCTGCGCTACACCCGGGAGACCGTGCGGCGGTTGGAGTTGGGTGAGGGGCGCAGCGCCGGGCCCGGCGCCGGTCGGCGTGGCCCGCGCTGGCGTGGCCCGTTGCGCCCGGACATCGTGGACCGACTGGACCGGGAGGGTCTGCTACCGGCGATCCTGTTCATCTTCAGCCGGGCCGGTTGCGCCGCCGCGGTGCAGCAGTGTCTCGCCGCCGGGCTGCGGCTCACCTCGGCGGAGGAGCGGGCCGAGATCCGCCGGGTCGTCGAGTCGCGGGTCACCGCCATTCCCGGCGAGGACCTGTCGGTCCTGGGCTACTGGGAGTGGCTGGACGGCCTGGAGCGGGGCCTGGCCGCCCACCATGCCGGCATGCTGCCGGTGTTCAAGGAGATCGTCGAGGAGCTGTTCGTCCGCGGCCTGGTCAAGGCGGTCTTCGCCACCGAGACGCTGGCGTTGGGCATCAACATGCCGGCCCGCTGCGTGGTGCTGGAACGGCTGGTCAAATACAACGGCGAGGCGCACGTCGACCTGACCCCGGGGGAGTACACCCAGCTCACCGGCCGCGCCGGCCGCCGAGGCATCGACGTGGAGGGGCACGCCGTCGTGGTGTGGTCCCCGGAGACCGACCCACGGCACGTGGCCGGGCTCGCGTCCACCCGCACCTATCCGCTGCGCTCCAGCTTCCGGCCGTCGTACAACATGGCGGTGAACCTGGTCGGCACTGTCGGCGCGGAGCCGGCCCGGGCCCTGCTGGAGTCCTCGTTCGCCCAGTTCCAGGCCGACCGGTCGGTGGTCGGCCTGGCCCGGCAGGTGCAGCGCAACACCGAGACCATCGACGCGTACGGCGCGGAGGCCGCCTGTCACCACGGCGACTTCGACGAGTACTTCGCGCTGCGGGTGGCGATCGCCGACCGGGAGAAGGCGATCGCCCGCCAGGGGCAGACCCAGCGCAAGGCCGCGGCGGTGGCCTCGTTGGAGCGGCTGCGCGTCGGCGACGTGATCCGGGTGCCGTCCGGCCGGCGGGCCGGGCTGGCCGTGGTGCTGGACCCGGCGACCGGTGGGTTCGGTGAGCCCCGGCCGCTGGTTCTCACCCAGGACCGTTGGGCCGGGCGGGTCAGCCCCGGCGACTTCACCACTCCGGCCGAGGTGTTGGCCCGGATCCGGGTGCCCAAGCACTTCAACCACCGGTCCCCGGGCGCCCGGCGGGATCTCGCCGCCGAGGTCAGCGGCACCGGTCTGGATCGGCACGGTGGCCGACGCGGCGGCCGTTCCCGGCAGGTGACCGGCGATGACCACCAGATCACCCAGCTCCGGACCGAGCTGCGTCACCACCCCTGCCACGCCTGCCCCGAGCGGGAGGAGCACGCCCGCTGGGCGGAGCGGCGTCGACGGCTGGAGCGCGACACCGAGGAGCTGCGCGAGCGTGTCAGTGGTCGTACGGGGTCCCTCGCTCGAACGTTCGACCGGATCGTGGCGCTGCTGACCGAGCGTGGCTACCTCGCCCGCGACGGCGCGGTCACCGACGCCGGTCGGATGCTGGGCCGGATCTGGACCGAGGCGGACCTGCTGGTCGCCGAGTGCCTGCGCCGGGGGGTGTGGAACGGGTTGTCCCCGGCCGAGCTGGCCGCCGCGGTGTCCGTGGTGGTGTTCGAGGCGCGCCGCGATGTCGACGAGCGGGCGTCGCTGCCGCGCGGGCCGGTGGCCGACGCGGTGGACGAGACCCTGAAGCTGTGGGGGGAGATCGAGGCCGACGAGGCGGCGCGAGGGCTGACGGCGACCCGGGAGCCGGATCTCGGTTTCGCCTGGCCCGTCTACCGGTGGGCCCGGGGCGAGGCGCTGGCCAAGGTGCTCGGCAGCGGTCACGAGATCGATGGTGAGATGCCCGCCGGTGACTTCGTCCGGTGGGCCCGACAGGTCGTCGACCTGCTCGGTCAGATTGCCGACTCTGGCGGTGCCACAACGGAGCTGCGGTCGACGGCTCGACAGGCTATAGCGGCCGTCAATCGAGGCGTTCTCGCGTACCACACGTCGGCCTGACGACCACGCTCAGTCATTTTCGTCGCTGAAATCGACGCAGCGGACGGTCACCGCGTCGGCACCCCTCGGATAGCCCGGAGGGCACTGTTGCGCCTGATCACAGCACCACTGATCATTGCCGAGGCGTCTTGTTGACGCGTGGGTAACGAATGGGGAGAAAGCCGCCGTGGCGGAGATCAATCACTTTGAGTACGGGTGGATCACGCCCGCGCTGAGCTACGCGCTGTCCGTGCTCGGCTCGATCCTCGGTCTGGTCTGCGCCGGGCGCATCCGCACCGCCCGGACGAACGGCCAGCGGGCGTGGTGGGGTCTGCTGTCGGCCTGGGCGCTGGGCGGCACCGCCATCTGGGCGATGCACTTCATGGCCATGCTGGGCTTCGCCGTGGAGAACACCCGGATCCGTTACGACGTGCCGCTGACCGCGGCCAGCACGGCCATCGCCGTGGTGGCGGTCGGTATCGGCCTGGCCATCGTGGGCACCGGCCGTCTGAATCCGGTACGACTGGTCGCCGGCGGCATCTTCACCGGCGCCGGGGTGGCCTCCATGCACTACACCGGGATGGCCGCCATGCGTCTCAACGGCAGCCTCGGCTACGACACCGTCCGGGTCGTGCTCTCGGTGGTCATCGCCGTGGTGGCGTCCACCGTCGCGCTGTGGCTCGCGATGACCGTCCGGCGGGGGTTGGCGATCTTCGCCTCCGCGCTGGTCATGGGGATCGCCGTCAACGGGATGCACTTCACCGGCATGAGCGCACTGTCGGTGCACCGCCACGAGCAGGCCGGTGAGGTGACCGGCGCCGGGGTGAGCACCCTGCTGGTGCCGATCGTGCTGGCGGTGCTCTTCGGCGTGGTCGGTCTGCTCTACGCGTTGCTCGCGGCTCCGACCGACGACGACCGGGCCGCCGCCGCGTACCTGGACGGGCGGCGACTCGCGGAACCGGCGCCCTCGACGCCCACCGCCGCTCCCGACCCCGTCGGGTTGCGCGCCCGCTCCACCCTCGGCCAGCCCGGTACTCCGTTCCCGTCCCGCCGGGACACGCCGCCGCGCTGACGTCGTGCGCCCCGCGCCATCCGCGCCCGCTGGGGAGGCGGATCAGGCCGGCCTCCGGCCGGGTCGGCTGCGGTCGATCGCGAGGGTGACCAGCAGCGCGGGGTGATCGGTCGTCCCGTGCATGGGCACCAGGCTGCGACAGCAGAGCGTGATGTCGGTGGTCGCCGTGACGTGTTGCAGTCGGCCGTCGTCGACCCGCTGATGGCCCGGCGGGGTGCAGGACCGCACGTCGGGGTCGTGGCCGGCGCGCAGGTTGAGGTCGCCACCCAGCACGGTGGGCTCGTACCCGGTGTTGCGGCCGATCGTCGGCAGGATGGTGTCGAGCAGGTGATCGCACTGGGTGAGCGCGACGCGGTAGCCGGTGGCCGACAGGTGCGTGGTGCAGGCCAGCAGGGCGCCGTCGACGTCGACGCAGAGCCAGGCCCGTTCCTCGGGGTCCGCGAGGTCCTGCGTCGGGTGGGTTCCGGCGTACACGGTGCTCGGGGTCCCCGGCGTCCGCACGTGGGTCAGCAGCCCGATGCCGAACCGTTGGCCGTCGCGACAGCGGGTGTCGTCGCCGCTCGGGCGATCGCCGGCGGCCTGGAACGCGGCCACGACCCTCCGCCCCGGGTGGACGCTCTGGAAGACGCCGTGCAGGGCGGACAGGTCGCCCGCGCAGATCTCGTTGAGGGTGACCAGGTCGGGTGCCTCGGTGCTGATCACCTCGGCGGCCCTGGCCATCGCTCGGCCGGTGTAGCAGCCGGCCCGGCCACTGTTGCAGAGGTTCAGCTGGAGCATCCGTAGGACCGTGGGCTGCGCGGCGTCGGTGCGCCCGGCCGGCCATGCGGCCGGCCGGTTGGCCGGGAGTGCGGCGGCGGCGAGTAGGCAGCCCACGGCCAGGGTCCGGCGCAGGAACCGGTACGGGCGGGCGGCCACACGGACTCCGGGGTGCACGAGGCGACAGTCGTCGCCGGGGCCAGTGATCCTACTGGCGGCCGAATCGGCGATTCGGATCCCGAGCGGTGGGCCGAGGGGGGACGCGCGGCGCGTACCCCCTCGGGTCGCTCAGTGGGCGCGGACCGCGACGACCGTGTAGGGCGTGGTGGGGGTCGGCGGTGTGGTGAACCGGGCGTTGGGCAGGTAGAGCCGGCCCAGCGCCTTGGCCACGGTGGTGGGTACGTCGAAGTTCGGATCGGTGATGGTGCCGGTGAGCGCTCCGGCGGTGCCGGCGTGGTTGAGCCGGACCACCGCGATCTGGTTGAGGCGGTTCTGCACGACGTAGAGGGTGCGGCCGAGAAGCAACAGTCCATCGCCGTTGGTGAAGGTGTGGCCCGGCACGTCGACGACGGTGCTCGCCCCGGTCGCCGGGTCGACCCGGTACAGGGTGCCGGTGCTGGACTGGACGACGATCAGCGCCCGGCCGTCCGGTGTGGGGGCGATGCCGTTGAGGTTCACCCCGGTGCCGACCTGCTCGTACGCACCGGTCAGGGTGATCGTGGTGAAGGCGTCGGCGGGCGGCAGCGCCCCACGGCGACCGAGCGGCAGCCGGTAGAGCACCGGCCGGTTCGAGTCGGTGAAGTATGCCGCGTCGCGGGTCAGCACGACGTCGTTGACGAACGTCGGGGCGGTGGCGAACTGGTAGCGGGCCAGCACCTCGCCGGTGCGGGTGTCGAGCACGCGAGCGTCGCCAGCCGTGCCGCCGGAGACGAAGAGCCGGCCACGTGGGTCGACCTTGAGGCCGAGCGACGGCGTGCCGGTGGCCGCGCCGATCGTCGTGCCCCGGCCGGTGACCAGGTCGACGCGCTGGATGGCACCGGTAGCGCGCGAGCCGAGGTAGGCGTACCGGCCGGCGGTGGCAATGCCCTCGGGCTGGAACCCGTCGGGTAGGGCGAGGACGGCCGGCGGCCGCCCGGCGGGGTGCGCCTGCGCCGGTGCGACGGCGACGGTGACGGTGACCAGCATGACGGCGGTCAACGCGCCGCCGAGCGTGGTGCGGAGGGGGCGGTTCACTGTGCTCCTTCCGGGCGGAAGCGGCACGAGCCGACACGTCCGCCACGTTCACTGGGGCCAGGACCCTCCCCACTGTACGACCGCTGGCGGGTGCCCGCTCGGCGTCACCGGCGCGGCCTTCGGGTGACCGCGCCGGTGAGCCCGTCGAGCGGGGCGGAGGTCAGGCGTTGCGGACCAGCCTCCACCGGTTGTCCGCGCTGCCGTTGTCCGGATCCTGCACGGCCTGCGCTCCCCAGGCGGTCGACGCGTTCAGGATCCCGAGGAGCTTGTTGCTGTTGACGTTGCGGATCTTGTAGGTGCCGTCGCCGTTGTCCACGAGGATCCACCGGTGATCGGCGGTGCCGTTGTCGGCCCACTGCAGGACCCGGGCGTTGTCGGCGGTGGACATGTTCTCCACGCCCAGGACCTTGCCGCTGTTGACGTTGCGGAACCGGACCGCGTTGCCGTCGGTGATGACCACCCAGTTGTGGTCCGCGGTGCCGCTGTCGCCCCACTGCACGGCCAGACCACCGTCGGCGGTGGACATGTTCTGGACACCGAGGACCAGCCCGGTGCCGACGTTGACCAGGCGGTAGCTGCCGGTGGGGCCGCCGCTGCCGCTGGTGTTCCAGTAGACCGTGTAGTTGTAGCCGTGGGCGTCGTAGAAGGGGGCGAGGTTCACCGTGGACCCGTTGGCGCTGGCGGTGAACGCGAGCGAGCTGGTGCTGGTCCGGGTGATCGAGGAGACGGTGAGGGTGGGCAGGGTGCTCAGGGCCGTGTTGCCGTAGTTGCCGGCCAGCACCGCGGGGCCGTACGTGACCGCGCCGACGTTGGCGTTGTCGTTGGCGGCCTTGACGGCGACCTGCATCGGCAGCCGCACGGTGATGGTGTCGCCGGCGGCCCAGGTGCGCGTGACCGTGGCGTAGCTGCCCGGTGTGGTGGTGACGTTCTCCACCGTGCCGTTGACGGCGATCGTCGCGCCGCTGGTCCAGGACGGGATCCGCACCCGGATGCTCCACGACCCGCTCATCGAGCCGGACAGGCTCAGCGTGGTGGTGTCACTGACCGGGAAGCTGGTGGTCTGGGTGACCGTGATGCCGCGCTGCGTCCAGTTCAGCACCGACGGCGTGAACAGGTTCACGCTCAGTGTGGTGCCGTTGTAGAAGTAGATGGAGTCCATCAACCTCGTGTTGATCTCCAGGCCGGTGCCCTGGCAGCACCAGAACGAGTTGTAGTCGGTGCTCCAGGTGCCGCCACCCCACGCCGGGCCCACACCGCGACGTCCGCCCGGCCGCAGCGGAGTGAAGTAGGTGATGTGGCCGTGGCTGTCGGCCGGGTTCTGCCCGCCGATCAGATGGTTGATCAGCGCGCGCTCGTAGAAGTCGAAGTAGTCCGCCCGGTTCGGGTCGAGCAGCCATAGCTCCCGGGTCAGCTTGAGCATGTTGAACGTGTTGCACTGCTCGCAGGTGTCGTTGCTGAGGTAGCCGGCGATCGCGTTGGGCGACCGGAAGTGCTCCGCCTGGCTGTTGCCGCCGATGGCGTACGTGTGCGCGCCGACGGTGATTCGCCACGCGTTGCTGGCGATGTCCCGGTAGCGGGTGGTCCCGGTGGCCTTGTACTCCCGGGCGGCGCCGATCCACTTGGGCACCTGCGTGTTGGCGTGCAGCCCGTTGAGCTGGTCCTGGCCGGAGGCCAGGGGGTTGAACACGGAGTTGTGGTCGAACCGCTGCGCGGTGGCGAGCCAACGGCTGTCGCCGGTCTGCTGGTAGATGTCGGCGAGCACGTCGTTCATGCCCCCGAATTCGGTGCCCAGCATCGACTGCATCTGGCTGGAGCTCAGCCGGCTGGTCCGGGTGTCGACCCAGCCGGCGAGGGACAGCAGCACCGTACGGGCCTGGGTGTTGCCGATGTAACGCCAGACGTCGAGCAGACCGGCGAGGGTCTTGTGGATGCAGTAGTAGGGCACGTTGCCGTTGGAAAGCGTCCGTGCCTCGAGCGCCGTGAAGTCGGACTCCGGGAAGCCGGAGAGGTAACCCGCGCCGAACCCGGCGGCGGAGTTGTTGGCCTGGCACTTGGCCAACTCGGCGACCATGTAGTTGGCCTTGTCCCGGCAGGTCGTGTCACCCAGCACCGCGTACGCGTACGCCCAGGCGCTCAGGAAGTGGCCCTGCATGTGGGTCCGGAACGGGAAGTTCGGCGCGTCCCAGCCCCCGTTGGTGGCGGCGCCGTTCGTGGACAGCCGGTGGTTGGCGCGGAAGTTGTAGAGCATCCGGTCGACGTCGACGAACCGCAGGTAGTTGAGCGTCCGGGTCTGGTTGTCCATCCAACGGCCGGAGCTGAGGCGTACCTGACCCGGGTCGAACGCGTACGCCGAGACGCCGATGTCGGACCGGGCCGGGGGCACGACGGCCGCGGACGCGCTCCCGGGGGAGACGGCGACCCCGCTCGCGGAGACCACCACGGTGGCTCCGGCGGCCTGAAGCAGGTGGCGGCGGCTGAGGGGCAGGGGTGGCATGGGGAACCTCCAGGTGGCCGGGTACGTCGGGCCCGCCATCGATGGCGGGCCCGACGTACCC
>NZ_QGSY01000217.1 GCF_003857035.1 Micromonospora arida
ATCAACCGCCTCAAGCGCAACCGAGCCGTGGCCACCCGTTTCGACAAGCTGGCCGTCCGCTACGAGGCCACCATCCACCTCGCCGCCATCAACGAGTGGCTGTGACCGACTTCGACACAGGCCCTAGGCGCGCACCGTACTCCTGTAGGGCGTACAGCGTTACATCGATGGCACCCTCGGGCCAACCGTTGCGTTGCCAGACTGCGCGACTTTCGGCGGCCGTCATGTCGATACCGCGGATGTCGCGGCCGATGGCGTCAGCGATGCTGCGTACTCGTGACCGGGTTGACAGCGGCAGGCCCACAGCCTCGAGGATGGAGCCGGTGTAGCGGTCAGTGCGCATTGCCGCCGCCGCGACGGCGGCCAGGTCGTCCTCGTGGATGAACGGGTAGTGCCCGTTGTTCCAAAAGGCTTCCCGGACGGTGCCCTCGGCGCGGATCGAGTCGGGCCAGTCGGAACCGGTGGCGGGATATGTACCGCTGATGACCGAACCCATTACGGCTGATGGTCGGATGTGCGTCCACGCGATGCCGCAACGTTCCACAGCGCGTTCGATGGCCAACCAGTACCACGTCTCCGGCGGGTTCCACTGCTCGTACTCCGGTCCGTGGGAGGACAGCAGCACGATCCGCCGAACACCGGCGTCACGAGCGAGCGCGAGCGTCGGTTCGACGGTCGCAGGATGCGCACCGGCTAGGAACATCGCGTCTACACCAGCGAAGATCCCGCCGAAGGCCAACGGTTGCCTAATGGAGCCTGTCACCAGGTGGACATCGTTCGGCCAGCCGCTGCACTCGGCCGGCTCGGCAAGTACCCGCACCGGGTCACCGGCCGCGAGCAACTGCTGGGCCAGGTGTCGCCCAACGAGGCCGGTGGGACTGTTGCCCTCATCCTTGCTGGGTGCAACGACGGTGAGTAGCTTGACGCCCTCGGGGATCGGCAGGCTCTGAGGCGAGCGAGATACACCCATTGCAAGACCCTCCAAGTGTCGGCGGGGATCTTGCGCGTGATCGGTGGGCTGGAGCGGGCGAATGTCCCTGTGCTCCACGATCAACGTTGCGGACCCAACTCAGCCGACCTTACTGGCACTGGTCACCGGATGCCACCTCTGATCGATGGGCACCACCCGAGGACCGGCGGGAACGGACGCTCCATCAAATCGCCCGTCAAAGGAGTCAGGACCGCTGAGTGCGGCGCACTGAACTCGGCATGAGAGTTCGCGCTCGCCGCTCCGACCTGCGACGATGCGGGGGCCGCACCCCTGGCCAGGAATCATGTGGTCCTGCGCGCGAACTCGACGGTTTCTGCTTTGAGGCGCACCAGGCGTGCCTTGAATCCCGCTGCGTCGACTGCCTTGCCGAGGGAATTGGCCGGCGAGTACCAGTACTGGGGATACTTCCGAGCTGAGGGTGCCAGAGGCGCGGCGAGAAGGCCCTCCAGCTCGGCAAAGGTCATCGTCGCGGAGTCGTCCGCGAGTTCCTGCAGGTAGTCCGTCAGCGGTGCGTACTTCCCGGCCCCGTCGGGCTCGATCGCGTCATCGACGGTCGTCTCGTCTGAGCCGAACATCGCGACGACCTCTGGAGGAACGCGCAACGCATAGAGACGGCCAGGGCCTCGGTACAGCGGCGTGAGCATCGGACGCACAGTTGCGGGAAGGAGTTCCTCGGCCTGAAGATCGCCTGCGATCCTGGCCGTCGGACGGGTGAAGCCAACCAGCAGACGGTCTTCGTCATATCCGCACAGGGCGTAGACGGCATCGCGACCGAGGGTTCCTCCCTGGCGCGCCGCTTCGACAATCACATCGGCGAGGCCGCGGCGCCCTTCTCCGCGCAGCCTCTCCAGCAAGGTGTCGACCGCCTCAACCGTCCATTTGCCGAGATCCTCGATGTCGGCACGGCTGGTATCCGCGTCCTTCGCGGACTCGGGATCAACGGTGAGGTCGAGCGCGTCCGAGAGCACCAGAAGGTCACTCGGACGCATCAGATAGAGGCGACGGCTCGCGAGCGCGAAGAACTCCTCCGTCATTTCCCGTCGAGGGCCGATGAGCTCAGCCCCTCGACGCCACCACCAGTCCTCCTTCTCATCGTTGGTGACGATGAGAAGGTCCAGGTCACGGGCCTTGGCCTCCACACACGCCTGGATGTAGACCAGGAAGTCGCCGCTGGCACCCTCCGGGAACTGCTCACCTTTCTCGACATCGAGGTAGCCGGGCGGAACCTCGTCCTCGACCCGTTTGTTGCCCTGTGTGATGAGTTCGTTCCAGCGCTCATCGTCTGGCCGGGCCAACACCTTCCCGTCGAGCAATTCGGTCAGCCGGCGCAGCACGGGATCGTCTTCCGTCGGGGTTGTAGGGTGCACTCGATCCGGGGCGGCACGGTCGACGACGTCCTGGAGGCGGCGAAAGACCTGCTCAATTTCCGAATGAAGTTGCCGGAGCTCCGACTCGTCCAACGCCACCTTTTTGGACCAGACATCCAGCGCTCGCGCCGCACCGTGTCTACTCTTGTCCAGCCCGTTGCGCGCCTCGGTCGTGGCTTGCTCCGGGTTACCGATGGCACTGAGGCGATTGCGGTGGAACTCCCGAACCGCCTGGTGGGGAACGACGAGTCGATCCCCCAGCCTTTCGAAGATCGCAAGCAGGTCGTTCGTGGTCCGCGCGTTGTACCGATAGAGATTAAGCAACACATTCGCGTCGACCGCGACCAAGGCGGAGGTCAGCGCCGAACGCCGCTCGGCATCGGCCACCACGCGGTAGCCCTCGAAGCCGTCGAACAACCCCGCCACAGACATCCTCCACCCCTGGCACACCTACGAGACCACACGACCAATACTGTCCGTAAGACTACGGCGAGTGGCTCATTGGAGAAATGGGCCGTTCGCAGCAACTGACCCTCCTGCGGCACCGAATGCTGACTCTGCTCGCCCCCAGCCCAATCGTTGTGCGCCGTCGCCGGGGCGCGAGCCCGAATCTTGATGCCTGGGCGAATACGCGCCAGCTTGATGGCCGAACTCTCATCGGCAGAACCGCGGAACGACACTGTGTTTGACGGCTCCTACGACGCCGATGACGAAAGCGGCATGAATTTCCAGTGCAACCCGGCGAAACTCGTCTCCGGCGTCTCCGGCGTCTCCGGCGTCTCCGGCGTCTCCGGCGTCTCCGGCGTCCGCCGCCGCTTGGGGCAGTCGCCCGCCCAGACTCAACGCGAGTACGGCTACGGCGTTGATCGCCCACTCGGCGGTAGGTCGGCACGGATGACGATCACGAGTCGGTGGGCAGGGGCATTTGGCTGTACTCCAGGCCCGGTCGGATACCGGTGGTCCGGCTGCGTCGAACGGCGGCGGTTGACCGTTGTCTCGCGGTCGGCCGGCGGCAGGGTCAGGGGCGGCCGTGCTCAATCTGGTGTCGGGCGCGGGAGTGGGCGGCGGCGGCCGGAGTCGAGCCGGCGGCGCGGGCGGTGCGCAAGATGTCGGTGAGGGTGTCGGCGATGCCGTGGACCCGGGCGGTGGCCTGGGCGAACGTTTCCCGGTGTAGCTCGACGGCGGTGGCGTGGATGATGCCGCCGGCGCTGACGATGATGTCCGGTGCCCAGAGGATGCCGTGCTGGTGCAGCAGGTCGGCGGTGGCCGGAGTGTCGAGTTGGTTGTTGGCCGGTCCGGCGATCGCGGCGCAGCGCAGTGTCGGCACTGTGTGCGAGGTGAGCAGACCGCCGAGAGCGGCGGGGACGAGCACATCCACGTCGGCGGTCAGGCAGTCCTGCGGGCTGGCCCAGGCGGCACCCGCTGTGTCGGCGAGCGTGCGCCTGCTCTCGTCGGTGTCGGCGGCCACCAAGGTCGCGCCGGCGTCGGCGAGTATGCGCAGTACGTGGCCGCCGACGCGGCCGAGGCCGAGCACGGCGAAGCTGCGCGTGGACAGGTCGGCTGACCCGAATCGCTCGGCGCACAGGGCATGGAGCGCGGCGAGGACGCCGACGGCGGTGTGTTCGGAGGAGTCACCGCTGCCACCGGCCTGCACCGGTCGACAGAACGCATGCGGGGTCCGCTCGGCGATCGTGACCATGTCGTCCGGTCCGGTTCCCACGTCCGGGCCGGTGGCATAGGTACCGTCGAGGCCGGCGATGACGTCGCCCGCGTCGTGCAGCACCGCCCGACGTGTGGCCGCGTCAAGTGTCCTGCCCGGGGGCAGGGCGATGACGGTCTTGCCGCCGCCGTTGGGCAGCCCAGCCAGCGCGCACTTGTCCGACATCGCGGCCGACAGCCGCAGCGCGTCGGTGAGCCCGTCGCGCCAGTGCGGGTAGTGCGCGAGCCGGCAGCCGCCGATGGCCTGACCGAGCGCGGTGGAGTGCACCGCGACGACGATCGGCAGGCCCGACCGTACGCCCCGCCTGAGGATGACGTGTTCGTGGATGGACTCGGTGTCGAGGTGGGTCGCGACCATGGTGGCTCCTGTCGTGTACTCGCCGGAACGAGATCGACAGTAGGCAGGTGCGTGGCACTGACCGGCTCAAAGCGAACGACGTTCGGAGAAGATGGCAAGATTCCGGTCGTGGACGAACTTGATACGGCGATCATCCAGCACCTGCAGACACATGCGCGGCAGACCAACCGGGAACTGGCCCGGGCAGTCGGCATCGCGCCGTCCACCTGCTTGGAACGCGTGCGCGCACTGCGGGAACGCGGCGTCATCACCGGCTATCACGCCGAGATCAGCCTGGCCTCCCTCAACCGCGGCGTCCAAGCGTTGCTGCACGTGCAGGTCCGGCCGCTGAGCCGCACCGTCATCGACGGCTTCAAGAAGTATGCGATGGAGTTGCCCGAGGTGCTGTCGGTGTACGTCGTGGCCGGCGGCGACGACTTCCTCGTCCACGTCGCCGTACCCAGCGTCGACGGCCTGCACTCCTTCCTCATGGACAAGTTCAGCGGACGCCGCGAGATCGTCGGGTTCCGCAGCTCCGTCATCTATCAACACGCCCGAAAGCAGGTCATCGAACCGCTTGACCCGTAACGCTCGTTCTGTGCGCCGCACCCCACCCCGACGTCGACAACCCACCAAAAGAGACCTGTACGTGCACGGCTCGGGGTGAGTCATGTGTCCGCAGTGGAGTCGATCAGCCCGTCGCGGCAGGTGGAGCCGCTCACCGTCGAGGGACTGCAGGACAGCCTCCGGCGGGTGAGCGGCACCGACGTCACGATCACCACCATGTCGTCCCGGACCCGCTGAATCGACACCGCCGCGGCCGCGGGGATCGGACGGGTCAACACTCGCTACCCGCACGGACCGGGTGGACGTCGACGCGTGGCTCATCCGGCCCGACGGCTGTCGCCTGGGGCCTTGCCTACACAGGGCAGGACCTCGACGCCACCACGGTGACGGGCGCTGGGCACCTGGTTCGCCAACCGGCCTGAGCACCGTTTTAACAGTCGTCTCAGATTCGCTCGGTACGAAGTCGCCATCAGATAAGCGATGTGACCCGTCTGTAGGAGGCTAGTGATGGCAGTCAACGCAGCGCCGTCCGGGGAAGCGCCGGCCGGTCGGTTGGCCGGCCGGTGGGTGCCGTGGTTGGTGATTGGCCTGTGGGTGGCGCTGGCGGCGGTCATGGTGCCGTTGAGCGGAAAGCTGAGCTCGGTCACTACCGACAGAGCCGTGGACACCCTGCCGACCGGTGCCGAGTCCACCAAGGTGGCGGTGCTGGAGGACAGTCTCCCGGGCGGTGAGGACAACACGTTCGTATTCGTGTACCACCGCGTCGGCGGCATGACCGCCGCCGACCGCGCGACGGTCGAGCGCCACTACAACACCCTTGCCAAGCGGTACCCGCCGAAGGTGGCGGCCCCGGCCGGCGAGGACGACGAGGGCCCACCGACGAGACTCTCCACCAACGGCAAGGCGATGATGTTCACCCTCGATGTGAGCACGACCTACGGCGCACCGGAGGCCATCGTCGGGCCGTTGCGTGACGCCGCGAAGGACCGCCCCGCCGGCCTGGAACTCGACGTGACCGGCCCGGCCGCGGTCGACGGCGACATGGACGCCGTCTTCGACGGCATCGACCTGCAGGTCTTCCTCACCACCGTCGTCGTCGTAACGCTCCTACTCATCCTCACCTACCGCAGCCCGGTGTTGTGGTTGATCCCGCTGGTGGTCGTGAGCGCGGCCGCACTGACCGCGATGGCGACCGTCTACCTGCTCGTCAAAGGCTTCGGCATCGTGGTCAACGACCAGAACTCGGCGCTGCTGACGATCCTGGTATTCGGCGTTGGCACGGACTACGCGCTGTTGCTCATCGCTCGATATCGGGAGGCACTGCACCACCACGAGAACGTCCGGGTTGCGATGGTCCACGCGTTGCGCGGCGCGGCGCCGGCGATCGTCGCGTCCGCGGCCACCGTGGTCGCCGGCCTGCTCTGCCTGCTCGTCGCGGACCTGAACAGCACCAGCGGGTTGGGCCCGATCGGTGCGGCCGGCATTCTGTGCGCGCTGGTGGCCATGTTGACGCTGTTCCCGGCGGTGCTCGTGGCGCTTGGCAGGCGGATTTTCTGGCCGGCCATCCCGCGGTTCAGCACGACCGTGGAGCAGAAGCCGGGGCTGTGGGGACGGCTTGGCACCGCCATCAGCCGCCGCCGGTGGGTGGCGACGCTCGGCTCGCTTGGAGTCCTCGGCGTGCTCGCCGTCGGGCTGGCGGGCAACACCGGCGCCCTGCGGGAGCAGGACCAGTTCCTGTCCGCGCCGGAGTCGGTCACCGGCTTCACCGTTCTCCGCCAGCACTTCCCGGAGCTCGGCGGCCAGCCGATGACGATCTTCACGCGGCCGGCGTACCAGGAGGGGGTGCTCGACATCGTCAAGGGCACCCGCGGTGTGGCCATGGCCATCCCGGGTCAGACCAAGGGTGGCTGGGCCGACATCTCCGTGTTCCCGACGGACGCGCCGGACACCGTCGCAGAGTACGACACGATCAAGCGGGTACGCACCGCCGTGCACGCGGTGAGCGGGGCGGAGGCGATCGTCGGCGGGCCGAGTGCGGAGAACCTCGACACCGAGGTGACCACCAGCCGCGACGAGAAGCTGGTGATCCCGCTGGTGCTCGCCGTCGTCCTGATCGTGCTCGGGCTGCTGCTGCGCGCGGTCGTGGCCCCGTTGATCCTGATGGCCACCGTGGTCGTCTCATTCGCCGCAGCCTTCGGCGGCAGCGTGTTCGTCTTCGACACGATCCTCGGGTTCAAGGGCATCGACTATTCGGTGCCGCTGCTGGCATTCCTGTTCCTGGTGGCGCTCGGCGTCGACTACAACATCTTCCTGGCCAGCCGTGCCCGGGAGGAGGCCGTGCGTCTCGGCACCAGAGAGGGCATGCTCAAAGCCCTCTCCGCCACCGGTGGCGTCATCACCTCGGCAGGCCTGGTCCTGGCGGCCACGTTCGCGGTCCTCGTCTCACTTCCGCTGGTGATGCTGATCGAGGTTGGGTTCCTGGTCGCCTTCGGCGTGCTGCTCGACGCCCTGCTGGTGCGATCGATCCTGGTGCCCGCCCTCACCCTGCTGATCGGCCGGCGGATGTGGTGGCCGAGCCGGCTGTCCCGACCGGTGGAGCCGCCGGACGGGCGACGGTCGCTCGCCGACGACGAGGACCCCGCGCTGCAACGGTGAGCGCGGCGGCACGGGCGAGATCCGGGACGGAGCCTCAGGCCCGTCCCGGATCTTTTTCATGACCCGGCTGTGGGCCGCGTGATTCGACCGGGCGGGGCCGCGGCCGGAAGGTCGAACCGAAGCAGCGCGCCACCGCGTGCGGAGCGGGCGACGGTGGCCCGGCCGCCGTGGGCGTCGGCGACCCGCTGCACGATCGACAGCCCCAGACCGGATCCTGGCAGCGCCCGGGCGCTGTCGGCACGGTAGAACCGGTCGAACACCCGCGGTACGTCGGCGGCGTCGATGCCCGGCCCGGCGTCGTCGACCTCGAGCACCGCCGTCGCGCCCTCGGCACGGAGCCGGACCTGGACCGGCTGGTCCGCAGGGGACCACTTGCCGGCGTTGTCGATGAGGTTGAGCACCGCCCGTTGGAGCGCAGCGGGACGCCCGCTCACCCACACAGAGGTGACGTCGAGCGCGACCTCGATGTCGGGCACGCGGGAACGCGCCCGGGTCGCGGCGGCCACCACCACGTCGGCGAGGTCGAGGAGGTCGGTGCTCTCGTCGGTGACGGCACCGCGCGCCAGGTCGGTCAGTTCGGCGGCGAGGGTGCTCAACTCGGCTACCTGGGCACCGAGGTCGTTGAGCAGCCGGGTCCGGCTCTCCGCCGGCAGCGCGCTGTCCAGGGTGCCGCGCCGATCGAGCCGGATCAGCAGTTCGACGTTGAGGCGCAGGCTGGTGAGCGGGGTTTTGAGCTCGTGGGCGGCGTCTTCGGCGAGCAGCTTCTGGGCCCGCCGGGAGTCCCGGAGCGCGGCGAGCATGTCGTTGATCGACTGGATCAGCCGCCGGATCTCCCCGCCGCCTTCATCCGGGATGTGGGCGTCGAGGTCCTGAGTGTGCGCGACGCGTACCGCGGCGGCGGTCAGCCGGTCGATCGGTGCCAGCCCGGCCCGCGCCACGGTCCGTCCGACAAGGGCGCCGCCGACCACGCAGAGCAGCCCGATCAGCAGCATGCCGAACCCGAACCGGTTGATCGGGCTGTCGTTGGCGACGCGGGCCACCTGGACCGCGCCGTCCCCCGCCCGCAGCGTGTAGATGAGGTAGCCGTCCTCGTCGATGTCGTTCGACTCCATCAGGTCGGCCGACGCGCCCTGTGCCACGCGCCCGGCGTGCTCGCTGACCGGGGGCAGCGCGGGTTGGCCGGCCGGCGTCCGGGTCGAACCGTCGGGCAGGATGACCCGCACCAGTCGACCGGATCCGGGATATGGCGGTAGCTGGACCTGGGCCAGACCGGCGCGCGTCGCGTCCGTCGCCAGGACGCGGGAGTCGGCGCGCAGCTGATCCTCGGCGGTGTCCCGCAGCTCCCAGTCCAGCAGCTCGCTGGCCACCTGGAAGGCCATGAACACGCTGACCGCGATGGCCGTCGCCGCGATCACCGTCAGCCTGGTCCGCAGCGAGCGCCGGCGCCACCATCGGGTCAGCCGGCGCGGTTCCCGGCCGGTGGGCCTGCTCACGGAGGATTCTCCCGCAACGTGTATCCCAGGCCGCGCAGCGTGTAGATCAATCGCGGCTCACCCTCGGCCTCCATCTTGCGGCGCAGGTAGCTCACATACACCTGGAGGTTGTTGGCGGTGGCGCTCATGTCGAAGCCCCAGATCGCCTCGAACAGCGCGTCGCGGGTCAACACCCGGGTCGCGTTACGCACGAGGACCTCCAGGAGGGAGAACTCGGTCCGGGTCAGGCGCAGCGGCCGCCCGCCCCGCCACGCCTCGAACCTGTCGGGATCGAGCCGGACGTCGGCGAACGAAAGGACCTGCGACTCCCCGTCGCCCGGCGTGCGCCGGCGCAGCAAGGCCCGCACCCGGGCCAGCAACTCCTCGGTGGCGAACGGCTTGGGCAGGTAGTCGTCGGCGCCCGCGTCCAGCCCTGCGACCCGGTCCGAGACCTGGTCACGAGCGGTCAGCATCAGCACCGGCAGATCCCGACCCGCCGCCCGCAACCGCCGGCAGGTCTCCAACCCGCCGAGGCGGGGCATCATCACGTCGAGGATCAGCAGATCCAGCGTGTCACCGCCGGCCCCACCGACCCCGTCGAGCACGGCGAGACCGTTGGCGACGGTGCTGGTGTCGTAACCCTCGACCTGGAGAACCCGCTCCAGCGACTCACGGATGGCCGCGTCATCATCCGCGATCATGATCCGCACGCCGACGCGCCCCCTTCCAGTCGATGCTTTTGCCGCTCATGGTCCCCGATCAACCTGAGGCCAGGATTAAAAGGTCGGGACGCACGGTGGACCGCAGCATCCCATCGCCTTGATCAGGCCCACGAGCATCGACATCAGGATTGTGACAGGCAGGAACATCGTCGCATCAGCGCAACTCCCCCGTTGGACAGCTGGTGGCAGGAGTAGTTCAGCCAACGACACCTGCCGATGCAAGGGTGAGTAAGTAAGCAGGCATTCACGGTCGGCGGGAGATCGCTACTCTCGTAGTCGACCGAGCGGGGAAGGGGTCAGCATGGCGGCGCTGGTCGAGCGCACCGAGCTGTACGTCGATGTTGACTATCGACTGTTCGCGATGATCGACGACAGCAACGACCGGCGCAACGTGCCGCCCCCGCCGCACGAACTCGATCAATGGGTCAGCTCGACGCCGGGCTACGTGGTGGTCGAGAACATCGACGACGCCGTGGTGCTGGGTAGCGACACCCGGCTGGAGACCTGGGACGGGCCGGCCGACTTCGATCCGGCCGGCTGGGACCGCAGCGACGTCCTCGAGGTGGTCTTCGAGTCGGGCATCCTCGGGTTCTCCAGCGGCACGGCCGGCGGCATCACCGACGCGTACCGCCTTCCGCCGGGCCGCCGATGGAGCGTACGGCTGGCCTGGCGCACCGAGGCGCCACCCGCTCCGGACGAGCTGCCGACCGCATCGGTCCTCATCCAGTTCAGCCCGGCCTGAGCCGCCGGGCCGACACTTCGCGGTCGGGCGTGTCTGTTCCCGTGAGTGCGGCAACACCCACGGGGACGCTGACTCTCGGCGCTACTCAGCACTCAGAGCGGGCAGGCACCCACCGGCTGCGGGCCCGGGCGACCGTGGTCACGGCGATCCGGCGAACAGCCACGAGCCACGACCACCCGCGGGAGCGCCAGCGCTGACGCCGTCGGGTCCGCCTAAGGCGTGTTTCTTGAGTCAGGCCGGCAGCGTCGAGGTCACGGCGTGGCTTGCTTGGTCGCAGCACCAAACACCGGAGGCATCTTTCTGTTATCGATCACTGGGCGTGTGACTCTCGAGTCGATATCCCCACGCCTGGGCGCCGCCCCGTGTGGGAGGCTCGTCGCCATGGGGCAGTTGATCAATGTGAGGGACGGCTCCGTCTGGGCCGAGGACACCGGGGGCGGCCTGCCGCCGGTCGTGCTACTGCACCCAGGCGTGGGCGACTCTCGCATCTGGAACCCCGTCTGGGAGCGACTCGCCGGGCAACACCGGCTGATCCGGTACGACACGCGGGGCTTCGGCCGCTCCGCGCCGCCGGCCGGGCAATTCTCCCGGGTGGACGACCTGCGTCGGGTTCTTGACCTGCTCGGCGTCGGGCCGGCATTGTTCGTCGGTTGCAGCATGGGCGGCGGTACCGCGCTCGACCTCGCCCTCGCCGAGCCGGATCGGGTTCGCGGGATGGTGCTGGCATGCCCCGGCATCTCCGGCGCCCCGCCCTCGCACGATCCCGACGACGAGCCGGACAGCGTCGACCCAGAGACCTTCGTCGAGCAGGGTGTCGCCCGGTGGGCCCGGGCCGGCCGCGACCCGCTCGTCGTCGATCTGCTGCGTTCGGCGGTCCGGTTCTGGCTCAACTGGGGCGATACCTTCGTCGATGACGGCGACGCGTGGTCCCGACTGGAGGACGTTGCTACTCCCTGCGTGCTGCTGCTCGGCGATCTCGAACGCCGGTCGTTCGTCCCGACCTGCGTCGAGGCCGCGCGGCGCATTCCCGGCTGCCGCCTTGTGCGAATACCCGGCGCCGACCACTTCGTGCCGCTGCGGGCACCCGACGCCGTGGTGGAGGCGCTGCGCTCGCTGCCGCGCTGACCGGACCGGCTACCAGCCGCGGGCCGCGCGAACACAAGACGACGGTGCGGGCCGCCTCTGGGCGGCCCGCACCGTTATCGAACGCCGGGCGCGTTACGCCCGTCTGCCGCAATGCTGGTGGGTGGGAGTTCCCGGCCTACAGGTCGGCCTTCGTCACGCGGGAGGATTCGTACGTCGTGGAGGCCGTGGGGAGGCCCGGCACGGTGGAGACGTCCTTGACCAGCATGCCGGTCGTGGCGTCGATGGTCAGCACCTCGCTGCTGACGCCGCCGAACACCTCGGGGCCGGCGGTGATCGTCAGGGTGGCCTTGCCGTGGGTGGTCGAGTTCTTGACGCTGACCGCGGAGATGGTGGACAGCAGACGCAGCACACCGGACCGGACCTGCGTGTTGCCGTCGCCAGCGGACAGCGCTTGGGTGCTGTACGTCCACAGGGCGTTGTCGAAGTGTCGCTGAACGGCCTGGGGGCTGTACGGCTTCGGCTCGGCGTTGCCGCCCTTCTGCTTGATGATCACCTGGGCGTCCGCCTGCTGCTTGTCCCACACCGCCTTCTGCGCCGCGGGGTCGAGGCCCACCAGCGGATCCTTGGCTGCCTTGAGCATCTGAGTCCGGCCGTCGGCCGGGCTGCTGTCCGCCGCGGCGACGGCTGCCTTGAGGAGCGGAGCGTAGCCGCCGTCGGTCATCTGGTCCTGGTGACGGGCGATCGCACGCTTGATGTCCTTCACGCTGTTGCCCGTATAGATCGCGTGACCGTCGGTGTACAGCGTGTAGACGACCTGCATGGTCTTGGTGCCGTTGACCTGCGTCGCCTTCACCAGCCACGCGTCGCCCGCCGCCGGGGTGACCGTCTTGATGGACCCGGCCAGGGTCATCAGCGGTGCGCGCTCGGCGGAGCCGTCGACGGCGGTCGAGCCCGAGGTGGCGGCTGACGAATCCTTGCTGGCCTCGATGCCCCCGGTCGCCGGTGAGTTGAGCACCACAGCGACGACTGCCGCCGCGGCGGCAACCCCCACCCCGGCGCCGATGCCCAATCGGCCCGCGATACCGATCCGGCGGCGGCGCTGAAGCGCCGGGCTGGATTCGTGGTCCCGCGTGGTTGTTGTCGTTTCCATGGTTGAAGTCGCCTCCATAGTCGTTTCCTCCGGTGATATCGCGCCCAGCAGCCGCACGGTTCCGGGGTCGGCCATAGCCGCCCGCAGCACCGCCCGCGCCCGCTGATACGCCTCCGGGCGCAGTGGTTCTGCGCTGCCCAACGCACCGACCAGATCGAGCTCGTCGGTCATCGGTGTCTCTCCTTCGCGCTGTTGCGGTCCTTCAGAAGCGCGGACACCCCCGGGGCGTCGCGCAATGCCGCCCTGGCCTGGCTCAGCAGCCGCCGCGCGGTGCCGGCCGGTATGCCGAGTGCCCGCGCGGCGTCGGCCGCGGTCAGGTCCTCCCAGGCGACGAGCCTCAGGACCTCCCGCTCTTCGGGTTTGAGCCGCGTCAGGGCCGACCGGAGCACCGCCCGGGCGTCCACGCCGAGGTCCACCGCCGACCACGGATCCCATCCAGTAGCCACGTCCGGCACGTCCGCGACCAGGTCCTCGGCCGGCCGGGACCGCCAGTAGCGCCGCAGACGATTCAATGCCACCCCGTACAGCCACGGCCGCGCATCGCTGTACGACCGGTCGTACGATCGCCGCGACTCGAACGCCGCAACCCAAACCTCGCCCAGGAGGTCCTCAGCCGCATCCCGTCCAGCCCGGCGAACGAGGTACGAACCGACGGCGGCCTCATGACGCTCGACCACCTCCACGAAGGCGTCGACATCGCCATCCAGCGACCGGCCAATCAAATCCGCATCCGAAGCCATGGCCCTCCTCGGCAAAGTCCGCGCTTCACCCTGACATTGCCGATCAGGCGGGAAAGTGTTCAGGCGCCGAGGTCCGACGGCAAGCGGTCGCCCAAGAGCGACCTCTCGTCGCGTCATGAGCGGCTGCGGCGCGGTCAGCGTTGGGCCCAAGTGTGGCGCCCAGGCCAGGGGCGGGGGTCGAAGTCGAGAGGTAGAGGCAGCGTCCCGGCAGCGAGGCTGCCAGCCCACATCGGCAGTCTCCCGGCCGTCTCAGGGCTGGATCTGGTTCTCGACGGGGCTGCGGGCGCGGTGGGTCGGGCCAGAAACGGCGAGGCCGTCGCTTCGGGTTGCATGGACGGCGAGGAGATCCGCGCCGTCGAACCGCCAGGCGCTGCGGTACGACGAACGCCTCAAGCCGCACGGCGGCCGTCGAAGGCGTTGTCCGGTGGTACGACCGTCACATCACGTCCACCAGGCAAGGGGCATTCCGCCACTACCTGCAGCGGTACTGAATGCTCGCGTCGCACCTGCCGGACCTGCCGCATGAACCGGTAGCCGATCCCGAGAACCCCACCGAAGCCGATCACCACCGCGTACGACCAGGCACCGTCGCCCCCGGTCAGCTCGCCGAATTGGTTCGCCAGGAATCCGACGAACGTGGCCATGGCCAAACCGGTAACCGCGGCCACGGCGCGCAGGTCGGGGACCACCGCCGCAAAGGCACCAGCTGCCACAGCGACAACGAGTACCCGCCCTGGCATCTCCGACCGCGAGAACATCGCCGCCGCCGCAAGGCACGCGGCCATCATCGCCGTCCAGCCGATCGCAACGCTGACGCCCGTCGGCGTCTGCTGCGCGCCCCGTGCTTCCCACAGACTGCGATCCACCGCCATGGCAGTCCTCCGGCGACCGTGCGGACCCGCGCATCGGGTCCACTTTCCGCCATCTCATTCCGCTGGCCGGCCACCGTCGACGGCTTTTACGCACCCGTTACGACTACCCGCCGATTCTTGACACGGCCATAACGGCAGCCACTCGGCCACGCGGCTTCTCCGAGGTAGGCACACCTCGCAGGCGCGGTTGGTCCTAAGCGCCGGGAAAGCCTGTTCGGCATCGGTCTTGACTGACGAGAACCGGGCGGCGGCGATCCTCACCGCTCGGACACATGGCATCCCTACGTGCTCGCCTCGCTGGCGGTGTTGCGACGCTACGGGTGCGGCCTACGCAGTCATACGAGCCGGTCGGCGCCGGCGCCAGGATGCGCGTATCGGCAGACACGAGCCTCCGCAAGCACGATTCGTTGCGGGACTTGCGGTTTCTGACGGCAAGCTGGCGTATCGGCGGCGTCAATTTCCGGCCGGCCTCCGTATCAGCGGTGTGAAGATCCTTGTGGCGCACACCCCCTACGCGATGTGCTCGTTGTCGGAAGGACGAGGTGAGAGGAACGACGGTGGCCGGATTGACTTGGCGCACCCAGGTGGGCTTGTACGAGCCCAGCCGTAGTGGACGGGCGACCGGTGCGGTCCAGACAGGGCATCGCCGTCCCCCACATGCGGGCAGCGCAGGTCGCCAGCTGCTCTCGACGCCTCCACCCGTCGAGCGGCGGGTTCGGCCGGTTCGGCTTCGAACCCGCCGCACTTCTTTTTTCAAGGGAGCACGAACCAACAGCTGACAGCACACCGGCGTTGGCCACCTACCGCGAGAAGCTGGAATCCACGCGCGCGAGTTCGCCTGAGGACGCGGTCATCGTGGCCTGGCCAGTCGGCTCGCTGTCCCTCTTCGCCGTGGGCCTACACCGTCGGCAGGACCACCATCCATCCGCGCTGGTGCGCGGCGGCGTCAGCAGCAGGTCACGCTCCCAGCCGGGCACCTCCGCAGGCCGGCCGCCGTGGTTCGGTCGGTCACGATCTCGCGGTACGGAACGCGAGCAGAACCGCGACTATGGTCCTGCTCGCGTTCGTGGCCGTCGAGCACCCCCGCGTCGGATTTCCGGCGCTGGGGCGTCGATCGCCCCGCTACGGCAGCAGGGGCAGGATGGAGCAGTTGGAGACAGCCGGCCAGCCGGCCAGGCGGTGGGTAAGCCAGTCCACGGCCGTGGACTGGTCGGTGAGCAAAGGCCCGAAGTGGTTGAGCAGCGCGCTGCTGCCCTTGGGCAGGTTGATCGGGTCATAGACGACCTTGCCGCCGAGGCCGCACCAGTCGACGGCCATCGTGCGTGCCTGTGCGTGCGGCACGAGGTTGTCGTTGACACCGGTGGCGACGCGCACGATGCCGGTGGGCTTACGCGTGCCGATGAGTTGGTCGTTGATGAACGCACGCAGGACGGGTTCGGCTCCGATGATCTCGGCCAGGGACTCGCCGTTGGTGGTCCAGGTCGAGGAGCGTGTTCCGGCGTACGTGATGATCGCGTCGCCGACGCACATGGTTGACATGTCGTGGAGCGCGGCGCGGCCGTTGTCGCTGAAGTACCGGTCGATCACTGGGCGAATTTCCGGCTTCGCCTGCAGGAAGCCGTTCACCGACCAACCGAGCGCACCCAGTAGTTCACTGCCGTCGATTGCGGCGGTCACGTCGGCCAGGTTGGCCGGCGGGGCACCCGCGTAGGTGGCCTTGAGTGCGACGTCGGGCGCGTAGGTCGCCTGGAGTTCGGCTGCTGAGGCGACTGCACCGCCGCCCTGGCTGTAGCCGTAGAGGCCTACGGGCGCCTGTGCGGTGATTTTGGTGTTCGGGAGCGCCTTGGCCGCCCGCGCGGCGTCGAGTACGGCGTGGCCGCTGTCGATCCGGTTGACGTAGGTATGCAGTCGGTCGGTCGTGCCGAGTCCGACGTAGTCGGTCTGCACGACCGCGATGCCCTTGGCGAGGAGCCGGTACATGGCGAGGATCTCGTAGCCGACCGAGACGGTGCTCTGTTCCTTGCCGATCCCCAGGACGAGACCCCGCTGCAGGGCCAGTGATGTGGAGCACTGGTCGCCCTGGCCCATCGTGCCCGGCGCGAGGACCACCAGCGGTCTCGGTCCCACCCCCAGCCAGGGTGCGGCGGGTTCGAGGTAGGCGCCAGTGACGGCGACGGGGCTGCCGGTGGAGTCGGTGGACTTGTACATGATCCGGATGGCGCTGCCCGGCATGCTGGAGTTGATACCCGGCAGGTTCAGGGCCAGTGCGAGCGGTTCGGTGCGGATCAGTCCTCCGTTGGCTGCCGGTAGGTTGGCCGGCGGCGTGTAGAAGGCGGGGATGGTGATGCCGCGCGAGGTATCGGCCTGAGCGGGGATCGCCCCGAGGCCGACGCTGGCGAGGGTTCCGGCGAGCAGCGTGGCGGAAACGCGGGTGCGTAACGACATGTGCGCCCTTTCTCGTGTCACCGCGGACTTGGCTGCATCGATGCGAGCGGCGGTTACCGGACGGTAGGCGGGAGAACCGAGAACCTCCAGAGGGGCGGCTTATCACTACGGCGTCCACGATTCGAGCCATGTTCCGGAGGGCTCACTTACGTGGGCATGCAACCCGGAGCAGTGTGTGCTCCGGTGTGACTGGACGACGCAGCCGCCGGCTCTGCCCGGAGCGGCTGCAACCCGTCGGCGTCGTGGGCAGTGCGCAGGATGGTGGTCACCGTCGCGGCGCCTCGTGCCAGGCGGCCGTCATCGAACGCGGCGTCGAGTGCGGACACCCAGTCGGCGTCCACCGCCTCGAGGCGGTCGGGTTGAGCGGCACCAACATCACAGCCAGCCGACTGCGGGCACCTCGGCGCCCCGGGCGCGTGGGGTTGTCCGGCAGGCGCGGGCGCAACCAGCAGCGCAGAAACTGGTACCGACAAGCCAAATCGTGTGACATCATCATTACCGATCGGTAACATGAGCCGCTTCGAGGAGCATGTTGGTGCTGTACGGATCGCCGCCGTCACGTCGCCGAGACGCCCTGCGTAACCGTGCCGCCATCGTCCAGGCCGCGAGCGACCTGATGACCGGCGTCCGTTCGGGACCGCCGATGCCCGAGATCGCCCGCCGGGCGGGCGTGGGACAGGCCACCATTTACCGACACTTCCCTGACCGGCGCGCCCTCGCCGAGGCGGTGGTCACCTACCAGGTCGACCGGCTCGAGATCGTCGCAGCGACCGTCGATCATCCGGCGGCGTTCCGCGCGCTGCTGCTGGAGGTGCTGCGCAGGCAAGTTGCGATGCGTTCGCTCGTGCCGCTCGCCCTCAAGCTTGAGCAGGGCAGCCGTAACCGCCTCCAGCACCGAGTCATCGCCGCGCTCACCGGGCCGCTGCGCCGCGCGCAGGCCTGCGGGCATGTACGCGCCGACCTCACACCGGCCGACCTGGCGTTGTTGTTCGCGATGGTGCACGGCGCGACCGAGGCCGGCGTTGCAGCCGAACGTTCGGTGGACCTGCTGCTGGACGGCGTGTTCTGCAGTCCGGCGTGAAGGTCGGGCGCTCGGACCGGCTGCGGCTGAGGTCGAGGGGATGGACGTCCCGGCTCAAACGATCGGCGTAGAGCCGTCTCGTCGGGCAACGCCCGCAAGTCGGTATCGGGGCGTCAGAAGTCGTCGTCGCCACGTTCGCGCAGCATGCCAGCTCCCGCGCGTACGCCACCAGTCTGGCCGAGAACTACGTGGGCCCGCCCCTCAGCTGACCTCGGCGCCGGGTCGGCGGCGGCCCTCTATTGCTACTCATCGATTCGTGGTAGAAATCTTTCGCACTGCCCGTTCCCAGGCAATAATTTCTTCAGACGGAGGCAATGTGAGAGTCACTGCTGGGTGGCTGGCGAGTCTCACCGTTGCCGCAGTAATCGTGGCGCCCGCCGAGTCGATTGCTGTGGCCGCGACACCCACACAAGCATCGACTGCAGTGGTGCCGCTGGCCACCGGCCCGCAACCCGGCACCTTCACCGGCCGGGGATTCGATACCTGCGCCGCTCCGTCACAGACCACGATGAACGCGTGGCGGACCAGTTCGCCCTACGGCGCGGTCGGCATCTACATCAGCGGGGCGAGCCGCTCCTGTTCCCAGCCGAACCTCACCGCAAGCTGGGTGGCCAACCAGACCAGCAACGGATGGCGGCTGATCCCCATCGAACTGGGTTACCAGGCACCGTGCGGCACCCGCACGCCGAAGATGTCCGCCGATCCCACCACCGCCCGGTCGCAAGGCGTCTCCGCGGCCAACAGCGCCGCGAATGCCGCCCAGGCACTGGGCATCGGCACTGCGAGCACCATCTACAACGACATCGAGCAGTACCCGTCGAACGCGTCGTGCCGCGCCGCCGTGCTGTCGTTCCTGTCCGGTTGGACCGAGCAGTTGCACGTACGGGGCTACCTCGCCGGCATGTACTCCAGCGGTTCGTCCGGCATCAAGGACGTCTGCGAGGCATACGACAACCCGAGCTACGCGCGACTCGACCAGATCTGGATCGCCTGGTGGAACGGAGTGGCTGACACGGACGCCGGAAGTTACTGCGCCGATGCCTACTACGCGGACCAGCAGCGCGTGCACCAGTACGCCGGGGAGGTCACCGAGACGTGGGGTGGCGTCACGATGAAGATCGACCGCAACTACCTCGACGTGAGGGTCACGCAAACCCCGCCGCAGCAGTGGACCACGACCATCGACAACAGCGCCTCGGGCGGGTTCACCGCGAGCACTGCATGGGGCACGTCGGCCTACTCCGGCCAACGGTTCGGCACCGACTACCGGTTTACCAGTCCGGTGTCGTCCAGCGACGTCGCCTGGTTCCGGTCGACCATCCCGGCGACCGGAAGCTATGAGATCTCAGTTTGGTACCCGGCCGACCCGGGCTACAACAACCAGACGCCATACCTTGTGGAGACCACCACAGGCAGCAGGTCCGTCTCCGTCAATCAGCGGGTCAACGGCGGTAGGTGGGTCTCGATCGGCGTCTTCACCCTGGCTGCGGGCACGGGCAACAAGGTCGGCGTGAGTCGCTGGACCAGCGGCACCGGACTCGTGGTCGCCGACGCGGTGCGGATCACCCGGGTCTGATCTCGCAACTGCCGAGTGCACCCCTATCCGGTGGCCTGGCCGCGAAGGGTGAAGGCCCAGTTGATGGCGCCTTCAATCTTGTCGGTCAAGTCGAGGATGTCAGGGACCGCGCCCAGAACGGTGACCTCGACCAAGGCGCCATCGCGGCCAAACCGGCGGTGGTACTCGTCGTAGGGGTAGTCCGCGATTTGGGATCGGAGCTGACTGGCGTGGTGTTGGTCCGCTGAGATGGGCCCGGTCGCGCGCCGAACGCCGGTCAGAGCAGTGTCAGCTCGAAGCACCCCCACCCGTCGCCGGCCTGCGCGACGAGCTTCCACGTTCCGGCGGCCGGCAACGGGATGCCGCTGGGGTACATCGCCTGCCCGGCGTCGTTGGTCGCCAGAGAGCCGGCGCTGTAGGTCTCGGTGCGGCCGCCGGAGGTCGCGGTCACGGTGAGCGCGGCGTTGAGCTGGGGGCTGGCCGGCAGCCAGAACAGCTTGCCCAGGTCGGGGCCGAGGTCAGGATGCCATTGCCTGCGGTACTCGACGAAGTCCCCGGCGATGAAGTCGCCCGAGCGCACCAGCGTGGCGTCGCCGGGCACCACGACGCACTCGCGCCGGGCGCTGCCGGGCAGGCTCTGCTGGAAGGCCGGCACCGGCGGCGACGCGGCCGGCGACGACGGCACCGCCGCCGACCCGGCCGGCGAGGCCGGGCCGGCGGCGGGCGGGGCTGGTGCAGTACACCCGCAGAGCACCAGTGCCACGACGAACAGCGGGATTGCTCGCACAGCGTTGCCTCTCTCCTCAGGCGGCCGGGTTCCAGATCGAGACCCGGCCGCTCCAACAGGCCATGAGCGTCGCGGTCGTGATGCATTTCGTCGGCGGGGAGGCGGCCCGGCCCAGCACGTGCACCGCGGTACCGTCGGGCGGCAGGACCAGCGAAGGCTTCAACGGTGGCGCAGCTTCGGCCCCGCCCGCGAACGCCAGCACGCCGACGGCCACCAGGGCCGGGAGCCAGCGCCTCGTCCCGGGCGGGGCAGGGTCGGCGGTGGCGTCCAGGTCGATCACGGCGGCGGACGGCATGCGGTCAGCGTCTCACGAACCGGATGTGTTGGACCCGCTGCGGCATTTGCGAGCACCACCCTCGACGGAAGCCGAGCGGCCGATCGGTGAGGTGACGCTGCTGGCCGTCACCGCGGTCTGGCTCGTGCTGCTCGGGTTCGGTGCGCTCGTCCTACGCCGAGAGCTGGAGCTACTCACCGACCGGGTCGACAGCACCGACTACAAGATCCGCGTCTACGACGGGCACCCGGAAGGCTGACCCACTCCAGCCGTGGACGGTCCCCCGAGTGTCCGCACGCCTCGGCGATTCACTCGGTCACTGACCCCGTTGCTGTACACAATCAGAAAGGCCACCCGCCTGCCCATTCGGGCGGCTGCCGAGCGACTCCTTGCGATGGAATCATGATCGGATGACGCCCTTCCACATCGATGTGCCCGAAGCCGTCCTGGACGACCTGCGGGCTCGGCTGTCGCGGACAAGGCTCGCGCCAGCCGCCCCGGGAGAGCCGTGGGCCGCCGGGACCGACCCTGGGTACCTGGCAGGTCTGGTGCGGTACTGGCTCGATGGATTCGACTGGCGTGCGGTCGAGCGTGCCCTCAATCGGTACCCTCAGTTCGTCGCCACGGTCCGAGGCACGCCAGTCCACTTCGTTCATGTTCGCTCGGCGGCGCCCGACGCCACGGCGCTGATCCTGACCCATGGCTGGCCCAGCACGTACACGGAGATGCTGCCCCTGGTGTCCCGGCTCGCAGACTTCGACCTCGTCATACCGAGCCTGCCCGGCTTCGCCTTCTCCGGTCCACTCGCCGAGGGCCCGACGACCGAGGCGGCTGTCGCGGACGTGTGGGCTGAGCTGATGACCCGTTTGGGCTACGACCGCTTCGGCGCCTACGGTGGCGATATCGGGTCCGGCGTGTCGACGTGGCTCGGCGCCCGCCACGCAGATCGGGTCATCGGGGTCTTCTCGCAGCACATCAAGTTCCCGCCAGCGGACCGCAGGGGCGACCTCAGCCCAGCCGAGGAGGCGTTCATCGCCATGCTCGACGCGAAGGCCCAAGATGACTGGGGCTACGGAATCCTCCAGGAAACACGGCCCGACACCCTTGCGGCCGCGCTGAGCGACTCGCCGTCCGGACTGGCCGCATGGATCATCGAGAAGTACCAGCGCTGGAGCGACTGTGGCGGCGACATCTCCCGCCGGTTCGGCTTCGACGAGCTGCTGACCACCGTGATGCTGTACTGGGTCACCAACTGCATCGGCACGTCCTTCCGGCCCTACCGTGACGACCGCCTGGCCCCACATCTGCCAATGGTCGCCGTGCCCGCCGGTATCACGGTCAGCGTGGAGGACGCCGGCCTGCCCCGATCGTTCGCCGAACGCACCTACGCCAACCTCACCCACTGGCACGAACCCGGGGTCGGCGGCCACTTCTTCGCCCAGGAAGAGCCCGACCTGCTCGCTGCCGACCTGCGCGCCTTCTTCAGCGCGCTACGCTAATCCAGGAGCTCAACCGGCGGCACCGCTGCTGGTCCTGGTCAGTGTGCAAGGCCGGCCTGGATCGCCAGGATGGCGGCTCGTACCGGTCGCGACGGCCGGTCTTGGCAGCACGTTGGTCACGTGGGTCATCCACAGACCCGCACTCGTCTGTCCGGGGTGGACGACCATCCCGGAGCTCAGGACCTGTACGTGGGCCATAAGATCCACGTCTATGGTCCGCGCCACACCTCCGCGTCCTCTGGACATCGCGGCACTCTTCCCTGAACTGCGGGAACATTCCATCACCGCTACCCGCCTGCATCCCCGACCGGGCGCTCCGACCATCACGGACAGTTCGGTCGGCGGACCGCTGCTATGGCCGGCCGACGAGGTATGGCCGGTCTGCGACGACGCCGGGGCGCACGAGCCATGGAACCTGACGACCCCGGCCGCCCTGCACCGCAGGCGGAATATCCTCGCGACCGCAGAAGCTCGGGAGCCGCTGCCGGGTGGAGACTTCTTGAATGCGGAGGAGCGGGCCGAGCTCGATGCGGCCGACGCATTGGACCTGGACGACCTGATCGAGGATTCCATCCCGTTGGTTCCAGTCGCGCAGCTGTACCGACGCGATATCCCGGACTACGTCGGTCCGGACGGCACCGACTTGCTCCAGATGCTGTGGTGCCCTGTGGACCACTCGGACCGGCACTACAGCCCTCGCGTATTTCTCTACTGGCGCGACAGTTCCGCCGTCGGCCCGCTGCTCGAAGCGCCTCCCGTGCCGCCGGTGATCAGTGACATGTACCTGCCGCTTCCGTGCGTGGTGCACCCGGAGCAGGTCCGCGAGTACCAATACGCCGACCTGCTCCCCGATGACCTACGCGAGCGGCTCGACGAGTGGGATGACGACGAAGACGAGAGCCGTCCCCACTATCAGAGCGACTTGTCGCTGGCGCCGGGATGGAAGGTCGGCGGGTACGCGAACTGGTCACTGACCGATCCGTACCCGATGGACTGTGCTGCCTGCGGCACCACGATGACCTTGATTCTCACGGTCGGCTCCAGCGACTGGAACGGCATGCGTTGCAGCTGGCGCCCGTCGGAGGAAAATCCGACCGCGTCCCCAGACACCGTCGGAGTGCAGATCGGGCGCGGCTACTCGCTGTACACCTTCTGCTGCCCCGAATCAATCGATCATCCCCCGGCCACCGCTAAGCAGTGACGCGGCATCCCTCCATGCGTGCCGACAACCTGGTCGTCCGCTACGAAGCCCCATCCAACTCGCCGCCATCGACGAATGGCTGTGACGGACTTCAACACATGCCCTAGACCGGGGCACCGTTCGAGTGCCGTCACCGTCGGGCCACCGGTCGAACGGCTCGCTCACCGGCAGCGCGATCCCTTCGTGCCTCGGGCGCTCGGCTGGGTCGCGCCTCCCCGCTGTACGCCGTCCGGTCGAGGATCTTAATCATCAGCTCTTGATCAGTTCGCGCGGTTGGTGACGCCCGATCCGCCCGACTGGGCGTACCGGCCGCACCCGGGTCGCCCTGAGCCGAGCGCTGCCGACACGGGCGAGCGTGATTCACCTCGCACACGTTTGCCCTTGACGTCAACGTGAGGTTTTAGCGTGGCGATATGCAAATCAACGGCTCGACAGCTCTCGTGACCGGAGCTAACCGCGGCCTCGGCAAGGCCTTCGCCGAGGCCCTCCTCGCCCGGGGCGCCACCGTCTATGCGACCGCCCGTCGCCTGGAAAGCATCGACATCCCCGGCGCCATCGCGCTCCAGCTGGACATCACGGATCCCGCGTCCATCGAGGCCGCCGCAGGCAAGGTGGGCGAGCTCGACATCCTCATCAACAACGCCGGCACCTCCACTGAAGCCCCGCTGCTCGGCCCCTCCACGGAAAACATCCGCCGCGACCTCGACACCAACTTCTGGGGCACTCTCAACGTCACCCGTGCCTTCGCGCCCAGGCTGGCCGGTGGCGCCATCCTCAATGTCATCTCGGCGCTGAGCTGGTACACCTTCAGCCCCGGCAGCAACGGCTACGCCGCCTCGAAGGCCGCGGAGTGGTCCCTGACGAACGGCATCCGACTCGAGTTGGCCGACCAGAAGACTCTGGTCACCGCCCTGGCGCTGGCGATCGCCGACACGGACATGATGGCTGGCGTCGACATCCCCAAGCTCGCGCCCCACGAGGTGGTCGCCCAGGCCCTCGACGGACTGGAAGCAGGCAAGATCGAAGTCATCGCCGACAAGCCCACCGCCAACGTCAAGGCCTCCCTCTCCCGCGATCCCGCCGACTTCTACGCCGACATCTCCGGCAAGCTCTTCGCCTGACTTCACCGGTAATCCGCCTGCCGGAGTAAGCGGCTTGGTCAACGGGCGTACGGCCGGCGGGCGGCCCGGATTCTCATGAAGCCGGGCCTCCGCCTGACCGCCGCAGGGGTGCGGACGGCGAGCGAAGCCCTGAAGATCGTGATCGACTTCGTGGTCTTGAAGCTGGCGGCTCCAAGGTGCGACCGAGGGCTCCGGGAGGTCACCGGTCCCGTGCGGTGTTTCCGGGCGTCGGGATCACGTCGAGCGCGCGGCCATGGTCTCGCCGGTCCAGGGTGATCGCGCTCGCGGTCTAGGTGCCGAATGTCGGCCGTGCCCGGGATCAGCAGAGTCGACGCGGAATCACGAGAAGGTCGCCGAGCACCGCAAGCCATTGATCCACGGAATGGACTTCACGCCGCGGCGCTCGTTGATAAATCCTCGCCAGTTGAAGCCCTCGACGTCGGCAGCTAGCCCGCTTCCGCTGGCAGAACCGCGACGACTGAGCAGCTGATCGGCTCAGCTGACTGATGGGGTATGAGCAGTATGGTGACCGACCGACGTCTGGTGGTCAACAACTCCCGCGCGCTCGGTCTCGGCACTGCGACGACCTGTCCGGCATGAGCGTGCGCCTGCAGGTGGAGGTACGAACAAGGACCCACCTGATCTTGCTCCACGGAACGGCGTCGTAGCCCACAACAGACGACGTTGGTGCATCATGGTTTCCCATGTTCATGGACCAGCGGCAGTTCCCCTTCCTGGCCGACCTTCGGGCACGGTGGGATGCCATTCGAGATGAATGCCTTGCTCTGCCGCGTGAGACCTACCAGCCGTGGGTCCAGCGCGAGATGTACGGCCAGGGCTGGAGTGTCTATGGACTTGTCGCCTTCGGGGAGCGGATCGAGGAGGCGCTCGAGGCATGCCCGAACACTGCCTCCGCGTTGACGAAGATCCCTCACCTGACGACCGCTGGGTTCTCTCGGATGGCTCCTGGCACCCACATCAAGCCACATCAAGGATGGGTTACCACCGTTTACCGCGCGCATCTCGGACTCGTCGTGCCCCAGGACTGCGCGCTGCGAGTGGGCGACGAGACTCGACAGTGGCGCGAGGGTGAAACCGTCGTCTTCGACGACACCGTCACGCATGAGGCGTGGAACTACGGCAGCAGTGACCGTGTTGTGCTCCTGTTCGACTTCGTCCGCCCCGGCTGCGAGGACAGGCCGCAGGATGAACTGCCAGCCTCGGTGGCCGGCTTCGTGCGGCGCGGCGAGCCCTGACTACTTCGGCATCCGCTGGAAGGCCACACCGCACCGCTCAATCTCCATCACCGCAGGTCAAAGCCCATCGCCTCCGTCCGGGCATCGGTGATCACTTGGGGCGCGGAGACGTCTTCGGCAGACCGGCTGACCTCACGAACGCAGCGATCTTGGCATGAGCGGACGTCACCCGAGTGATAACCGGAAGCACCATGGCTGACATCTTCGGGTTCGCCGAAAAGGTCACCAGCTCACGGCTGAGCCCATGGAACACGGTCACCCTATTCCGCTGGCCACTGGACGAGGCGCGCGCTCTCTACGATGGGCCGCATGTCGTCGGTCACGAATGACGCCCTGCTGGACATGAGGAGAAGCTCGACGTACCGCGCCGGGATCTGGCTGGCCCGCGCGGCCAACCTCGCGCTGCTTCCGGTGGTTGTCTGGGGCATCGCCTCCGGGGCGCCGAATGTGCCCGCGCTGCCAGACTCGCTCTTCATGGCCGCCTGGGCCGCCGGGTGCGTGACACTCGTCCCGGCCATGGTGCTGTTCTACCGCTCCGGCATTCCCTTCGAACACAAGGTTGCCACCTGGGTCACCGACAAACGTGTTGGCAACGCAATCCTCCGGGATGTCTTCTGGCTTCGTCCCTGACAGGAAGGCCGTCCTCTTCAGGTTGGTCGGCACCGAGGTAGCTGTACGGGAGGCGGGCGTCGCGGCGGCCGGTGCAGCTGATCCGGCGGCGACGCGAGGCGTAGGAGAACCCGGCGGCGCGGAGTCGGGCGGTGAGGCGCTGCCCAGCGGGTCGCCCGTCAGGAAGCCGAATGCTGGACAGGTCCAGGTCGGCCACGAGCCGGCCGGCGGGAGTCAGCCAGCCCGCCGGCCGGGTCAGGACGGCGAGCTTGTCTCCGACGTAGTGCAGTCCGTGCAGACAGGTGATCAGATCGAACGTCCGCGTTGGGAACTCTTCGGCGGAGCCGCCGAACGGGTCACCAGCCTGCCGTGCCCGGTCAGGACGCTGCCAGTGGGATCGGTGTCTCAGATGACGGAGCTGCTGCGGACCCCGGCGTGCCCGCGCGCAACGCTTCACATAGATCTGGAGCACGCCGACGCCGGTGTCTGACAACGACTGCATGAGGCCCGTGGTCGAGTTGCGGTGATTTCGCGGTCATCCGCGCGGCGCTTGGTCCGCAGGAGCGTCGCGACGCCGAGCTGCACGGCTCCGCGGTGCGGGGATGGTGCCGTCAGCACGAGTCGTGGCCGCCGCAGTCGCTGCCGCAGCCTTGGATGTACGGCGGTGGAGCGTGAGAGTCATGACCAGCACGACCAGCGCTCCGACGATCAGCCCGAGGATCGCGCTGGCCACCGTGTTGACGAGCCAGCCGACGAGCCCGCCGAGAACACCCGTGGCGTCGTGGGCGGCGACCTCCACGTGATGCACGGCCTCGTACAGGAAGTGCAGGTTCAGCTCGTTCGTGCCTAGCAGCAGGATGTGCCCGCCCACCCACAGCATCGCCGCGGTGCCGACTACCGTCAGCACGGTGAGGACCACCGGCATCGCCCTCACCAGACCGCGGCCGAACGTGGCGACGGCGCCGGAACGTTGCGACAGGCGCAGCCCGGCGTCGTCCATCTTTACGATCAACGCCACCACGCCGTACACCAGGACGGTTATGACGACGGCGACGACAGCCAGGATCACCAGGCGGGACCAGAACGCCTCATCGATCACCTCGTTAAGGCTGATGACCATGATCTCCGCCGAGAGGATCAGGTCGGTTCGTACCGCCCCGGACACCAGTGTCGTCTCGTCCTGCACCGTCTCCTCGCCCGCGCCGGAGGCACCGTGATGGGCGATCTTGGCCCACACCTTCTCCGCGCCTTCGTAACAGAGGTAGGCGCCGCCGAGCATGAGGATCGGAGTGAGCAGCCAGGGCACGAACTGACTGAGCAGCAGCACCGCCGGCAGGATGATGAAGAACTTGTTGCGCAGCGACCCCACGGCAATGCGCTTGATAATCGGCAACTCGCGCTCGGCCGCCAGGCTCCGCACGTACTGCGGCGTGACGGCAGCATCGTCGACGACGACGCCCGCAGCCTTGGCGCCGGCCTTCGCGGCGGCCGCCCCAATGTCATCGATCGACGCGGCAGCGGCCCGGGCCAGCACCGCCACGTCATCCAGCAGGGCTACGAGTCCACCGGCCAAGGGAGGGTCCTTCCAGGGTTGAGCAGAGTTCGAACTGGCCCATTCTCGCTCAGGTCTCTGCGCGCGGCACGCCACCGCCCGGTCCAGAGACACCACACCGTCATCCGACATGAGACGGACCACCGCCGCAGACCCCTTGAACCCCTGCGCGCATACGGGGAACGTGGCACCCTGCGGGCCTCGAGGTAACTCTGCCCCTGGACGCGTAACTCACCGAACCGGCTCTACAAGTTCAGCGACACCCGAGCGCTCAGTCGAAACGAACGTCCCAGACATCGGGGACGAAGGGCTCCACGAGATGTCCATCCTGCCTCTTCCTCAACGGCCCCGCGGCTGCGGCTCCGGCTCCGGAAAACCCGAGGCGTGGTGGCGGTGAAGCGACGAGCCGTTTAGCGAGGAGCAGGCCTAGCCTGCGTGCCCGTTCGGCGGCAGATCCGGACGTCCGGACCAGGAGCACTAGTGTTCAGTCGGGCAGTCATTCGATTTGCGCACACAGCGTCGGCAGCGAATTGGGTTGGGCACGCGGTACCTGCTGGCTCTCGATCCGGATGCCCCGACGACCATGAGGTCCGCAAGGGCAGGACGACACGCCCGGAGCGCATTGTCTTTTCGAGGCGACGATGCGCTCCGGGCGATCGGGTCGGTGCGGCTTTCAGGTCTCAGATCCGGGTCATAGTGGAGGTGTAGCCGCCTCCGCCGGGGTAGGTCCATTCGCCGGTGACCGTGGTGTCGTCGGTGCTGAAGGTGCCCTCGTAGTAGGCCGGGCTGCCTTTCGCGCCGGCCCAGATGGTCAGCTTGTCGCCGACGAGTTCGTAGACGTAGTCGAAGGTGTTGCCGGCCGTGTCGTAGAACCGCGACGCCACATCCGGGCCGACCGGCTCACCGAACGGGTGCAGATTGCCGATGACCTCCAGACCGGTGACGGGTTGGTCGAACTGGCTCAGTTCGACGTGCTGGAGCAGGAAGAACCGGCCGGCCATCCACTCGTACCGCACGGTTCCCTCGGCGCCGCCGGTCACCGACCAGGTGCCGACCAGACGGTCCAGGGCGGTCAGTTCGGCGCTCGGCTGGATGTTCTCAGACATCGTGTCCTCCTCGGGCGGGTTGTTGCCGGTACCTCGGAGGCGACGCCCGGGCTTTGACGTCCACGTCAGGTGAGCTGGGTCACGCTCCCGCAATGTCAAAGTTCACGGCGCGGCCACGAGGTAGCGACAAGCACCCACCAAGGAGGAAGTCATGGCCACCATCGCCGCCGTTCCCACCGACCGCGGCTCGTCCGACCGCCTGCTCCTCGCCGGCGGCCTCGCCGGACCGGTCTTCTTCGCCTCGGCCGTGACGCAGATGCTCACCCGGGAGGGCTACGACATCACCCGGCATCCGATCAGCCAACTGGCCACCGGAAGTCTCGGCTGGATCCAGATCGTCACGTTCGTGCTCGCCGGCCTCGGCGGGGTCGCCCTCGCCCTCGGTGTCCGACGCACGCTCACCGAGGGAACCGGCCGGCGTGTACTGCCAATCTTCATCGGGATCTTCGGCGCCGGGCTCATCGCGGCCGGGGTGTTCACCATGGATCCTGAATACGGCTTCCCGGTAGGGACCCCTGACGGGCCGGTCGGCGAGATGTCCTGGCACAGCATCGCGCACTCGGCGACGGCCGCCATCGCCTTCACCGCGCTGGCCGTCGCCGCCATCGTGCTCACCATCCGGCACGTCCGCCGTCGGGCCACCCTGCCGGCGGTGCTGAACGGCCTCGTCGCGCTCATCCTGCTGACGCCGATGTCGCCGAACCACATGAGCATCCAGATCGCCGTGAACGGCCTGGTCGCCTTCACCTGGACGACGGTCGTCGCACTCTCCCTTCGCCGTAAGAGCTGATCGGCGTAGCGTGATCCGAGCCCCGCGAACACAAGGATGATCATGAAGTACCTGCTGCTCAGCTACACGCCGGCCGCCGCCTGGGACGCCGCGACCGCCGACACCCCCTCCGAGGAGGCGCTTGCCGCGTTCGCCGCGTACCAGCGGTTCGAACGGGAGCTGATCGAAACCGGCGAGTTCCTCAGCAGCGAGGGACTCGGTCACCCGGTGGTCAGCACCACGGTCCGCAAGACCCCGACCGGCGCGGTGGCCACCGACGGCCCGTTCGTCGAGCTCAAGGAGGTCCTGGCCAGCTTCGCGGTGATCGACGTGGACAACCAGGAACGCGCCGTCGAGATCGTCTCGCGAATGGTCGAGGTTCTGGGCGAGCCGATGGAGATCCGGCCGATAATGGGCGCGGACTTCGCGGCGTGACCCTCTGCATCCAGCGTCGCCGGACGACGGCAGACGCGGAGGGCACACGAACGGCAGCACCCGCGTGACGCCGAACGTCGAGCACCTGCTGCGCACCGAGGCACCGCAGGTCCTCGGCGCGTTGGTGCGGCGCTTCGGCCACTTCGATATCGCCGAGGACGCGGTACAGGAGGCAATGCTCGTCGCGAGCCGGGCGTGGCCGACGGACGGAGTGCCGGAGAACCCGCGCAGCTGGCTGATCCGGATCGGGTACCGGAGGATGGTCGACCTGCTCCGCACCGATCAGGCCCGACGCCGCCGCGAGCGGCACGCCGGCATGAGCGAGCTGGCGATGCGGGACCCGACCCGCCAGGCAGGTCCTGCGCTGGAGACCGACGACAGCCTCACCCTCCTGTTGCTGTGCTGTCACCCCACGCTGAGCCCGACCTCCCAGGTGGCGCTCACGCTGCGCGCGGTCGGCGGCCTGACGACCACGGAGATCGCACACGCGCATGGGACGACCGAGAACACCATGGGCGCCCGGATCAGCCGCGCCAAGCAGCAACTGGCCCGCGCCGGTGCCCGGTTCACCCCGCCGAACGACGCCGACCGCGACAGCCGGATGAACGCCGTTATGCAGGTGCTCTACCTGATCTTCAACGAGGGCTACACCGCCTCCGCCGGGAACGAACTCACCCGCGTGGACCTGACCCGCGAGGCAATCCGGCTGACCCGCATGCTCCGCGACTCCCTGCCGGACGACCCCGAGGTGGTCGGGCTGCTCGCCCTGATGCTGCTCACCGAGTCGCGGCGCGCTGCCCGTACCGACGGGGACGTGTTGGTGCCGCTGGACGAGCAGGACCGGACACGGTGGGATCCCGAGCTGATCCGCGAGGGCATCGGGCTTATCCACAACGTCTGGCGGCGGCGTGAGGTCGGCACGTACCAGCTGCAGGCCGCGATCGCGGCCGTGCACGCCGCCGCCGCGTCGCCGGACCAGACGGACTGGCCCCAGATCGCGGCCCTGTACCTGGGACTGGAACGGCTCAGTCCGACCGCGCCGGTACGGCTCAGCCGGGTGGTCGCAGTCGCGCACGCGTACGGGCCGGGCCGAGGGCTGGCCTTGCTCGACGACCTCAACCGCAGCTACCACCTGGACGAGGACCCGCTGACCCGACAGCGCGAACGCGCGATCCGCGCACATCTGCTCGAGATGACCGGTGACACGGCCGGCGCGGCGGCGTGGTACCGCGAAGCAGCCTCCCTGACCCAGAACCAGGTCGAACAGCGATACCTCCAACGCCGAGCCCACCGCCTCGGCTGACCAATTGTCGGCCGACGTCCGCACATCGGCATGAGCGAGCGTGCATCCCGGGGTGATGATCTGAACCTTCGAAGGTCGATGCCTTCGGGTGTGCCGAAGAGGTCACCAGAGAGGATGCGCTGGCCACGGCATCGCGAGTGGGATCGACGTCTCAGCTAACGGGACCAGCCACTGGTCCGGCACAGCGGAAGCGGGCGACCGACACCGATGTACAGCAGACCGGTCACTATGACGATCAGCGACCCGTGACCGGGGTACACGAGCAATGCTGGGAGCAGCGAGCCTGACCACTTCCGCATCCACTGGGAGGTCGCGCCAAGCGCCGCTCCTGGAGGCCACGCAGCACTGGAGCGCTGTTGACGCCCTTCACGAACGGCTTCAGTGCGACGCCGGCGGTACGCCTCATGACCTTGGCGGCTCCGGCGCCGTGAACGCCACGAGCGCGGCCCTCGGCAGACGCCGATCCCGCCGACAAGGCCGAGGTCTACCGGCAACTCGGTCTCCGGCTGAACTACCAGCCTGAAGCGCAAACGGTGCGCGCTGCGATCGATCCCAGCGCACACCGTGAAGCAAATGAATTGTGTCCGAGGGGCAACACGACCCATTGCCCCACCGCCGATGACGCTCAGCGCAACCCTGAAGCTCGCGCGAGGCTAGCGATCGTAGTGATCTATCGCTCGCCGCGGCGGGCCGACCGGACCGGGGCGATGCGGGGTCGGCCGACGCGAAACACGGCGAGCGGTTGGCCGGCGACCCGGTCGGCGAGCCCACCGGCGGTCGCGGGGCAGTCGATGAGCTGGCTGAGCGGATGGACCGCCAGGCCGTGCCGGGCGAGAGCCAGCCACGTACGCAGCAGACGTCGGCCTGAGGTGATCTGGTCGTCGCCGTCGGCGGCGAGGAGGACCAGGACGCTGCCGTCGTAGCGCAACAGGCCGCGGCCGCTGGCGGCCAGCAGCGCCGGCAGGCCCAGTCGGCGGGTGACCGGGTACGCGCGCAGCGCGGCGGACAGGACACGCGCCTCGGTCCGGGACAGGCTGAGCGCCCGGTCCGTGAGTCCGTCGAGGTGATACCGCGGATGGCGTGGACTGAGACGCAGCCAGTCCCGCAACTCGACGGCGACGGCAGGTGTGCGGAACATCCACCGGTCGGCGACGGCCAGGTCCGATACGAGATCTCGGGTCGGGACGTGCGCGATACCCGGCTCGAGATCGGCGAGGACGGCGTCGTCGACGTACCCGGGTGCGTATGGACCACGGGCGACCCGGCGGGCCTCGATGTCGGCGATCGTAAACGGAGTCGCGTACCTCTGTGCCGCGGGGACCAGTCGTGGACCGGGCGCCACGGTGACGGTGAGGCCGAGTTCGGCGGAGACGATAAGGCATGTCTCGACGAACGCGCCGATACCGAGGGTCAGGTCACGCCCGGTCGGGTCGGAGTCGGGCAGGCGGCACGCGGGATCAACATCGATGGTGATCTCGTCGGTGTGGTATTCGGGTCGCCACGGCTGCGTGTTGTGTGCGCTTGGTGCCCGGCGGCAGATCGCCTCGGTAGCCCGCAACTGCTCGACCCAACTCACACCGCTGTTCCTCGCTCGTAGAAGGTGTACCCGTGCAGTGGCCGCCCACCCGCGCGCCGGTACTGAGCGGCCGAAGCGACGTTCGTCCGTTCGACGAAGGTGCTGCGCAGTGTCCGGTAGCCGTTGCGGGCGAGGTTGCGATGCAACTCCCGGGACAGCAGCGTCAGGTACCCGTTGCCCTGCTCATCGGGAACGGTGCCCTTGATGATGAGGACCGCGTCCCGCCGGTACCGGCCGCGGGTGGCGAGAAGCCGGAGCTGATTGAGTACGCCGAGCCGACCGCCGACGCTCATCAGGTAGTCGGAGATGTCCGGCACGGTAACGACGAACGCGACGGGTCGGCCGGCCTTCTCCAGCCAGAGCAGCAGCGCCTCGTCGAGTAGGAACGCCAGGCCGTCGGTCTGCTCCGCCAGTTGCTCGGCGGAGATGTCGGTGTAGTAGCCCAACTGCGCGAAGCTCGCGTTGAGCATCCGGCGCAGGATCGGCAGTTGGCTGCGCAGGTGCCACCGGGAGCCGTGCCGGATGACGAGCCGTTCGGCGGCCATCCGAGCATCGTCGAAGGTGAAACCGTGGTCGGTTCCGGCCGGAGCACCGGCAGCGGGCCGAGCAGCCGGGGCCGTACCGTCGAGGTCGACCAGCCAGGTGTCGCCCTCGAAGCGACGGTGGAAGCCGTGCCGCTCGTACATCTTGGGGTAGTACGGAGGGTTCCACGCCGAGTCCACGAAGCCACGGTCGGCGAAGCCGGAGGTGATCACCCCGCCGGTCTGGTTGGGCAGCAGGGCCACCGGCCCGAACAGGTGCCGACCGTCGGCCCGGGTCGCAACCGCGTCCATGATGGCGGTGAAGACATCGTCGTCGTCGACGAACTCGGTGTGCCCGAACAGCTGTCGTGGGCCGATCTTGTCGTCGAGGGGCGCGCTGCGGTGCATGCTGGTGCGTCCCACGACCTCGCCGCGTCGGTCGCGGACCACGAACAGCTCGGCGGCGTCCCGGTGGGCCGCGATGACCGAAGACACCAGGGGTACGTACCGGTCGGTCGGGTGGAGCCGGAGCGGAAAGTCGACGAATGCGCGCAGGTCGGCCCGCGACTGCACGGGGTCCACTCTCATGCGCGGTGCACCGGCGGCCCGGACGTCTCACGCGAGAGCGGCGTGAACGTAGTTATGTGTGCCATGACGTCGGACTCGGCGCGCCAGATGCCGTTGCTGTAGCCCTCGGGCTCGGCGTTGTAGAGGCGGATGTAGCCGCCTGTCGCGTTCTTCGTGCCGTGATCGGTCACCCAGCACATGAGGTCCCGGTGATGGCGGCTGCGGGCGAACGTCAGGAGCGCGTCACGGTCGCTGAAGAAGGCGATGGTGCCGAGCGTGAACGGGAACTGGTAGTAGACGGTGTGCCAGCGGTATCCGTCCATCCGTCTCATCTGCCGGACCATTCGGATCCAGGTCCGGGTGAGCGTGATGATCGAGCGCGGCCCCCGGTAACGGGTGGCGCCGACGAACATGGCTGTCGCCTGGCCCACCGCGGGCGCGGCGGAGAAGTCGGTGGTCCTCATGCCGGCGCGCCCTTCACCAGGTAGACGTTCTTGATTCTGGAAGCCGCGTCGGCGAACGGGCCGGTGCCGTACTCGTGGACCTCCACCCGCAGGTCCGCCGCGGACGGGTCCTCGGCGAGGGACTCGGCGAAGTCCCGGCTGACGTCGGCGAGGTGGCGCAACACCCCCACGCGGCAGGTGTCGGTGAGGGTTCGCCGCTGCACCGGGTCGAGCGCCAGGCCCTCGCGGAGTTGCAGGTTGACCACCGGCCGGCTCTCCAGGTCGGCCTGCTCGGTCACCGCCAGGCAGAAGCTCTGCAGCAGGTGCGCCTGGGGATTGCCCGCATAGAGGCCATACTCGACGTCCTGCGGGTAGATGTTGGCGCCCATATAGGAGATCGTGCTGTCCTTGCGGCCGTACAGGAACAGCAGTGGTAGACGCATCCGGTCGACCTGCCAGGCACGGTCCGCGGCGGCCCGCGCCGCGGGATCGGCGATCGCGGCCAGGACATCCGGGTACGAGATCAGCCGGCCCTCGTCGCCGATGTTGTAGCGGACTCGGGGATTGAGCACCGCCGTGGAGTTGATCGTGCAGAGCACCTCGTGGTCCGCCGTGGTCTCCAGGTAGGTCTCCAGCGGGTTGTACTGGAAGACCATCGGCAGCCGGTGCTCATCGGCGCCGAGCAGCGCGGTCCGCAGCGCGGCGTCGGTACGCAGCTGTCGGCGGACCCAGACGCTGAAGTCGCTCTCCCCGGCCATGCCGATGGTGAGGTCGCTGGCCCCGTAGCCGGAACGCACCTTGACGAAGCGCTCCTCCAGGTAGTCGCGCAGTGCTTCGGTCATCCCCTCACCGCCGACCAGTCCGCTGATGCGGTATTCGGCCCAGGGGAAGTCATCGGCGTCGAGCTTGTCGCGCAGGTGCTTGAGGAACGGTGGGTAGGCGGTGACGATGTAGTCGAAGCCGGGGCCGAAGTACAACAGGGTGTCGACGATCTTCCGCAGGTCGGGCCCCGTGTTCTTGACCATCGCGATCGCCGACATGGCGATGCCGGTGTTGGTCCCGGTGGCCCAGGCGCCCATCGAGTACGCGTTGATGACGAAGCGCCGCTCGGACGGGAACACCATTGTCGCGTAGCCGGCCAGGTTCTTGTGCACCGAGCGCAGCTCGCGGCGGCTGCGGATCCAGTTGAACGGCTGGCCGGACGAGCCCGACGACTCGTCGACCACGCTGCCGGCGATCTCGATCTGCCCGTGCCGACAACGCTGCGCCTCCGGGTACGCCTGCACGTACGACCGCTTGTCGGTGGGCGGGTAGGACGACAGATCGAACCAGCGGAACCGCCAGTGGTGGCGGCGGAGAAAGGCGCCGTACGCGGGCACGTCGATCGCGGCGAACTGGCAGGTCATCCAGGCGTGTAGCCGGGCGAAGCGGCCCATGTAGGGACGGTACTGACGTGCCGTGAGCCGCCACACCGCCGGATGGATCCGGTAGAGGGTGTAGAGCCAGGTCAGGGCGAAGCTCGCGGCCCGCAGGGTCCACCGACGCAGGAATGTCACCACGCGGCAACACTAGGGGTTGGTCGAGCCGGCCACCTGATGACGAATACTCAGCCCTCCTGAGTATTCGAACCCCCGCGGGTTGCAACGAGTTCGAGACGAGGCCGGGTCGGCTTGGGGACCCAACAGTGAGCCATTGACCGCGGAGGATGCCTGGCCGGTCCGCCGGGTTGAGGCGTACGACTCGAGGCTCGTCGTGCTTCAAGGGTCGGCTCACCGTGAGGACCGGTTCGGTGGCCTACGGAATACGCGATAGCGGAGCGACAACGGATGGTTCCCACCAGTTCTTACCGTCCGCGTGGCTGTCTACGCGCGCGCTCCCCGCGTCAGCGCCGACATGGTGAGTCGGCCGTCCTGGACCTTGGTGATCTGGTCGACCGCGGTGAGGTGGGTCCGGTCGTGGGTGACGAGACGTCACCCTCAGTTACCTCGGTGATCACGTCGCCGTGGACATCGTCGACGACGGGCACGGCTTTGACCCGCACCGACTTCCCGCACCCGAGGCACGCAGCGGCGGATACGGCCTGCCCGCGATGCGCGCTCGCGTCCTGGACCTCGGCGGCACCCTCACCCTCGAGTCTGTCCCGGGCCACGGCACCGCTCTGGCCGCCCAACTGCCACTCGCCTGCTCGAGCGACCACCCCGTCAAGGCGACCTCATGACCGACGTCCCCATCCGCCTGCTGCTGGCCGACGACCACCCCATCGTCCGTGCCGGTCTACGCGCCGTACTGGAAACCGAACCCGGCATCGACGTCGTGGCGGAAGCCGCCACCGCCGAGGAGGCCGTGGCCCGCGCCGGCCAAGGCGACATCGACGTCGTGCTGATGGACCTGCAGTTCGGTAAAGGCATGAACGGTGCCCAGGCCACCGCAGCTATCACCGCCCGACCCGGCGCCCCCCGCGTACTGATCGTCACCACCTACGACACCGACGCCGACACCCTGCCCGCCATCGCAGCTGGCGCCACCGGTTACCTACTCAAGGACGCCCCACCCGAAGACCTCGCCGCTGCCGTCCGCACCGCCGCGGTCGGCCGAACCACCCTCGCCCCGGCCGTCGCCGACCGGCTCATGAACCGGCTACGCGACCCCAGCACCACCCTGACCCCCCGCGAAACCGAAGTCCTCACCCTGGTCGCCGAAGGCCTGTCCAACCACGCCGCCAGTGTCCGCCTGCACCTCACCGAAGGCACCGTCAAATCCCACCTCGCCCGCATATACACCAAACTCGGCGTCGACTCACGCACCGCCGCCATCGCCACCGCAACCCAACTCGGCTTGATCCGACGGTGACCCGGACATCACAGAGCCCCCGAGCGGTCCCACCGCCCTCTCCTCTGGCCACGGTTCCCGCGACCGTCCCTTGGGGCGTGGTCCGTCGGTCAGCCCAGGCGGGCGGTCACCGCGGCAACCACCTGCTCCTGTTCCGGCACGAGATAGAAGTGGTCACCGGGGAACGTCGCCAACTCGAAGCCGCCGGTAGTCAACTCCCCCCAGGCCCGCACCGTCGACGTGGTGCACGTCGGGTCCTCGGTCCCCAGGTAGGCGGCGATCGGGGCTCGGACCTTCGCCGGTTCGCGCGGCAGGTGGCGGTAGAGCATCCGCAGGTCCCCCCGGAGCGAGGGCATGATCAGCTCGCGGAGCTTCGGTGACCGCAGCAGCACCGGATCGACCTCACCCAGGGCGCCGATCCGGCCGAGCAGATATTCGTCGTCGGCGAGATCCGGGTCGAGTTCGACCCGGGAGATGTGCGGCGCGCCGTGTCCCGAGACGAAGAGCACGCTCGGCGTGAACCCGTAGCGGGACTCCAGGACCAGGGTGACCTCGTACGCCACCGACGCGCCCATGCTGTGGCCGAAGAACGCGATCGGCCGGTCCAGGTACGGCACGAGCACGTCACTGATCCGTTCGGCGAGCACGTCCATCTGATCCACGCAGGGCTCCAGCAGCCGGTCCTGCCGACCCGGGTAGCAGACCGCCAGCAGATCGGTGGCGCCGTCAAGCAGGCCCGCCCACGGTTGGAACACGTTGGCGTTCCCACCGGCGTGCGGGAAGCAGACCAGGCGCAGGTCGGACCGCTCAGCTCGGCGGAAGGTCCGCAGCCACCGGCCACGCACCCCGGCCCCTGTCATCTCCACGTTTCTCCTCCCGCCGACCGATGCCCGGTCAGTCCGACATCGCCACGAGGATGCGGCGGCTCCCGGTGTAGGGGCGCCGACCGTGCGCCACCAGCACGTTGTCGATCAACAGCAGGTCACCGACGCGCCAGTCCACGTCGATCGCCGCCTCCAGCCCCCGGTCGCGGATCTGGAACACGTACTCGTCGGGGATCGGGCTGCCATCGGCGAAGGTGACCGACTGGGGCAGTTCGTCCTGCGTCATCACCTGGGTCATCACCCGAGCGACCTCGTCGTCCAGAGCGGCCGGGTGCCACTGGTCGCTCTGGTTGAACCACACCTCCACCCCCGTTACGGGGTGCCGGGTGGTGGCCGGGCGGACCTGGCTCACCCGCAGCCCGTCGGCGGTCCACGTCCAGGTCGCCCCGGCGCCGTCGAGGAACGCCTCGACCTCCGCCTGGTCCTCGGTCTCGAAGGTCTGCTGCCAGCTCTTGCCCAGCCCCAGTCCGTCGTGCAGGTTCTGCTGGTAGCACACCCCGCCCGCGAAGGCGGCGCGGACCTCCGGGTCGAGGGACTCCAGCCAGAGGTTGGCGTCGACGACCGGGGTGGCGCCGCCGGTCGGCGCGGCGAGCTGGCAGTAGAACAGCAGGCGGGCTGGCCAGTGCGCCGCGTACGACAGTTCGTTGTGCATGGAGATGGTGTACGGCGCTGGGTACTCGGTCGAGGTGTAGACGTTGCGGCCAACCTTGGTGCGGGGCGAATTGCCATGCACGTAGGCGAGCCGGTTGGGCAGCACCATGTCCATCACCGGGTCCAGCGCGCCCGGCTCGACGCCGAAGCCCCGGAACACCAGCGCCTTCTCGGTGGTGAGTAACGCCGTCAGGTCCAGCTCCCGCAGATGGCCGATCAGCCCGTCAACGGTGGCCGCGCATCCGGCGCTGCTGGCTGTGATCTCGTGCGGCTGCCACATGCCGTGCTCGCTCATCGGTCGGTCTCCTCCACGCCAGGGTCGGTCCTGTGCCGGGCAGCCTGACGTGGGCGGCCATATTTCCTCGATATCGTCGCCGGGCTCAGCCATGCGGGTCGCGACCGGCTGCCGTCGCCGCCAGCTCGGCGTCGGCCCGCTCGGCGTCGGCCCGCTCGGCAGCCGCCTCGGCCCGTTCCGCCTGCGCGGCGGTACGGGTGCCGAAAGCCAGCACCGCGAACACCGCGATCACCACCATCGTCGCGCCCACGACGGCCAACGCCACCTCGATGCGTACGGCGTCCAGCAGGAAGCCCGCGAGCAGCGCGCCGATCGAGTTGGCACCGGAGGAGAGCAGCGTGAAGATCGAGCCGGCCCGGCCCCGCAGCTCGTCGGGTGTCGTCCTCAGCAGATACAGCACCCCGGCCACGTTGCCGATCCCGGCACCGTAGTTGATCAGCGCCAGGAGGACACTGACCGCAACCAGCCCGGGTGCCACGACCAGCAGCGGCATCAGCACCGCCCACGCCAGGTGGATGCCGATCATCATCCGGCGGATGCCCCACCGGCGCAGGAAGGCGTTGCTGGTCATCGCGCCCGCCATGCCGAAGACGCTGTTGACCGCCAACAGCAGACCGACCGTCGCGGGCGTGCCGTCCCGGTCCTTGACCAGCACCACCAGACCGAGGCCGAGGATCTGGAAGAGAATGTTGCTGGCCGCGAAGAGGCACAGCGCCCGACGCAGGTAGAGCTTGCCCCAGATGAAGGCGACACCTTCCCTGATCTGGGCGATCAGCCCGCCTGCCGAGCCGTCCGACGACCGGGGCGCCCGTAGGTCCCGCCGGACGAACAGCAGGGTCACCAGCGACACCAGGTGCACGGCGGTGGCGAACAGGAACGGCGCGAAGCGGGCCACGGCGTAGAGCACGGTGCCGGTCGGCTGGCCCAGGATGCTGGCGGCATTGGCCCGCGACTCGTTGGCCGCCAGCGCCGCGCCCAGTTGGTCGCGGGGCACCACGGCACACACCGCGGCTCGTTCCGCCAGCGCGTAGCAGATGCCGAGGGTGGCCTCCAGGAACGCGACCACCATCAGGTGCGGCAACCGCACCGCGTCGAGCAGCACCACCGCCGCCACGCTGCCGGCTCCGAGAACGCGGCCGGCGGTGCAGACCAACATCGTCGTACGCCGGTTCCACCTGTCGACGAGCGCGCCAGCCGGCAGCTGGGCGACGAGGTTCGGCAGCAGCGCGGCGAAGGTGACGAGGCTGGCCGCGGTGGCCGAACCGGTCGACCAGTAGACCAGCAGGGTGTAGCCGATGGAGGTGGCCCGGGCACCGAGCGCGGAGAGCCCCGATCCGGTCCAGAGCAACAGGAAGTCCCGGTTGCGGGTGAGCCTCGCCGCGCGGTGGGCGGGTCTGCCCGGCGGCTCGGTGACCGTCACCGCGTCGTCCCACCCGCGTGCGATCGGCACCACTCCAGCACCGCCATCGCGCTGTAGAGCTTGTTCTCCGCCTGACCGAACGCGATGCTCGCCGGCCCGTCGAGCACCTCCGAGGTCACCTCCTCGCCGCGATGCGCCGGCAGGTCGTGCAGGAACACCGCGTTCGGGCTGTGCCGCCAGAGTTCCTGTTCGACCCGGAACGGGGCGAAGACCTGTCGCCAGTCCGGGTCCGGCTTCACGGTGCCGGTGGTCTGCCAGCGGGTGGTGTAGATGGCGTCGAGATCGCCCGGCAGGTCTGACATGTGGCACCGCTCGACGATGCTCGCCCCACTGATCTCGGCCTGCCGGGTGGCGTCGGCCAGGATCTGGGCGGGCAGGCCGTAACCGGGCGGGGTGCGCAGTTCCAGTTCAACGCCCGGAAACCGGGTGAGCGCCAGGGCGAGGGCGGTGGCCGTGTTGTTGGCCTCCCCCAGGTAGAGCAGGCGCAACCCCTCGATCCGGCCGAACTGCCGCAGCAACGTGGTCAGGTCTGTCAGCGCCTGGGTGGGGTGCTCCTCGGCGCTCATCGCGTTGATCACCGTCATCCGATTCTGGGCAGACCAGGCCCGCAACTCGGCCGGGTCACCGGCGGTGCGGGCGACCAGCACGTCGAGCATGCCGGACAGCACCCGGCCGGTGTCGGCGCTGGTCTCCCCGGTGTTGGTCTGCAGGTCCTGCGGGCCGTACTGGATCACGCCGGCGCCGAGCCGCAGTGCGGCGCTGGTGAAGGCGGTCCGGGTACGCGTCGAGGTCTTGAGGAAGTAGACCCCGGCGACCTGCCCGGCGAGCGGGTTCCCGCACTCCCCGGCGGCGAACGCGGCGCCCCGGGCGACGATCGAGTAGAGGTCCGCATCGGTCAGGTCACGGATCGACACCAGGTGCCGCACCTGCTGGACGGTGGGGTCGGTGACCGTCGCGGAGACGCTCGGAAAGGTCCTCATCACATGTCCTCCGTCCGTGCGGTGTTCGACATCAGCAGCGACATGACCTCGTCCCCTGCCTCGCCGTTGGTCAGCAGCACCAGCCCGGCCCCGTCCGGAACCCGACCGGTGACCAGCGCCCGGTAGCCGGCGATGTGGCCCCGGTGGGTGAACTCCACGTGCGTTCCGGCGCTCCCCTCGATGCGGTCCACCATGCAGCCGAGCCCGAAGACGCCGCCCGGGCCCGCGGTCAGTTGTGCCCTCACCGTTTCCAGGCTGAGCAGGGCCGGATCACCCCGGTAGGCGGTCTGGATCTCACTGGTCAGCGCGGCCAGGTCGGTAGCGGTGGTCCAGAGGCCGGCTGCCGCCAGGTCCGCACGCACCTCCCAACCGTGTGGGTGTGGCTCGCCCCGTTCGTCGTGCCCGGCTGCCACCGGCCGGCCGGACGTCTCCGGGAAGCTCTGGTCGAAGCTGCTGCCGGTCATCCCCAGTGGTGCGAAGACCAGCTCGGCCATCAGGTCGGCGAAGGGTGTCGCGGTGACGTCCTCCATGAGCTGCTGGATCACCACGAAGTGGCTGTTGCGCTCCACGGCGACCGGGTCGGGCGCGTCGAGCGCCCGCACCGGTTCGGTGAGCACGCCACGGCCGAGCAGCAGGTCCGACAGCGGCGGTACCGGGCCTCCGCGCGGATGTCCGCTGCTGCCCGTCGACGTCAGGCCGGCGACGTGGCCGAGCAGTTGCCGCAGGGTCACCGGCCGGTCGGCGGGCAACTGCCACGCCTTGAGGTACGCGTTGACGTCCGCGTCGAGCCGGAGTGCTCCCCTGTCGACCAGAGCCAGCGCACCCACCGCCGCGACCAGCTTGCTGACCGATCCCACCTGGAAGATGGTCGCCGGGGTCACCGGGGCGCCACCGCCCGCCGCGCAGTGCCCGACAGCAAGGACCTGCACCAACTCGCCGTCCGCGAGCACGGCCAGCGACGCGCCGGGAACCCGCGCCTCGGCGAGCAGCGGAGCGACCCGGGGCAACGGCGCGATCCGGGGCAGCGCCACGGCTCGCGCCGCACCGGCCGCCGGGGCCGCGACGGCCACGGTGAGCGCGGCGGCGAGGTCCGCCAGCGGTTGGTCCATCATCGCCTGTTGCAGGGTGAGCGGGAGGCCGGCCTGCCGGGCCGCGGTGACCACGGGCACCACCAGCAGTGAATGCCCGCCCAGGGCGAAGAACCGGTCCTGACGACCGACCCTGGGCACGTCCAGCACCTCGGCCCAGATCCCGGCGAGGATCGTCTCGGCCGGACCCTGCGGCGCGGCGATCTCCGCCTCCGTCCGCAGTGGCACCGCCGGCAACGCCCGCAGGTCCACCTTGCCGTTGGGATTGAGCGCGATGGCGTCGACCGGCACGAAGGCCGCCGGGACCAGGGCCGCGGGCAGCCGCCGGGCGCAGTGCCCGGCCAGGTCGTCGGCACCACCCACGTGGTACGCGATCAGCTGGTTGCCCCCGCCCGGAGCCGGGCGCGCCACCACCGCCGCGTCGCGTACGGCGGAGTGTTCGAGGAGCACCGCGCGGATCTCGCCCGGCTCGACCCGGTGCCCACGGATCTTCACCTGGTCGTCGACCCGGCCGAGCAGGTCGAGTTGCCCGTCCGGCAACCAACGGCCGCGGTCACCGGTGCGGTACAGCCGGGAGCCCGCCGGCCCGTACGGGTCGGGCACGAACCGGGCGGCCGTGTGTTCGGGCCGTCCGGCGTACCCCCGAGCCAGTTGCGGTCCACCGAGGTAGACCTCGCCGACCGCGCCGACAGGCACCGGATTCAGCCGAGCGTCCAGCACGTAGGTACGCATCCCGCCGAGCGGCCGGCCGACCGGCGCGACCTGGCCGGTGAGCGCGCCGGTCACCGGGTAACGGCTGACGGCGACCGTCGCCTCGGTCGGTCCGTACTCGTTGAGCAGCACGGTCCGTGGTGCGAGTTTCTGCCATCGCGCGCAGGTCCGCGCGGTGAGCGCCTCGCCGCCCAGCACCAGCACCGGGGTCAGCGCGGCTGCCTGCTCGCTCGACAACTGCCCGGCGAGCAGGTCCAGATGACTCGGGGTCAGCTTGACGAAGCTGAACGGCCCCGCCGCTGCCAGCCGCGGGCCGAGTTCGTCCAGCCCGGCGTCGGTCGGCATCAGCCACAGCCGCTGCCCGGCGACCAGCGGCGCCCAGATGGTGGTCACCACCATGTCGAAGGCGACCGACGAGAACAGTGCCGCGCCACCCCGCCGGTCGGCGACGAGCTCGTCCACCGCCCAGTTCAGGTAGCCGGCCAGGCTGCGGTGGCTGACCTGCACACCGTGGGGCCGTCCCGTCGACCCCGACGTGAAGATCACGTACGCGAGCTGGTCCGGGTCGGTGCGGCCGGGCGGCTGGTCGTCGGGGCGGGCCGCGATCGGCCCCGCGTCGACGTCCAGCAGCACCCGGTCGACGCCGGTGAACCGGTCGACGTAGGCGGTGCTGGTGACCACGACGGTGGCCCCGGCCTGGGTGAGCATGGACGCGATCCGCGCTGCCGGGTACGACGGGTCGATCGGCAGGTACGCCCCGCCCGCCCGCCAGATGCCCAGCAGGGTCGTGACGAGGTCGGCACCCCGGTCGAGCAGCACTCCCACCACCCGCTCCGGCCCGACGCCCCGCTCCCGCAGGTGCCAGCCGAGGCGGTTCGCCGCCGCGTCGAGGCCGGCGTAGCTCAGCTCGCCGACCGCCTCGGTGTCGCCCGCGATGGCGGCCCTGTCCCGCACCAGGTCGGGCACCATGCCGGGCTCCGGCGCGTTGCCGTCGGTCGCCTCGACCCAGCCCACCAGCACGTTGTGCCGTTCCGCCTCGGCCAGCCGGGCCGCGCGGGCGTCGCCGTCCGGGTCCGCCACCATCGCGTCGAGCACGAGCCGGTACATCGCGGCCAACCGCTCGACCTCGGCCCGCTCCAGGTGGTCGCTGTCGCTGCTCAGCTCCAGGTGCCCGGCGACCGCCGAGACGGCCAGGGCGAACTCCGAGCTGGCGGCGGCGTACCGGGGGCCCGCCTCGACGTGCTCACCGACCACCTCGTTGAAGTCGAGGTAGCTGAAGTAGACGTCGAGCAGGCGGGTGCCGGAAACCGCCGGTCGGATCGCCGGCGCGGGGTAGCGCCGGTGCGGCCACATTTCGACCTCCGTGGCGTGCACCCGGCGGACCAGTTCGGTCCAGGTGGCGCAGTCGCGCTCGTACGGGAACGGCAGCGTGTTCAGCGACATGGCGTACACCCGCTCGCTGCCCGGCATGTCCGGCCGGGTGTGGCAGACCAGGCCGCTGTAGAACCGGGGCTCGTCGGTGAGCTGGCCGAGCACCGTCAGGTGCGCGGCGTGCAGCACCGCCTTGAGCGAGACGCGCGCGCTGGAGGCCAGCGCGCGAAGCCCTGGTTCCAGGTCGCGGAACGGCACCCGGACGGTGTGGGCGGTACGCGTCGGCGGCGGCGACGTGGGCAGCCAGCCGGTGGGGAAGGTGAACTTCACGCACCGCTCCATCAGGTCCTGCCAGTACCGTCGGTCCACCGGAGACTCCAGGGCGCGACGTTCCCCTGCGATGAAGTCGGCGAACCGCACCTCCGGCAGGGGCTCCGGTTCAGGCCCGACACCGACGCGCATCGAGCGGTAGCGGTCGAGGATCTCCGCGACCAGCGCGTGCAGGCTCCAGCCCTCGACGACCACGTGGCAGATCGTCAGCACCAACCGCCAACTCCGGTCGGTCTCCCGGCAGACGGCGAACCGCAGCAGCGGCGCCCGCTCGACGTCGAACGGCGACGCGTACTCCACGGCGACGAGGCGGCGCAGCTCGGCCTCCCGGTCCTCCTCGGACAACCCGCGCAGGTCGTGCGACACGACCGGCACCCGCACGGCGGGATGCACCAGCTGCATCGGCACCGAGTAGCCGGTCGGGTCCACCGAGGAGCGCAGAACCTCGTGCCGGTTCACCACGAGGTTCACCGCCTCGCGCAGCGTCGCCAGGTCCTGCGGGTCGTCCTCGCGGACGAGGAAGGACGTCACGTTGTGGTAGTGGTTCCATCCGTTGTCGGCCAGCATCTCCAGCAGCATGCCGAGCTGCACCTGGGACAGCGGGTACGCGTCGGTGAGGCCGTCCGGAAGCAAGGCCCGGTCCGGCGCGGACACCAGCTCGAACGGCTCCACCGGGCGGTCGACGTGCACCGGTCCGGTGCGGTCGACCAGCGCGGCGCACAGCCGGGAAACGGTTTGCAGGTCCATCACGTCCGCGACCGAGACGTCGAAGCCGGCCGTCCGCAGCGTGCTGGCCAGCACCAGCGCCTTGATCGAGTGGCCACCCAGCTCGAAGAAGCCGTCCTCGACGCCCACCGCCGGCAGACCCAGCACCTGCGCCCAGATCCCGGCGACCCGTTCCTCCAACGCGGTACGCGGACCGACCATGGCCCGCCCGTCGCCGGGATCGCCGTCCTGCGGCGCGGGCAGCGCGCGCCGGTCGAGCTTGCCGCTGTTGTTGCGGGGCAGCTGGTCCAGCGTCACGAAGGCCGACGGAATCATGTAGTCCGGCAGCGTGCGGGCCAGCGCCGCGCGCAGCTCGCCCGTGCTCGGCCGCTGCCCGGACGCTCCGGCCAGGTATCCGACCAGTCGTGGATCGCCGGCGGTGTCCTCGCGAAGGACGACCGCCGCCTCGGCGACCGCCGGCAGCGCGGCCAGCGCCGACTCCACCTCGCCCAACTCGATCCGGTAGCCGCGAAGCTTGACCTGGTCGTCGAGCCGTCCGAGGAACTCCACGCTGCCGTCGGGTAGGCGGATCCCCAGGTCGCCGGTGCGGTACATCCGGCTGCCGGCGGGGCCGTAGGGGTCGGGCAGGAACCGCTGGGCGGTCAGCGCCGGTTGGTTCAGATAGCCCAGGGCCACGCCGTGTCCGGCCAGGTGGATCTCGCCGGGCACACCGAGCGGCGTCGGGTGCCCCTGCTGGTCGAGTACGTACATGCGCAGACCGGCCAGCGGACGCCCGATCCGGCTGCCCACCCCGGCAGCGAGGTCGGCGCGGGTGACCCGGTGATAGCTGGAGTAGACAGTGGTCTCGGTGATCCCGTACATGTTGACGAGGGCGATCCGGGCCAGTCCGAGCCGATCGACCCACGGGGCGAGGTCGGCGAAGTCCAGCCGCTCGCCGGCCAGGACGACCGCGCGCAGCACCAGTCGCCGCAGCCGCTGGTCACCGTCGGCGGCCAGCCGAACCAGTCCCCGGAAGGCCGTGGGGGTCTGGGCCAACAGAGTCACCTCCTGCTCCACCAGCAGGTCGAGCAGATCCTCCGGCACCCGGGCCACCGCCGGCGGCACCACCACCAGTCGGCTGCCATGCAGCAGCGCACCCCACAACTCCCACACCGAGACGTCAAAGGCGTACGAGTGGAACAGCGCGACCACGTCGGTCTCGTCGGTGGCGTAGTGCTCCTGCGCGCTGTCGAGCAGCCTCAGCACGTTGGCGTGGCTGACGCAGACACCCTTCGGGCGGCCGGTCGAGCCGGACGTGTAGATGACGTAGAGCGGGTCGTCGGCGTCGTTCACCGGGGCCGGGTCGGTCTCCGGGTGGCCGGTCAGGTCGGTGCGGTCGAGCAGCACCAGATGCCCGTCGTAACCGGCGAGCGCGTCGACGTGGGCACCCGTGGCGACCACCGTCCCGGCGGCTGCGTCGGCGAGCAGGTACGCGATGCGCTCGGCCGGCTGGGTCGGGTCCAGCGGCAGGTAGGCGGCACCGGCCTTGAGCACGCCGAGCAGGGCGGGCACCAGGTCCGCACCTCGATCCAGGCAGACACCGACCACCGCGCCCCTGCCCACACCGACGGCCCGCAGGTGCCCGGCGAGCCGGTTGGCCTGTGCGTCTACCTGCGCGTACGTCAGTCGGGTCGGGCCGGCGACCACCGCTACCGCGTCGGGTGCGGCGGCCACCCGAGCCTGGAACAGCTCGACCACCGTGCCGGTCACCGGCTCCTCGACGCCGGTGTCGACCACGCCCAGCAGCCGCTCCCGCTCGCCACCGGGCAGGTGGACAGCCTGCGCGTCACCGGCCGGGTCGGCGACCATCGCCGCCAGCACAGCCCGGTACATGCCGGCCAGCCGCTCCAGATTTGCTCGGGAGAGCACGTCGCTGCGGCTGGATAGCTGGTAGTTGCCCCGGTGCGCGAAGACCGACAGCTCGAACTCGGTGGCGCCGTCGCCGGCGCTGCCGACGACGACCGGCTCGGTGCCGGTCATGGTCGCCGACTGCCCGGCGCGGGAGAAGTCCTGGTAGTTGAAGAGCACCCGCAGCAGCCGCTGACCGCTGCCACGCTGGATCTCCGCCAGCGGGAGCCGCCGGTGGGGCCAGAGGTCGACCTCCTGGTCGAAGACCGCCGTCACCAGGTCGCGCCACGTCCGGGCGGTGCGCTCGTAGCCGAACGGCAAAGTGTTGAGATACATGCCCTGCACCCGGTCGGCCCCGAGCACCTCGGGCCGGGCGTCGCAGACCAGCCCGGCGTGGAAGCTCTGCTCGGTGGTGAGTTGGCTGAGCACCTTCAGGTGCGCCGCGTGCAGCGCCGCCTTGACCGAGACGCCGGCCCCGGAGGCGAACCGTGCGACGGCCTCGTCCAGGTCGGTGACGTCGACGGTCGTCGAGATGGCCGTCGGATCGCCCGGCTCACCCCAGCCCGCGGGGAGCACGAACGGGTTGCGCCCGTCGACCACCGTGCGCCAGTAGTCCCGGTCCTCGTCGGACGCCAGCGCGGACAGCTCGGCGGCGATGAAGTCGGCGTACCGCACCACCGGCTGTTCGGTCTCGGTGGGGCTCCGCCCGTCGGCCAGGTCGGCGTAGACGGCCAGCAGTTCGGCGAGCAGTTGCGCGCTGCTCCAGCCCTCGGTGACCGCGTGGCAGATGGTGAAACTCAGCCACCAACTCGCGTCGCCGTCCTGGTGCGCGGCGACGCGCAGCAGTGGCGCGACAGCCAGGTCGAAGGGGGTGGCCCGCTCGGTCGCGACGAACTCCTCGAAGAGTCGCACCTGCTCATCGGCCGGCACGTCGCGACCGTCCACCACGGTCACCTGCGGGGTCACCTCGGCGTGGACGAGCTGCATCGGCACCGAGTAGCCGGTCAGGTCGAACGATGTGCGCAGGATCTCGTGCCGGGCGACGACCGTCGCGACGGCGGCCCGCAGCGCGTCGGCCGAGAGCGGTCGCCCGTCGCGGACCTGGTGGGCGATGACGCTGTGGTAGGCCGCCCGGGCTCCGCTGGTGGCCAGCTCGACGAGCATGCCGAGTTGGGTCTGCGCGGCGGGGTAGGCGTCGGTCAGGCCGTCCGGCAGAGCAGCCCGGTCCGCGTCGGACAGCAACGCGAACGGCGCCACCGGCTCCCACTCGTCAACGCCCTCGCCGAAACTGGCCGCGAGCCCACGCACGGTCCGGTAAGCGAAAACAT
>NZ_QGSY01000223.1 GCF_003857035.1 Micromonospora arida
GTCGGCGGGGTGGTCGTCGGCGGGGGATCGGTCGGCGTCGTCGGCGGGACACCACCGGCCGCGTTGCCACCGCTCCAGGTGTACGCCCCGGTGGTGGCCGTCTTGCCGGCTCCCACGGCGAGCGTGGTGCCGTTGGAGAACGTGACAGTGATCGGCGTCGCCGTCGGGTTCGACGCCACATAGGTGCGGGCCCCGTTGCGGGAGAAGACCGCGGACAGCGGGTGGTTGCCGGTCACCGTCGTGTCGACATTGCCGAGGGCGGCGAGGTTACGGATCCAGTGGAACGTGTGCGCCCGGCTCTCGCCCTCCTCCGGGGTGTAGCCCGGGTTCGCGCGGAGGTTCGCCAACGCCGCGTCGGGGTCGCCGAGGGCCTGGAACTGCCAGAGGATGTCCTGCCACACCGTCGGTTGTCCGCCGTTGTTGCGGACGAGCTCGGCGTAGTTGGTCCGCACGTACGCCGGGTTGTTGCCCAGGTAGAGGTGACCGCCGGTGACCGGCAGCAGGTTGATGCCCTGGATCATCTCCGGCTCGGCGCTGAACCAGGTGGCGTACGCGCCGCCGTCACCCCAGACCATGCCGACCGTCGAGTGCCCGAAGGCGGTGGGGAAGTTCTGGTCGCTGACGTCGAACCAGTACTCCTGGATGGCGGCGGCCTGGGTGGTGTAGAGGAAGACGCCGGCGTCGCGGATGGCGGTGTTACCCGTCGTCTGCCCCCACTGGATGAGGGCGCTCGCGAAGTTCATCCCCTCCGACGAGGACTCCTGGTTGTTGCCGGAGCCGAAGGAGCCGTGCCCGGACGCCCAGTCGTGCCCGGCGTAGATGTCGAAGTCGCGCAGGTACGGGAACTGGGTGTCGCCGCGGCGGTAGTTGTTGGCGTCGCGGATCAGCAGGTCGACCATGCCGCCGTAGCGGCTGGTGGCCGCCCAGGCCGGGTCGAACTTCGCCAGGGTCGCGGCGGCGGCGATGTAGTAGCCGTAGTGGAAGTGGTGGTCGTTGAGCTCCTGGTCGGACCCGTACGACGCCGGGTAGCCGATCAGGGTGCCCCAGTTGTTGTCGTAGTAGAAGACCCGGTCGGTCTTGCCGCTGGACGCGGTGAACCAGTCGGTGAGCGTGCTGCGGATCGCGTTCAGCGCGCTGTCACGCGTCGTGGTGTCGTTGACCTGGTCGGCGATCTCGGCGATGCGAGCGGCCCGGCCGAGCCCCTTGCCGGTCCAGTAGGTGTCGTTGCCGCGTTGGTCCATCGGGTTGGCGCGGGTGGCGGCCAGGTGCCCGGTGAGCGTCGACAGGTCACCACCGCTACCGTCGCCGACGGCCGGCAGCTCCGGCAGGATGCCCTGGAACTTCATGGCGGTGCGGAACTGGTTGACGCCGGTGAGCACCTTCATCCGGCCACGCGCCGACGGGTAGGTCGGCGTGATCGCTGTGGAACCGCTCAGCGACTTCCACTGGTGCGGGTAGAGACTGACCACGGTCTGCGTGGCGGTGCCCTCCCGGGCGGTCGTGGTGAACGCGTACGTGGTGGTCAGGCCGCTGGTCGCCGGGTTGTACACGTACGAGACCTGGGTGCCGGTCACGTGGGCGTGCGCGTACTGGCCGTAGGTCGCGGCCAGGCTGGCGCGCTCGGCGGTGCTCGACGTCGGCGGCAGGAGAGCGACCGAGAAGTAGCCGCGGCCGGCCAGGGTGGACGAGATCCGGCCGGACGCCACGGTCCAGCTGGCGCCGCTGGGCGCGAACCCGACGTAGTCGTGGCCGTTGACCCGGAAGCCGATGGTGGTGCCGCTGTTGGACCAGACGTCGGGGTTGCCGGCGGTGCTGATCTGCGCGTTCCCGCCGGTGGTCTGGAAGTACGCGAAGGGCAGACCGTGGCCGATGGTCGCGCGCATGGTGCGCGTGCCGTCGCTCCAGTGCGGGCTGACCGTCCAGTCCGTCCAGCCGTCGACCTTCACCAGGGGTGCGGCGAGCCCGGCCACACCGACCCGGATGTCCTGCACGTACGGGTAGTGGAACTCACCGACACCGGTGGCGGTGCCGCTGATGGCGGGCGTGGAGTTGGCGGAGAAGCCGAGCCCGTCGCCGAAGGTGTCGTACGAGATCGGGTGGGCGTGCAGCGGCTCACTGAACGAGCAGTCGGTGCGCTTCCACAACAGCGAGGACCACCAGTCGTTGGTGGGGATCGGCCCTGCGGGCGCGTTGGCGGTGGCGAACTGCCGGGGGTTGCTGGACATCGCGCCGCAGCCGCTGGGGAGCGGACCGACCGGGGTCGTGGTGTAGCTGCCGGCACCGACGGGTGCGGCCTCGGCCGCGCGGGTGACGGGGATGGCGAGGCCGCCGACGACCAGGGCCAGCGCGGTGGCGGCGGCCAGGGCCCATCGGCGGTGGGGGACGGGAGGTTTCATCGTGCCTCCATCGCGCGCGCCGGGTGCGGCCCTTGCCGGGTCCAGCGCTTTGCGTCTGAATTGTGGGGAAGGTCAGGTGAGAGAGCGCTCTCTCGGCCACGGTAATCGAGCACCGAGATCCCCGTCAATGTGTCAAACGCGTTGCGTGCTGATGTCGCTATTTGCCGGCGCCCGCACGGTCGTCCAGCGGTGCGCCCGCACCGTCGTTCACCAGCGCGTCCGGCACGCGCATCCGCCACGCGTCGGTCACCAGCTCGGTCAACCGGTCCAGGTCGACCGCCGCCAGACGCAGCAACACCAGGGGCAGGCCGTCGTAACCGGGTGCGGTGAAGAAGACCTCGGGCTCCCCGAGCAGGAGAGCCTGCTTCTCGGCCTCGTCGCCGACGAACAGCACCGCGACGTCCAGCCGGATCACCCGAGGCTTGCCCGGTGTCCGCTCCGGATAGGACCAGACGAAGCCCTTGTCGGCCACCCGGAAGTCGAAGCCGTCACTGGGGTTCTCCACGGTGTGCGGCAGGGCCAGCGCCACCCGGCGTACGTCGTCCGCGTCAGCCACCGAACCCCCTCGCACCCCGCGCCATCCGCATGAGCTGAGATTACGCGGTGGACAGCGCGATGGCCGTGGCGCCGACGATCGCCCGTTCGCCGTTCTCCTGGACATAGCCGACCACGCTGGCGCTCCGCGGATCGAGACCAGGTGGCGTCGCCAGCTCCACCTGCCCCCGCTCGGCGTCCAGGCCCACCGACCGGAAGGCGCGTACGACGTTGTCCTGCCGCAGCGTCCGCCCGGCGTTCTCCCCCCGGGCGATCTCGCTGGTCAGGCTCCGTTCCACGACCGCCATCTGCAACACCGCCCGCTCCGGCGGCCGTTCGGTCCGGTAGTCCACCATCACCCGGTCATTGCCCAGGTTGGCGATGGAGAGCGCCAGTGGTGTGGCGGCGGTCGAGGCCACGGCGGACATGATCGCGGCGGCCGCCCGGCGGCGATCGGAACCGACGAACTCGACGGTGCCGTTGACGACCATCTGCGGGGTGTACAGACCTCGGGTACCGAACGCACGGGCGTACGCCTCCTGACGCGCGGTGTAGGCCGCGTCCGCGAACTGGTCGGGCCAGCCCAGGTCGTCCCAGTAGTCGACGTGGAACCCGAGGGCGAAGACGTTCTGGCCCCGGTCCCGGGCGTCGCGCTCGATCTCGCTCAGCAACTCCTCCGCGGGAGGGCAGCTGTTGCAGCCCTGGGACGTGAACATCTCGACGACGGCGAAGCCGCCGTCCGTCGATGGGTTCGTCATGGTGGCGTGTCTCCTCCCACAGTGTGCCCGGCGGCGGTTCGTTTCCCGTTTCGGCCGAGACAATGCGCGTGGGGTCGCGTCCCCTGCCGGCCTCGCAGCGAGTGCCGCCGGGCCGGGTGGTTGGATGGTCGGGTGCAGTTCACCGTGACAGACGCGCCGGCGCGGGAGCGTTTCGAGGCGCGCGACGAGGCGGGCGGGGTCGTCGGGTTCGTCACCTACCAGCTGACCGGCTCGATCATCGCCTACACCCACACCGAGGTCGATCCGGCGTACGAGGGCAAGGGCGTCGGGTCGACGCTGGCGCGGGCCGTGCTGGACGACGCGCGGAGCAAGGGCCGGACCGTCGTGCCGATCTGCCCGTTCATCGCCGACTGGGTGGTCAAGCACCCGGAGTACGAGAGCATCGTGGTCCGGTCCACCCGCAAGATCAAATAGCCGCGCTTCCGGTCGGGTGGTGTCAGGCGTCCGGTAGGAGCTTGACGGCGAGAGTGCGGGCGGTGGCGGTCAGGGTGTCGATGTCCAGCCCCGTGCGCCCCATGAACACCAGGCCCTGCTGTGCGGCGAGCAGCGCGCGCGCCATCTCGACCGGGTTGACGTCGCGCGGCAGGTCGCCCTCGTCCTGGGCCCGTCCGACGCTCTCGGCGACCAGGGCGGTCGTCGCCTCGTAGGTGCGCCGCGCCTCGGCGAGGACGTCGGGGTCGCTGGTGGCGAGCTCGTACGTGCTGTTGGCCATGAGGCAGCCGCGCCGGGCGGCGGCACCACCCGGGTCGTTCACCGGCGCCATGACGAACGCGCGCAGCGCGTCCACGGCGCGGGGGGCGGAGGCGAGCATCTCGCGCAAATATCCGCCGCTGGTGTCGGTGTATTCCCGCAGCGCCTTCAGGAACAGCCGGTGTTTGTCGCCGAAGGCGCCGTAGAGGCTGCCCTTGCCCAGCCCGCTGACGCGCACCAGGTCCTCCAGTGAGGTCGCCGCGTAGCCGGCGTCCCAGAACTGGTCCCGGACGGCGCGGATCACCTGCTCCTCGTCGAACTGCCGTGGCCTGGCCATGTGACCAGCGTAGCAATTATTGACCGTGCGGTCCACCAAGCGTAGGGTGGACGATCGGGTCGCCGGGGGACCAACCCGTGACACCGCCTCTCGCCGGCAAGCTCGCCTTCGTCTCCCGCGGTCTCGGCGCGGCCACGGCCATCGGGGTCCTGGCCAGCCCCGCAGCCTCGTACGTCACCGGCGCCGTGCTTGACTGCAACGGCGGATACACCGCCTGAGCCCCGCCCTCCGCAGCCCCGTCGGGAGACCACAACGATGACAGCCTCCACCTTCCGTGCCCTGCACCACGACCGCGCCGCCGGTGACCCGCTCGTTCTGCCGGGCCCCTGGGACGCGGCCAGCGCCCGGGTGCTGGCCGACGCCGGTTACCCGGCGCTCGCGACCCCGAGCGCGGGTGTCGCCGCCTCGCTCGGTTACGAGGACGGCGCGACCCCGCCGGACGAGATGTTCGCGGCGGTCGCGCGCATCGTCCGCGCCGTGTCCGTTCCGGTGTCCGCCGACGTCGAGGGCGGTTACGGCCTGGCCCCCCGCGAGCTGGTCGGACGGCTGTTGGAGGCCGGCGCCGTTGGCTGCAACCTGGAGGACTCGGAGGGGGACGCCACCCTCAAGGACCCCCGGCGGCACGCCGACTGGCTGGCCGAGGTGCGCGCGGAGGCGGGCGACGCTCTCTTCATCAACGCCCGCGTCGACACCTTCCTGGTCGGAACGGGTGACCCGGCCGACGCGGTGGAACGCGCCCGCCTGTACGTGGCTGCCGGCGCCGACTGCGTCTACCCGATCCTGGCGCCCCCGCAGGTGCTCCCGCAGCTACGGGAGGGCATCTCCGGGCCGATCAACATGGCCGCCGGACCGGACCGGGAGTCCGTGGCCGAGCTGGGCCGGCAGGGCGCCACACGCATCACCTTCGGTCCAGGAATGCAGCGGTACGCGATGGCGTCGATCGGCGGCCTCGCAGCCGAGCTGCGCGCCTGAGCCTGCCCGTCACACCCACGCCAAACCGCAGCTTCGGCGCGGCGGCCCGGAGGTCGGGCGCAGCGGCTTCCGGCTTCCGCCGCAAGATCGCGCACCATCGTGGATGTAGTGGCATCTGTCGCACCCGACGCCACTGCATCCAGGATCGAGCACGATCTTGCGGGGAGGTGTGCAGGCGGGTGATCACCGCCGCGCACGGGCGTTGGCGCTGTCCGGCGTCCGACAGAGGTTGATCCTGCTCGCGTTGATGTGGACGACGCCGGGTCCATGTGATCGCTGTGACGCGGGGCCTGAGCGACGGTAACCGTTTACACGGCTGACCGAACGTGGCGCTCGACGACGGGGAGTTCACCACCGTCGACTGTCAGGCTTACTCCGGTGACCCACCGGGCACGGTCCGATACGAGGTAGGCGACTGCCTCGGCGATGTCGCGCGGGTCTCCGGGACGACCCAGAGGGATGCCCGCTGTGGTGGCGGCAAGGGCGACCTCCATCGCGTCGGCGAAGTTCTGGCGGATCGCGTCGGCGCCGGGGGTGAGCACGTTGCCGGGGATGATCGTGGTGACGCGGATGATCGTGGTGACGCGGATTCCGGCAGGTGGTTGAGGTCGAGCGCGTCGATCCACTCCTCATCGGGGATGGATGAGATACCGCCGATGTGGGCGCGTGCCGCCGCCGCGTTGTTGACCACGATGTCGACGCCGCCGAGTTCGTCGAGCGCTGCCGCAGTGAATGCCCGCACGCCCGCGAGCGTGCCGATGTCGCCCTGAATGAAGGTGGCGGCCCTCGGCGTCTCGTCGGAGGCGTTACGCGCCGTGGTGACGACCGTCGCGCCGCCGTCGAGCAGCCGCTGCACGATGGCAGCGCCGATCCCGCGAGAACCTCCCGTGACGACCGCGCCTGCCGGCGAACTCGGTGGGATCCGGTGGAGCAAGAGCTTTGAACATGCGCTCAGAGTAGCGAGTGCCGAGGTGCTCGGCGGGCTGATCGTCAGCACGCATCGCGGGCTCGAGGTGCTGGTCAAAGCGGGTGTCGACGCGAAGAAACTGAACCGCGTCGCCGACGCCGCGATCGACGACATCGCACCTCAACGCGCGCGTTCGGTGCTACGGCCGAGCCCCCGGCGCGCCGTCGTGGTGGACGGCTGCCGGGGGCTCGAATGCGGTCGGTCAGGCCCGGTTGCCGTTCGGCAGCACCGCGGCCATCTCGTCGCCAGCGCCGGCGAGCACGCGTGCCTGCTGCGCCCAACTGGCCAGCCCAGGTGCGGCGCGCAGGCCGGCGGCCCGGATCAGGTCGCGCAGCGCCGGCTCGTCCAACTCGCCGAGCTGGCCGTACGTGCGCACGCCAGCGTCCTGCAACGCGGCCGCCATCTTCGGCCCGATCCCCTGGATCCGGCGGAAGTCGTCGGCAGGGCCCGTCGGGTCGGCGTCGACGCTGCTGACAGTTGTGTCGGCGGCCGAACGGACCGGAGGGGTCGCGGCGACGGTCGGGCGGACCGGAGGCGCGGCCACCGCCGCGGCGGCAACCGCAGGCTCGGCGTTCACGGAATCGGCCTGCACCGGCTCGTCATCGGACGGGCCCGGGGTCGCCACCGCCTCTGCCGGCGTGGCGTCGACCGCCGTGGCCTTGGCCTCCACGTCGTCGGCCGGGTCAACGGAGGCCGCCACGTCGTCGGCCGGCGCCGAGTCGATCGGCGTGCTGTTGACGGGCGCGGTCTCGACCGGGTTGGCCGCGACCGGCGCGACGTCGGTCGAAGCGTCGTCGGCCGGCGTCGTGTCGAGCGGTGCGGTGTCGGCGGACGGGAGATCGTCCGCCGGCTGGCGGGGGGCGATCACGGCCGCCGGGGCGGCCTGGTCGTCGACAGTGACCGGCTCGGGGGCCGCATCCACCGCCGGCTCCTGCCGCAGCTCAGCGGCGTCGGACTGCTCGGTGGCCGGTACGGGCGGCGGGTCCTCGGTCAGCGCCATGTCCGCCGGGTCGACGGTGCTCGGAGCCTCCGCCGGCACGGGCACCGGGGCGGGACCGTCCGGTTCGGTCAGCGCGGCTGGCGCGCTGACCGTGTCGACCGGTACCGGCTCGTCGGCGACCGCGGTGGGTGCCGGGTCGACAGCGGCCGCAGGCTGGGCCTCGTCGGTGGTGGCAGCCGGCGTGGGCGTGGTGATCACGGCCAGACCGGCGACGGGGTCACCATCCACAATCGAATTGCCCTGTACGCCCCGTCGGCCGCGCAGCAGCCACCCGGCGGCCAGGCCCAGCAACAGTGCCAGTACCACTATCAGCGAGTGTCCGAAAGACCACGCCACGGCGAACCTCCCTCTCAGCTCGTTGGAAAAGTCACGAGAAAAACTCGCCGCAGCTTCGCACACGCGTATTGCCGACGACAGGCAGGATCGGCCGTCAGCGTTGCCGGTGGGCCAGCCACCTCAGCCGGTGCCTGCCGGGTAACACAGCGTCGCCCGATCACACCGAAACCGACGAGACGAGACCGGGCCCGGCATGTACCGGTCGGGCTGAGCGCTCCGGACACGCTGAGACCCGGGCCCGGCGTGGGACGCCGAGCCCGGGTCGGGCGATGCGGGGTTCAGTCCCGGTCGCCCTCGTAGGTGTGGAAGTCGTCGACGAATCGGCGACGGAGCCGTGGTACCCGGCTGGTCACTCCGAAGTAGCCGCGCGCGCCGAGCAGCGCGAGCCGACCCACCACCGGTCGGTACATCCGGTCGTCGCCGCTGGTGCCGCTGCGGTTCAGCGATTCGGCGACCCGGGCGAAGCCGTACGGCGCCATCACGGCCTCGTAGTCGGCGACCGCCTGGAGCAGCGTCTTGTCGCCGGCGGTGGCGCGGCTGAGCTGTGCGCAGAGCAGGCGGGCGTCGCGCAGCGCGGTGTTCGCGCCCACGCCCCGACCTGGCGTCATGGTGTGGATGGCGTCGCCGAGCATGGTGACGGTGCTGCTCTTCCAGGGCGGCACCGGCTCGGACGTGGACACTTTGATCGGTAGGGCGCTGGCCGGGTCCGCGTGGGCGAGCAGTTCCCGTAGGTGCGGGTGCCAGTTCGAGGTGAGGTCCAGGGCGACCTGCACCAGGTCCTCACCGCGGCGTTCCATGATGTCGGCCGGGAACCGGTTGGCCGCACTCCAGATGATCAGATTGATGTTGTCGGTGGTGGTGTCGTGGGCCAGGCCGGGCCAGTCTCGGAGCAGGGCGGCGTCGGGCTCGCTGACGCCGGGCTTGATCGCGCGTTCGGCGTCCCACTTGAACTCCATGACGTGCAGCACGCCCATCATGCCGCCGACGCCGAAGATCAGCGAGATGCCCTGCTGGACCCGCTCCGGAATGAGACCGCGGGTGTGCGGGGTCAGCGGGATCCGGGTGGCGATGTTGATCGTCCCGGCGTCGCGGGTGACGGCGTGCGGCAGGTACTGGCGGCGTACGGCGGAATGGGTGCCGTCGGCCGCCACCAGCAGGTCGCCGGTGGCACTGGTGCCGTCGGCGAAGTGCGCGGTGACCGTGCCGTCGTCGCGCTGCTCGTACCGGGTGAAGGTCCTGTCGAAGTGCACCACGTCCTCCAGGCCGGTCAGCAGCACCTGGCGCAGCACCATCCGGGCCACCGAGTGTTCGGTGCGGACCGGGTCGGCGCTCGGCCGCAGCGCGAACGACGCGGTCTGGCGGAGCCCCTGGGTGACGACGTTGAAGTAGTGCGGCGGCCGGGCACAGGTGGCCAGGAAGGTGGCGAACAGCTCCGGGGGCAGACACTCCCGCAGCGCCCGGCTACCGGTGGGGCCGATGCCGACCCGGTAGCCGAGCAGCCCTTCGGCGCGGTCGCGGTGCCGTTCGTAGACGGCGACGCTGATCCCGGCGCGGCGCAGGCCGTGCGCCAGGCACAGCCCGCCCGTGCCCGCGCCGATGATCAGGACGTGCGGCGGCGCGGCGGACATGTCAGCCGGCCGGGTGCGCGGCGGGCGCCTCGGTAACGGCCGGGCGCGGACCGGGCGCCTCGGTGCCGGCCGGGCGCGCGGTGGGCACGTCGGTGCTGGTTGGGCGCGCTGCCGGCGCATCGGCCGCGTCCCACCGGTAGAAGCAGCCGGCGATCGCGTCCCGGGGGGAACGCCAGGTCGGCAGGTACGGCGACGTGTGCGCGGAGAGCCGCTCGTTGACCTGTCGGAAGAGCGGGTGGTTGCGGGCCGCCGCGAGCGCGTCCGGGTCGACGTCGTCCGAGGTCTCCAGCAGGTGTACGCACAGGTCGTGCAGGCAGTACAGGGAACGGTGCGTGACACCGGTCAGGCTGGGCAGTTCGGTGGCGTCGGATTCGGCGAAGATCTGCGCGACCCGCCCCTCCGCTCCCGGGATGATCCGGCTGACGATCAGTAGACGACTCATGGGACCCCTTCCGCCGGTGGCCTGCCCAACCCCTCGGGGATCGGTGCCACGTGCTCTGTGCGCCCACCGTGCCGCAGCGACTGTCACATCACCGTCACGTACGCCGACCGGGCGGTGACGGGCACCGCCGTCACGTACGCCGAACGGCGGGTGACGGGCGGTCGGTGATGGCCTCGCGGCTGGCCTGTCGGATCGGGGCGAGGGTGTCGTCGAGCAGGGCGCTCATGGCAGGGCTGGGCTCCAGCCGCAGCTCCCGGCGCAACAGGTCCCGGTACACGTAGAAGGCGTGCACGGCTTCGAAGGCGTTGCCCTCGGCCAGGTGGATGCGGACCACCAGTCGGTGTGGTGTCTCCCGTAACGGCTCGGCGGCCATCGCCTCCAACGCGGCTTCGAGGGCCTGGCCGTGCCGCCCCGCGGCCAGGTGGTGCCCGGCCACCTGTTCCAGCATGTGCAGGCGGAGTTGGCGCAGGCGTTCCCGGTCCAGCAGCACCCAGTCGTCGTACCAGCCGGGCAGGAGGTCGTGCCGCCCGGCGGCCAGCGCCCCGGCCGCGGTGCGCGGGTCGTCGCCGTCCCGGACCCGGGCCGCGGTGCCGACCAGGTCGTCCACGTCGAGCCGGACCGCCGGGCCGAGGCGCACGGTGTCGCTGGCCACTGTCATCGGGCAGCACGGGTCCTGTCGCAGCCGCCACAGGGCGGTACGTAGGGAGGACAGCGCCCGTTCCTCCGACGCGTCGGGCCAGAGCAGCCCGGCGAGCTGGCTGCGGGTGGCGCCGGGGCGGAGCCCGATCAGCGCGATCACCCGTTGCAGGCCGCGCGGCACCACGACCGGCACCGCCTCTCGGAGGAGTCGGAAGCCTCCGAGCAGGTGCAGTGAGACGCCCTCCTCGGGCGGGTCTCCGGCGGTCGGCACGGACGGATCAGCGGCCACGGCGGCACCCCCTGCGGAACGCTCGTCCCGACTGTCTGCTGTGTCCCGGATCGGTTGCCCTCGACGCCACTGTCGACCCCGCCGATCGCGGCGTGGCCGGGCGTGGCCCCGCCGCCGAGGCCGCCGGACTGGCCACGCTGAAGATTATCAATCACGGTCACTTTGCGTCAACGCCGGCGTGGACCTTCTATTGGTGGCAGCCAACCCGAGATCGGTTCTGAACTGCATAAACATTAGGGCGTGGAGCGCGCTCGGCGCATAGCTGATACACAGGTTGCGTCAACGCAGCGTCACCACCATCCGTCGCTGACCGATCCGGCGCGGTGACGCCGCCGTGACGAGGATCGGCGCATCGTGTCGGCAGTCGTCCAGCGCGTCCGGGGGCCACCCGTCGCCGGCCGGACGCTGTGGGGGGAGGCCCAGTATGGACCGATCGCTGATCGTCGCGAAGGTGGATCCGACCGCCGAGGAGCGGGTCGCCGAGATCTTCGCCGAGTCGGACGCGACGGAGCTGCCGCGCCTGGTCGGTGTCCGGCACCGCTCGCTGTACCGACTGCACGACCTCTATGTGCACCTGCTCGAGACCGCGCAGCCGGCGGAGGGCGCGGTGGAGGCCGCTCGTGACCATCCCGAGTTCATCCGGGTCAGTGACCGCCTGCGCCCCTACGTGTCGCCGTACCTGTCGACCTGGCGCTCGCCGCGCGACGCCATGGCGCGGTGCTTCTACCGGTTCGACGCGCCGGACACCGGGCGGCGGTCGTGACGGCCACCGCGCCGCGCGAAGAGCAGCTCTGGTCCCGCTGCGCCGGCTGCGCCAGTCTGCTCTACCGCAAACGGCTGCGCCGCAACCTCGACGTCTGCCCGGAGTGCGGCGAACATGCCCGACTCGGCGCGCCGGAACGTCTGCGCCAACTGGTCGACCCGGGTTCGCTGTGCCTGCTGCCCGACCGACCGCCGGAGGCGGACCCGCTCGACTTCGTCGACGTGCTGCCGTACCCGCACCGGCTCACCGGCGCGCGGGCCAGCACGGGCCTTGCCGAGGGGGTCGTCTGCGCCACGGCCACCATCGGTGGGCACCCGGTGGCCCTGGCGGTGATGGACTTCCGCTTCCTCGGCGGCAGCCTGGGCTGCGCGGTGGGCGAGTTGATCACCCGGGCGGCCGAACGGGCGCTGGACGACCGCACCCCGCTCGTCCTGATCACCGCCTCCGGCGGGGCGCGGATGCAGGAGGGCGCGCTGTCGTTGATGCAGATGGCGACCGTCAGTCAGGCCATCGCCGCGTTGCGCGAGGCGGGGCTGCTCACCGTGAGCGTCCTCACCGACCCGACCTACGGCGGGGTGGCCGCCTCGTTCGCCACCAACACCGACCTGGTGCTCGCCGAGAGCGGCGCGCGGATGGGCTTCGCCGGCCCTCGGGTCATCCGCCAGATCACCGGGAGGGCCCTGCCGGAGGGCTTCCAGACCGCCGACTTCCTGCTCCGACACGGGCAGGTCGACATGGTGGTGCAGCGCCGGTCGCTGCGCGCACGGCTGATGGCGCTGCTCGCCGCGACCCGCGCCGGCCGTCCGGCGCGTTCGCCCGTACCCCGTCAGGAGCCGGCGTCGCACCGCGAGCGCGTCGCCGACGACGGCGCGGGCCTGGCGCGGCCGACGGACCCGGCGGCCGAGGGAGACGCCGGCACCCCGGCGGTACGCGACGCGTGGGACACCGTCCGGATGGCGCGGCACCCCGGGCGGCCCACCACACTGGACTACCTGGACTCCGTCTTCGACGGGTTCGTGGAGCTGCACGGCGACCGGCTCGGCGCGGACTGCCCGGCCATCGTGGGTGGGGTGGCGCGGTTGGCCGGCCGGCACGTGATGGTCATCGGCCACCAGAAGGGGCACACCACCGCCGAGTTGGTCGCCCGCAACTTCGGCATGGCCAGCCCGTCCGGGCACCGCAAGGCGCTGCGGCTCATGCGCCTCGCAGCCCGCCTCGGCCTGCCCGTGGTCACCCTGGTGGACACGCCCGGAGCCGACCCCGGGGTGAGCGCCGAGGAGCAGGGCCAGGCGGCGGCCATCGCCGAGAACATCCTCACCCTCACCGTGCTGCCCACCCCCGTGCTCGCGGTGATCACCGGTGAGGGCGGCAGCGGCGGCGCGCTGGCGCTGGCGGTGGCCGACCGGGTGCTGATGCTGGAGAACGCCGTCTACTCGGTGATCAGCCCCGAGGGGTGTGCGGCGATCCTCTGGCCGGACCGGTCCGCGGCGCCGCAGGCCGCCCGCGCGTTGCGACTGACCGCGCCCGACCTGCGCCGGCTCGGGGTGGTCGACGAGGTCGTGTCGGAGCCGTCGAGTGCCGCGCACGACGACCCGGCGGAGACTGCCCACCGGTTGCGCGCCGCCCTGCTGGCCAACCTTCTGCCACTGCTGGACGTGCCGCCGGCCATCCTGGTCCGCCTGCGCCGGCAACGCTTCCGACGGTTCGGCGCGAACCGCGTCGGCGCCCGGGCGGGCCTGCGATGACCGCAGGCGACCGGGCGCTGTCGACCATTGACGCGTCCGAGGACGTCGAAGTGGACGGCGAGGAGGCCCTCGCCGGGCTGCGCCGGCAGGCGCAGCACCTGATCGCCGAGCTGGCCGGGCCGGTGCGCCGGATCCGGCTGCGCAGCGGGCCGGCGGTGCTGGAGGTCGAGTGGCACCCCGAAGACGCGACCCGACCGGACGTACCCCTGCCCCGGGCCGAGGCGGCACCGGCGGTCGTGCCGGCGCCCGGCGCCGCACCCGCGGTGCTCCGGCCGCCGGTGCCTGGGCGCGCCGCGGTGCGGGCACCGATCGTCGGCACGTTCTACCGGGCGCCGGAGCCCGGCGCGCGGCCGTTCGTCGCGGTGGGAGACCTGGTCCGCCCCGGTCAGCCGGTGGCCATCGTCGAGGCGATGAAGCTGATGAACGAGGTGATCGCCGACCGGGCCGGCCGAGTGGCCGCGATCCTCGTCGAGGACGGCCAGCCGGTCGAGTACGACCAGCCACTCGTCGAACTGGACCCGGCATGACGGCGCGGGGTGGTTGACCATGTTCGAGACCGTGCTGATCGCCAACCGGGGCGAGATCGCGCTGCGGGTGCTGCGCGCCTGCAAGGAGCTCGGCGTGCGAACGGCGGTGGTCTACTCCGCCGCCGACGCCGACTCGGCGGCGGTCCGCCTCGCCGACCAGGCCGTCCGGATCGGACCGGCGTCGAGTCGGCGCAGCTACCTCAACGCCGCCGCCGTCGTGGAGGCGGCCCGGCAGGTGGGGGCGCAGGCCGTGCACCCCGGTTACGGCTTCCTCTCCGAGGACGCCGACTTCGCCGAGATCTGCGCCGACAACGGGCTGACGTTCATCGGCCCGCCACCGGCGGTGATGGCCGCGCTGGCCGACAAGTCCTCGGCCCGCGCGCTGATGAGCCGCGCCGGCCTGCCGCTGTCACCGGGCAGTGTCGCGCCGGTGCCGACCGCCGCCGCGGCGGCCGAGGTGGCCGACGCCGTCGGCTACCCGGTGATCGTGAAGGCCGCCGCCGGGGGCGGGGGCCGGGGGATGACCGTGGTGCGCAGCCCGGGCGAGCTGCGTCGGGCGTACACCCGGACCCGGGCCGCCGCGCAGGCCGCCTTCGGCGACGACCGGGTGTACGTCGAGCGTTACCTCACCGAGGCACGGCACGTCGAGGTGCAGGTGCTCTGCGACGCCCACGGCAACGGGGTGCACCTGGGCACCCGGGACTGCTCGGTGCAGCGCCGGCACCAGAAACTGGTCGAGGAGGCACCCGCGCCGGCGCTGCCCGCCGCCGTTCTCGACACCATCGCCGAGACCGCGCTGCGGGGCGCGCTCGAGGTCGGCTTCGTTGGTGCCGGCACGTTGGAGTTCCTGGTCGACGCCGAGGAGAAGTTCCACTTCCTGGAGATCAACTGCCGGATCCAGGTGGAGCATCCGGTCACCGAGATGGTCACCGGGATCGACCTGGTGCACGAGCAACTGCACATCGCCGCCGGCGTACCGCTGCGGTGGCGGCAGCAGGAGATCCGCCTGCACGGCGTCGCGGTGGAGTGTCGGGTCAACACCGAGGACCCCGGGCGCGGCTTCGCCCCCACCCCCGGCCGGTTGGAGCGGTTCACCCCACCCGGCGGCCCGTTCACCCGCGTGGACACCCACGCCAGCGCCGGCTACCTGGTCGGCCCCTGGTACGACTCTCTGCTCGCCAAGGTGATCGTCTGGGCGCCCGACCGGGAGTTGGCCCTCAACCGGCTGGAACGTGCCCTGGACGAGTTCGACATCGCCGGTCCGGGCGTGCACACCACCATCCCGTTCGTCCGGCGGGTGCTCGACGACGCCGCATTCCGCAAGGGCCGCTACACCACCGGCCTGGTCGACCGTCTGCTCGCCGCGCCCGCGCCGGGGCCGACGGTCACTCCCGCACCGCGCACCGCGCCCGCCGCAGATCCCGACGCAACCCACAGGAGGACCCGATGACCGTCACCCATGGTCGCCCGATGACCGCCGAGATCACCGACATCCTGGTGGCGCACTGCGGGCTGGACGCCGACGCCGCGGCCCGGGCGCCCGCCGCGTCGCTGGAGGAGTTGGGCATGGACTCGCTCGCCCTGCTGGAACTGTCGGCGGTCGTCGCCGACCGCTGGCAGGTGGCCATCCCCGAGCAGGCCGGACAGTTGAGCATCCCGGCGGTGGCCGACCTGGTCGCCCGCCGCGCCGACCCGCCCGGGCACACCGAGAACAGCGTGGTCATCGACGCGCCGCTGGGGCTGGTCTGGGAGGTCACCAACGACGTGGCGAACTGGACCGAGCTGTTCACCGAGTACGCCGTGGTGGAGATCCTGCACCGCAAGGGGCACACGGTGCGGTTCCGCCTCACCATGTACCCCGACGAGAACGGGGTGTCCTGGAGCTGGGTCAGCGAGCGCACAGCCGACCCGGTGAGCAGGCAGGTCCGGGCACACCGGGTGGAGACCGGGCCGTTCGAGTACATGCGCATCCACTGGCGCTACACCGACGAGGCCGGCGGCACCCGGATGACCTGGACGCAGGACTTCGCGATGAAGCCGACCGCGCCGGTCGACAACGCCGCGATGACCGAGCGGATCAACACCAACAGCGTGATCCAACTCGCGGTGATCAAGGACCGGTTGGAGCGGATCGCCTGGCAGCGCGCCGACCAGGGCAGCCCGACCACCAGCGGCGCACCGACGGGAGCCGACGATGAGTGACCTGAGCACCCGCCCGATCGCCGCCCGGGACGTACCCGCCGATCGCCGGCGCGGCGGTGAGCTTCGGGTGCTGCTCGGCCCCCGCACCGTCGGCAGCACCTCGGGTTTTCTCGGGGTTGCCACGCTCGAGCCGGGGGAGCGGATCGCCGAGCACTACCACCCGTACAGCGAGGAGTTCCTGTACCTGGTGCGGGGCGCGATCACCGTCGACCTGGACGACCAGCCGACGCTGCTGGCCGCCGGTGAGGGGCTGTTCGTACCGGTGAACGTGCGGCACCGGCTGCGCAACACCGGCGTCGAACCGGCCGAGGTGGTCTTCCACCTGGGCCCACTCGCCCCCCGGCCCGAACTGGGCCACGTCGACACCGAGCTTGTCGAACAACGGGGCGGGTCATGAGCGCGAGGAGTGAGCGGGGTTTGCGAGCCCCGCAGTCGCGAACAGAGGTGACGCGATGACCGGGCGCCGCACGGTGGTGACCGGGATCGGGGTGGTCGCCCCGGGCGGCGCCAGCCGGGACCGCTTCTGGAAGACCATCACCGAGGGGCGCACCGCCACCCGGCGGATCAGTTTCTTCGACCCGTCGGCGTTCCGGTCGCAGATCGCGGCGGAGTGCGACTTCGACCCGGTCGCGGCGGGGCTCAGCGAGGCCGAGCGACGCCGGGCCGACCGGTACGTGCAGTTCGCCCTGGCCTGCTCCGCCGAGGCGGTGGCCGACGCCCAGTTGGTGCTCACCGACGGGGAACGGGACCGGGCCGGGGTGGTGCTGGGCACGGCGGTGGGCGGCACGATGGCGTTGGAGCAGGAGTACGTCACCGTGAGCGAGCACGGCCGACGTTGGCTGGTGGACGGGGCGCGCGGTGGCCCGTACCTCTATCAGGCGCTGGTGCCCAGCAGCCTCGCGGCGGACGTGGCCTGCCGGCACGGGTTGCACGGCCCGGCGCAGGTGGTGTCCACCGGCTGCACCTCCGGCATCGACGCCATCGGGTACGCCCACCAGATGATCGTGGACGGTGAGGCGGACGTGATGCTGGCCGGCGCGTCCGACTCGCCGATCTCGCCGGTCACTGTCGCCTCGTTCGACGCGATCAAGGCGACCAGCCCGGACAACGACGACCCGGCACACGCCTCCCGCCCGTTCGACGCCGACCGGCACGGGTTCGTGCTGGCCGAGGGCGGGGCGGTGCTCGTGCTGGAGGAGGCCGGGCACGCCCGGCGGCGGGGAGCGCACATCTACTGCGAGGTGGCCGGCTACGCCAGCCGCAGCAACGGCTTCCACATGACCGGGCTGCGGCCGGACGGGCTGGAGATGGGCCTTGCCGTCACCGACGCGCTCCGACAGGGCCGGATCCTGCCCGAGCAGGTCTCCTACATCAGCGCGCACGGGTCGGGCACCCGGCAGAACGACCGACACGAGACGGCCGCGTTCAAGCGGGCGCTGGGCCAGGCCGCGTACCGGATACCGATCAGCTCGATCAAGTCGATGGTCGGGCACTCGCTCGGCGCGATCGGGTCGATCGAGATGGCCGCGTGCGCCCTCGCCATCGAGTTCGGTGTGGTGCCGCCGACGGCGAACTGGAGTACCCGGGACCCGGAGTGCGACCTGGACTACGTACCCAACGAGGCGCGGGAGGTTCCGGTGGACGTCGCCCTCTCGGTGGGCAGCGGGTTCGGCGGTTTCCAGTCGGCGATGGTGTTCCGTCGGATGCTCGGCGCGGTGGCGGCGTGAGCGAGCGTAGCGAGCGAACCATGAGGCACAGCAGCGTGGCGTCTCGCGCCGGCGCGGAGCGAAGCGGAGTGCTGGCGTGAGCGCCGGGGTCGCCCGCGCCGTGGTGACCGGCATCGGGGTGGTCGCACCGAGCGGCATCGGCGCGGACGCGCACTGGCGAACGGTCCTCGCCGGCACCCGCCGGACCGGCCCGATCACGTTGTTCGACCCGGCCGGCTATCCGACCCGCTTCGGCGGGGAGGTGCCCGGCTTCACAGCCGACTCCTACGCCGACAGTCGACAGTTGGTGCAGACCGACCGGTGGACGCACCTCGGCTTCGCCGCCACCCGGCTGGCGCTGGCCGACGCCGGCCTGCCCGACCGGGCCCCCGATCCGTACGGCTACGCGGTGACCCTGGCCAGTTCGTCCGGGGGCAACCTGTTCGGTCAGCGGGAACTGCAACGGCTGTGGGGCGGCACGTCCCGGACGGTCGGGGCGTACCAGTCGATCGCCTGGTTCTACGCGGCCAGCGTCGGGCAGCTCTCCATCCACCACCAGTTCAAGGGCCCGAGCGGGGTGCTGGTCGCGGAGTCGGCCGGCGGGCTGGACAGCCTGGCGCACGCCGCCCGCGCGGTGCGCCGCGGCACCCCGGTCGTGATCGCCGGGGCCACCGAGTGCCCGTTGAGCCCGTACGCGCTCGCCTGCCAGCTGCGCTCGGGGCTGCTCAGTGATGTCGCCGACCCGGAGCGGGCGTACCGGCCGTTCGACGCCACGGCCAGCGGCTACCTGCCGGCCGAGGGCGGAGCCGTGTTCGTGGTGGAGGAGTTGGGGCACGCCCTGGCCCGGGGCGCCCGGGTCTACGGCGAGGTGAGCGGCTGGGGCTCCACCCACGACGCCGCGCACACCACGGCGGAGAGCACCGGCGACCCGGCCCAGTACGCGCGGGCGATGCGCCTGGCCCTGGACCGGGCGGGTGTCGCCGCGGCCGGAATCGACGTGGTGCTGCCCGACGCGCTCGGTGTGCCCCGTTACGACCGCAGCGAGGCCGAGGCGCTGCGCGCCGTGTTCGCCGACCGGCCGCCCCCGGTGACCACCCAGAAACCGCTGACAGGTCGGGCGTACCAGGGCGGCTCGGCGTTGGACGTGGCCACCGCGCTGCTCGCCTTCGCCCACGACACGTTGCCCGCGTCGGCGGGACCGGACGAGGTGGCCGAGGGCTGTGAGCTGGACTTCCTGCGGGAGCACCGGCAACCGCGAAGCCGACTCGCCCTGATCTGCGCGCGGGGCTTCGACGGGTTCAACAGCGCGCTGGTCCTGCGTGGGGCCGCGCCGATGAGGGGAGAGGCGTCATGAGCGACAAACGGGCCCGGGTGGTCTTTCTGGTACGGGTGCCGGTGCCCCGCACCGAGCAGTTCCTCGCCGCGTACGAACAGGTGCGGCACCTGGTCGCCGGAGGTGTGCCGGGGCACCTGGTCGACCAGGTGTGCCGGTCGTCGACCGACCCGGAGCAGTGGTTGATCACCAGTGAGTGGGCGAGCCTGGCCGACTTCGAAGAGTGGGAACGCAGCCCGGAGCACCGGGATCTCGTACGCCCGATGCGGGAGTGCTTCACCGACGCCCGTTCGCTGCGCTTCCACATCCACGCCCAGACCCCAGCCCTGGCCTGAGGCTCCCCGCGCTCCCGTCGGCCCTCTTCCCGCGATCTTGCACTTGGTGTCGCGACATAGGGGGCATGTCACGCGTCTCGACGACCGAAACTGCAAGATCGGCGTAGTGGGGACGGGCCGAGGGCGCGGCTGTGCCGCGTAGGGTCCTGGGGCATGAAGGTACTGATCTCCGTCGACATGGAGGGCGTCTCGGGGATCGTTCATCCCGCCGAGACGAATCCGGATCGGTACGACTACGAGCGCGGCCGGGCGTTGATGACGGCCGAGGCGAACGCGGTGATCGCCGGGGTCCTCGACGCCGAACCCGAGTCGGTTGTGTGGGTCGCCGACGCGCATGGGACGTTCCGGAACATCCCGCCGGAGGACCTCGACCGGCGTGCTCACCTGGTGCGGGGCAAACCCCGCCCGCTGGGCATGCTCGCCGGGCTGGACGAGCACACGGATGCCGTCCTGCTCGTCGGCTGTCACGCTCGGGCGGGTGCCGGGCCCGCCGTGCTGGCCCACACGATGAGCGACGCCATCCTCGACGTACGGGTGGCCGGGCGGTCGCTGGGCGAGATCGGCCTCAACGTCGCCATGGCAGGGCACCTCGATGCGCCCGTCGTCCTGCTCAGCGGAGACGACACCGCCTGCGCCGAGTTCAGCGCGCTGGTGCCCTCGGCGGTCACCGTCGCCGTCAAGCAGACCCTGGGTCAGGCCGCGGCGGTGGCCCTGCATCCGCAGGAGGCGCGGGAGCGGCTGCGCCACGCCGCCGCCGACGCGGTTGCCCGGCGCGCCTCGATCCCACCGGCGAAGGTGGCCGGGCCGGTTGACGTCGAGGTAGACCTGTACGGGCCGTACATGGTCGACCTCGCGGTTCTTGTCCCGGGTGTTACCCGCGTCGGTGGCGGCCGGACGGTCGCCTTTCACGCCGCCGATGTCGCCGAGGCGTATCGGCTGGTTCAGCTGCTCGTCCAGCTCGCCAGCATCAAACCGAGCTGAGGCCTGTTTCATAAGAACTGGCCGGCCTGCGCCGGATCGCCGCCCGGACACCGCCTCGGCTCGACCGCCCTTGTGAAACAGGCCCTGGCGCCCGAGAGCCGTCTCGCGCGGCCGGCGACCGCGCCGCCATCGGCCGTCCGGCTGACACCGCGCGACGGTTGTGCGAGGGGTCATGCCTCGGTGACAATCTGCCAAGTCGCCCGCCCAATCCTGCCCGCCGAACGGGCTGTCGGCAATCAGGCTCGTCGCTGCTTTTGATCCATCCATTCGCATCTAGCAATGGCTTGGTGGGCGTCGTATGGTTCCCCGCAGCACCCCGACAAGCGTACGTGATGGGCGGATTCGCCCTCTTTCATGCTGGGCGGTGAACGGTAGTGACGGCAGAAGATCCTACGGCGACCGACCCCGGCTGGGTGGACGAAGTCCTTTTCGCCTGCCACCCGACCGACGTTTGTCTCCGTCTGCCCGAGCCCGTCGACCGGGCCAGCCTGCACCGGCTGGTGACCGACGCGCAGGACCGGTTGACCGCCGCCGGACTGCGCCCCGGTGGCGCTGCCGCGCTGCGGTTGCCACCGTCGCTGGCGTACGTGGTGAACCTGCTCGCCACCTGGCGCGCCGGAGGGCAGGCGATCCTGCTCGACCACCGGCTCACCGACCACGAAGTGGACCGGGCGCTGGCCCGGTTGACCCCGCAGGTGGTGGTTGCTCCGGTGCGGACCGGTGGCGGCGCGCTGAAGATCTTCGTCGACGTCACCGAGGGCGTCACCCGGTACGCCGACAGCCCGGCGGTCAGCGGCCATGCCGTGATCCAGCTCAGCTCCGGCTCCACCGGCCCGTCCAAGATAATCGGCCGCACCGCTGCCGACCTGGTCGCCGAGGTGCACCGCTACACCCGGATCGACGGGGTGGCGCTGCCCGGCGAGCGGATCATCCTGCTGCCCTCGATGGTGCACGTGCTCGGCCTGGTCGGCGGCCTGCTCTACGGGCTGCACGCCGGGGTCGAGCTGGTGCCGCCGGAGCGGCTCAGCGGCGACGCCGTGCTGGCCGCGATCAGCGCCGGCACCACACCGGCCACGGTGCTCGGTGTGCCGTTCCACATCGGACTGCTCGCCTCCACCCGCCCGACCGGTCCGCTGCCGCAGCTGCGGCGGATGACCACAGGGGGCGAGTTGGTGCCGCCCGCCGTCGCCCGGGCGTTCACCGACCGGTACGGGGTGCCCCTGGGCAACATGTACGGGATGACCGAGGTCGGGGTGATCGGCACCGACCTGTACGGGTCGCACCGACCGTCGATCGCCCCCGCGCCCGGGATCGAGGTCCGCGAGTCCGGCGGTGAGCTGTGGGTGTCCTGCCCGGCGTCGCCGTACGTCGGCCTGAGCGACCCGACCCGCTGGTCCGACGGCTGGTTGCACACCCGCGACGCCGGCACCGTCGATGAGGACACCGGCCTGGTCACGGTGCGCGGTCGACTCGACTCACAGGTCTCCGTCGGCGGGATGAAGGTCGACCTGACCGAGGTGGAGGCCACTGTCGCCGAGCTGACCGGGGTTGCCGCCGCCGTGGTGGTCTGGGACGACGGCATCACCGCGTACGTCCAACCCGACGGCGCGCTGTCGGAGGAGACGCTGGACAAGCTCCTCGCCGAGCGGTTGGCCGGCTACAAACGGCCCCGGGCGCTGCACCTGCTCGATCAGTTGCCCCGTACCACCACCGGCAAGCTGGTCCGCTCGACCGACGCGCTGCGCTCGGCGGTCACCCCGTGACCGGGCCGCTGCACCACCTCGACGTCGACCGGCGCGCTCGCCCGCACGGCGACCGCCAGGACGAGGCCCCCGCCCAGTCGCGGGTGACCGACCCGCAGGAGTTCGTCGCCGGGCACCGGCCGCAACGGCAGCCCCGGCGGCGGCATCGACCGGTGCAGCCCGCCGTCGCGCAACCCCCGCCCGAGCGCCTTGCCGACCGCCTCCTTGGCGGTCCACAGCCGCAGAAAGTCCACCGTCCGGCCGGCCTCGGGCCGATCGCCCAACCAGGCCAGCTCGGCGGGCGGGAACCAGCGGCGGGCCAGCGCGAGCGCCGGCAGCGGGCGGATCCGCTCCACGTCCACCCCGACCGCGCCGGCCCGACGGGCGGCGACCGCCACCAGCCCGGCGGTGCGGCTGACGCTGACCGCCACCTCGACCGACCCGGTCACGTCGTCGACCCGGACGACCGGCCGTCCCTCGCGGTCGTGCGTCAGCACCAGCTCGGTCTCCGGGCGACCGAGCAGCAGAGCACCCGCCCGCCGCACCAGCACAGCGGCCGGATCCGGCTGACCGCCGGTGTCCCGGCCGACCCACACGTAGGCGGTGTCCCGACCGGACACCGTCAGCTGAGCCACGCAGAGAGGGTATCCATGAGAGCCGAGGTCCGCGCCTTCGTCGTCGAGCAGCTCGCCGACATGAACTACGACGTCGAGGGGCTCGACGACGACACCACGCTCGGCCCCTCCGGCGTCGACCTGGAGTCGCTCGCGCTGGCCGACCTGTCCGTGCGGGTCGAGGATCGGTACGGCGTGACGTTCGCCGACGACGAGTCCGAGCAGCTGGCCCTCATGACGGTCGGCGAGTTCACCACCATGGTCGCCAATCGCGTCACCGAGGCGACGAGCGACAAAGGCTGATGAGCGGTCAGCCCGATCTGGGGCGAGCTGACCTGATGACCATGCTCGCCGAACTCACCGCGAAACCGGCTGCCGAGGTGTCCGACCGGATCGGCTCGATGGAGCTTGCCTGGCTGGTGCACCTCGTCGAACAGCGCTACGAACGCCGGCTCGACCTCACCGACGACGAACTGGCCGGCATCCGCACCGTCGACGACGCCCTGGTGGTGTTCCGGGCGTCGCTGACCGCCTCCGCAGATGGTTGAGGCGCGCGTCGCCCAGCTCACCGGTGTGTACGCGGTCAGCGCCCTGGGGCGGGGCGCCGACGCGCAGCTCACCCGTGTGCTGGCCGGGGTGCCGGCATTCGGACCGGTGGGCCGATTCGACACCGCAGCCCGCCGGGTCACCGTGGCGGCCACCCTGCCCGAGATCGCCACGCTCACCGACGAGTTGGCCGTCGCGATCGACGCGGCCTGCCGGGCGGCCGGCCTGGACCGCGCGCAGCGCACCGGATGCGCACTGCTGCTCGCCGTGCACGGCGGCCCCCCGGCCTCGGGCCCGGCGCCAGCCGTGCTCGCCGGTCAGCTCGCGGCCCGCTGTGGACTGTCGGGTCACACCCGGGTCTACACCAGCGCCTGCGTGTCGGCGAGCACGGCGGTGGCCGACGCCGCCGCCCGGATCACCCGGGGCGATGTCGAGCGGGTGGTGGTCGCGGCCGGCTACCTGGTTGAGGCGGACCAGTTCGCGCTCTTCGACGCCGGTCGTGCCCTCGCTGTCGACGGGGCGGTCCGCCCGTTCAGCGCCGGCCGCCGGGGGTTGCTGCTGGGTGACGGCGTGGCCGCGGTGGTGCTGGAATCGAGCACCGGCCGACGGCGGGGTGTCGAGCCGGTGGCCACAGTGCTGGGTTGGGGGCGGGCCGGTGACGCGTTCCATCCCTGCCAGCCGGAGCCCGGCGGCACCGGGCTGGCCCGCGCGGTCGGCGGCGCGCTGCGCCGGGCCGGGCTGCCACCGGAGTCCGTCGGCTACGTCAACGCCAACGCCACCGGTACCGCGCAGAGCGACGCCGCCGAGGCGGCCGCCCTGCGCCGGGCCCTCGGCGAGCATGCCGACCGGGTCCCGGTCAGCTCCACGAAGTCGGTGCACGGGCACGCGTTGGAGGCGTCCGGGTTGCTCGAACTGGTGGTCACCGCGCTCGCGCTGCGCCACGGCGAACTGCCGGTCAACGCCGGCTGGCTGGGCCCCGACGACTCCTGCCTCCTGAACGTCGTCAGAGACCGTCCGCACAGGACGGAAGCCACCCACGCCCTGACACTCAACGCCGCCTTCGGCGGCGCCAACACCGCACTCCTGGTCGGCGTCGGATGACCGCCCCCAACTCCCCGCGATCTTGCACTATCTGCCCCGACGAATCCGACCAACCACCTGAACCGACGACCGAAACCGCAAGATCGCCGGGGCACAGGGCTCGGGCTGTCTGGCCCGAGGGTGGAGACGGTGGCGGCGCGGCGGCGGGGGTGCCGGGGTTTGTGCACTCGGACTTCGCGCCGGTGGTGGTGGCCGTCGCGGAACGGTGTCTGCGACGAGGGTACGGGTCGGCGGGAGTGCCCGCCGGGGTGCGGACGGGAATCGTGCTGGTCAGCGCCAGCGGTGATCTCGCCAGCGCCCGGCACGTACGGGCCACCGTCGAGGCCGGCGGGCGGATCGGCCCACTGTTCTTCTTCCAGTCCGTGCCCAACAGCGTCGCCGGGCACCTCGCGGCCCGCTGGAACCTGCGCGGCCCGGTGGTCTGCCTCAGCCCGACCGGCGACCCGTACACCGACGGTGTCGCCGAGGCCGACCTGCTGCGCGACGACGGCGACGCCGACGAGGTGTTGCTGATCCTGATCGAACAGGCACCCGACAAGCCGACCGAGGCGGTCGCGGTGCTGCTGGGGGGAGGAGCACGACCATGAGGAAACGGGGACTGCGCGGCGCACTGGCCGCCGACACCGAACTGGGTGCGGGCAACGTCCTGGCCCGGGTGCTGGCGCACGGCGCCGATCCGGACGGGCCCGGCCTGACCTTCGACACCGCCGTCGACGGGCACCCCGCCGAGACGCCGCTGACGCTGGGGCGGCTCGACGAGCGGGTCGCCGCCCGCGCCGCCTGGCTGCACGGACAAGGGGTACGCCCCCGCGACCCGGTCGCCGTCTGGGCCTCCACCGCCGCCGACATGGTGCTCAGCTTCCTGGCGCTGGCCCGGCTCGGGGCGATCCCGGCGCTGATGAACGGCAAACTCCGCCCGGAGATCGCCGCCGAGTACATCCGTCGCCTACGGGGCGTCGGTGTGCTGGCCGACGACGCGCACACCGCGCTGCTGGCCGGGCACGACCTGGGCGTACCCCTGCTCGGCACCCCCGCACAGGCCGGCACGGGTGACCCGGCCACGGCCCCGGCACACTACCGGCACCACCCGGACGACCCGATCGTGATCACCCACACCTCCGGGACGACCGGGGTGCCCAAGGCGGTGCTGCACTCGCACGCCAGCCTCTTCGCGGCCACCCGGCACCTGCTCACCATGCCGCAGGCGCAGGGCACCACCCGGATCCTCAACGCGCTGCCCGCACCGCACACCGCCACGGTGCTGATGGTCAACCAGGCGCTGGGCAACCGCGCGCAGATGTTCCTGCTCTCTGAGCAGGGCGGCGAGCGGGTGCTGGACGCCATCCAACGCTGGCGCCCCGACGGGGTGTTCGGTTTCTCGGTCACCTGGGCCGAGTTGGCCCGCTTCGACCTGTCCGGGTACGACCTGGACTCGGTGCGGCTGTGGTTCAACACCGGCGACGCCTCGCACGAGCCGCACATCCGTCGCCTCGTCGCGGTCGGTTGGCGCGACACCATCACCCGTGACGGGGTGGCAAAGGTGCCCGGTTCGGTCTTCATCGACGGGTTGGGCTCCAGCGAGATGGGGCACTCGATGTTCCACATCACCCACCGTGCCGACACCGACCGGTACGGCCGCTGCATCGGCCGCCCGTACCAGTTCGCCAGGGTCGCGGTGCTCGACGCCGACGGCGAGCCGGTGCCGGTCGGCGAGGTGGGATTCCTGGGCATCGACTCGCCGTCGCTGTTCCGGGGCTACTGGAACGACTCGGTCACCACCTACCGCTTCCGCCAGCGCGGCTGGTACCTCACCGGTGACCTGGTCCGCGCCGACACCAACGGCCGCTACTACCACCTGGACCGGGCGGTGGACTCGGTCGACGCCGGTGACGGGCGGCGCTTCTACACCGCGCTGTCCGAGGAGCGCATCCTCGCCGCCTGTCCGGACGTCACCGACTGCACGGTGGTGATCGTCGCCGAGGCCGGCGCGGTCGTCACCGACGTGCTGCTGGAGTTGGCCGCCGGCGCCGACGAGGCCGAGGACCGCACCGAGCGGGTCCGCGACGCCCTCGGCCCGGACGTCGGCGCCACGCTGCGCCGGGTCGTGCCGGTGCGCTCCGCCGACATCCCGGTCACCGTGACCGGCAAGGTCCGCAAGGTGGTCCTGCGCGAGCGCTACCTCACCGAGGCCAGCTCGTGACCGCGTTGATCACGGGGATGGGTCTGTTCACCCCGGTCGGGCGGGGTGTCGAGGAGACCTTCGACGCGCTGACCACCGGCCGGTCCGGGCTGACCCGCCCGCCCGAGGGGCACCCGGTCAGGGAGTCACTGGACGTCGCCGGCCTGCTGCCCGACATCGAGCCGCGGACAGTGGCGTCCGGGCCGGAGACCCGGGTGCTGGACCGGATCGTCGTCCTCGCCCTGCTCGCCGCCGCCGACGCTCTCACCGACGCCGGCATCGAGGTGGGCCGCGACGTCGACCCCGAACGGATCGGTGTGATCGTCGGTGGGGTCGGCGGGATGGCCACCCTGGAGTCGCAGGTGCTGGCCCGGGCGGCCCGGGGCCGGGCGGCGGTCAGCCCGTACCTGCTCACCGGGATCCTGCCGAACATGCCGGCGGCGCGGATCGCCATCGTGCACGGCATCCGCGGCTACAGCTCGTCGGTCGGCACCGCCTGCGCCTCCGGCGCCCAGGCGGTCGCCGACGGGGTGCGGCTCATTGCGACCGGAGAGGTCGACGTGGTGCTCTGCGGGGCCAGCGAGGCACCGCTCTTCCCGACCTTCGCCGACACCTTCGGCAACGCGCGGGCCTTGGCGCGCGCCGGCACCGACCCGGGCCGGGCGAGTCGGCCGTTCGACACCTCCCGCAGCGGGTTCGTCCTCTCCGAGGGTGCCGCGCTGCTGGTGCTCGAACGCGCCGAGCACGCCGCGGCGCGCGGCGTCGCCGGGTACGCCGAGGTGGCCGGCCACGGGGCGACGACGGACGCGTACCACCCGACCGCCCCCCGCCCGGACGGCGCCGGCGCGGCGGCGTGCATCCGCCGGGCGCTGCGCAGCGCCGGTGTGCCGGCGGCGGCGGTCGGTTACGTCAACGCGCACGGCACCGGCACGAAGCTCGGGGACATCGCGGAGACCACCGCCCTGGCCGACGTCTTCGGCGTCGGTGGTGTGCCGGTCAGCTCCACCAAGGCGCTCACCGGTCACCTGCTCGGTGCCTCCGGGGTGCTGGAGGCGGCGGCCACCGCGTTGGCGCTCGGTCGGGGCCTGCTGCCGCCGACGTACCACCTCGACGATCCGGATCCGGCCTGCCCGGCGGACCACATCCGTGGCACGCCCCGCAAGGCCGACCTGGAGTACGCGGTCACCAACTCGTTCGGGTTCGGCGGCCAGAACGTGAGCCTGCTGCTGGCCCGCGTCGCCGAGCCGAGGGGGTGATCGAGGCGGCATCCCGGGCGGGGTGTGCCCGGACGGCAACACAGGGGGAATCGGGTGGGAAGGGTTTCAGGGGACATGGACATCCGTGGTATCGACCACATCGAACTCTACGTGGGGGACGCCCGACAGGCGGCCTTCTACTTCAGCACCGCCGTCGGCTTCGAGATCTGTGGCCAGGGTGGTCCGGAGACCGGGCTGGCGGGGCAGCGCTCGCTGCTGCTCTGCCACGGCGACATCCGGTTGCTGCTCACCTCCGGGTTGAGCGCCGAGCATCCGGCGTCGCGGTACGTGCAACGCCACGGTGACGGCATCGGGGTCGTCGCCGTCGAGGTCGACGACGTGTCGGCCGCGTACGCCGAGCTGGTGGGTCGGGGCGCGACCGGGGTGACGCCGCCGACCACCCGCACCGGCGCGGACGCCGAGGTGGTGATCGCCGAGGTGGACGGCTTCGCCGACGTGCGGCACCGGCTGGTGCAGCGCCGGGGCGAGGGGGGCGACTTCCTGCCCGGAGCCATCACCGCGGCGACGTCCGCGACGGACGGCCACCCGCCGGTGCTCGCCGAGATCGACCACCTGGCGGTCTGCGTGCCGCCCGGCCAGCTCGACGAGACGGTCCGGCACTTCGAGGAGCTGTTCGACTTCGCGCAGATCTTCGAGGAGCACATCGAGGTCGACGGGCAGGCAATGAACTCCAAGGTGGTGCAGAGTCGGTCCGGGCGGGTCACAGTGGTGCTGCTCGAACCGGACCGCACCCGACGGCCCGGGCAGATCGACGCGTTCCTCGACCAGCACGCCGGCGGGGGAGTGCAGCACCTGGGGCTGCGCACCGACGACATCGTCGGCGCGGTGGAGGCGCTGGGCCGGCGCGGGGTGCGCTTCGCCGGCACCCCCGCAAGCTACTACGACGCCCTGGAGGCGCGGGTCGGTCGGATCGACGCCCCGCTGCACCGGCTGCGCGAGCTGGGTGTGCTCGTCGACTCCGACCACGACGGCCAGCTCCTGCAGATCTTCGCCGAGTCGATGCACGTGCGTCGCACGCTCTTCCTGGAGCTGATCGAGCGACGCGGCGCGCGGGGCTTCGGCAGCGGCAACATCAAGGCGCTCTACGAGGCCAAGGAACGGGAACTGGCCGCCGTGGCGGCCACACCACAGGGGGTGGGGGCATGACCGCTACCGAGTTCGAACCCGCGCTGACCGCCGAGGAACAGGCGCTGCTGCCGTCCGACGACGACGTGCGGCACTACGCCGAGCACGGCTGGTACCTGTCGGGAAAGGTGTTCACCGACGACGAGGTGGACGCCCTCGCCGCCGCCACGCAGCGCTACTACGACGGGGAGCGGAGCCGGCGGCTGCCGGTACGCCCACCGAAGCTGGCCTACTGGGAGCCCTCCAAGGGCCCGGTGCAGCGGCACAACGACTACGTCCACCACGAGCACGACGGGCTCGGCGCGATCCTGCGCAAGCCGCTGCTCGGCGCGGTCGCCGCCCGGCTGGCCCAGGCCGACGAGATCCGGGTCTTCCAGTCCACGCTGATCTACAAGCCGCCGATCTCCGGCGAGCCCAGCAACATCGTGCCCTGGCACTTCGACAAGCACTACTGGGCGTCCTCGTCGTCGGAGAAGATGCTCACCGCGTTCATCCCCTTCCACGACTGCGGGGAGGAGATGGGCACCATCACGATGGTCGACGGTTCGCACCGGTGGAAGGAGATCGGCGCCGACGACACGGTCGTGCGGCACTTCGCCGACCGGGACCGCGGCCAGCTGGAGGAGATGCTCGCCGAGAACGCCGCGTACAACGGCGCGGAGATCCGCAAGATCCCGATGGTGATCCCCAAAGGACACGTGAGCTTCCACCACTGCCGCACCTACCACGGCAGCGGCCCCAACGTCAGCGGTCGCCCCCGACAGGCGATCTCGCTGCACCTGCAGGACGGCGACAACGCCTGGCGGGAGTATCCGCTCTCCGACGGCACGCTCGCCGCGTACAACCACGACGTGCTGGTCCGCCGCACCCACGACGGGCGGCCGGACTACGCGGACCCCGACTACTGCCCGGTCATCTGGCGCCACCGCGCCCAGCAGGGAGGCTGACATGTCACGGTACGACTGGGGTAAGACGCACCCGGGCATCGAGCGGTTGGAGCAGGCGGTGACCGACCGGCGCGACGCCGTGGTCAAGCACCCGCTCTACGCCAACCTCGACACCCACGAGGCGCTGGTCACCTTCATGCAGTACCACGTCTTCGCGGTCTGGGACTTCATGTCCCTGCTGAAGTCGCTGCAACGGCAACTGACCTGCGTCACCGTGCCGTGGATCCCGACCGGCCCGACCGGCAGCCGCCGCCTCATCAACGACATCGTCATGGTCGAGGAGAGCGACGAGCTGGGCGGCGGCTACATCAGCCACTTCGAGCTGTACGTGCAGGGCATGGCCGAGGCCGGCGCGGACACCACGGCGGTGAACGCGCTGGTCGACCTGCTGCGCGCCGGCCGACCGGTCACCGAGGCGCTCGCCGAGGCCGGGGTGCCGGCCGCGTCGGCGAGGTTCGCCGCGACCACCTGGCAGATCATCGAGTCCACCCCGGTGCACTGCCAGGCGGCGGCCTTCGCCTTCGGCCGGGAGGACCTGATCCCGGACATGTTCACCCAGGTCGTCTCGGTCAACGAGCACAGCAACCGGCTGCACACCTTCGTCGACTACCTGCACCGGCACATCGAGGTCGACGGCGAACAGCACACCCCGATGGCCATGCAGATGCTCGCCGACCTGTGCGGCGACGACGACGGCAAGTGGCAGGAGTGCGCCGACACGGTCAACACCGCCCTCGCCGCCCGGGCCCGGCTCTGGGACGACATCCTGGCCGCCATCAAGGGGCCCGCGTGACCGACGCCGACCCGGTCCGGCTCTACCGCACGGTCCGGCTGATCCGCCGGTTCGAGGAACGGGCGGTGGAGCTGGTCCACGGCGGGCAGATCGTCGGCGGCATCCACCCGTACCTCGGTCAGGAGGGGATCGCCGCCGGCGTCTGCGCCGCGCTGGACGCCGACGACGTGCTCGCCGGCACCCACCGCGGCCACGGGCACGTCCTGGCGCGCGGGGCCGACCCGGCCCGGATGCTCGCCGAGCTGTGCGGCCGGGTCACCGGCCTCAACGCCGGCCGGGGCGGTTCGATGCACGCCGCCGACCTGAGCATCGGCGTACTCGGCGCCAACGCGATCGTCGGCGCCTCCGGGGCGATCATCACGGGCGCGGTCTGGGCCCACCGCCGCCGGGGCCGCGACACCGTCGGTGTGAGCTTCTTCGGCGACGGCGCGGTCAACGAGGGGATGCTGCTGGAGGCGTTCAACCTGGCCGCGCTCTGGCGGGTGCCGGTGCTGTTCGTCTGCGAGAACAACGGCTACGCCACCACCATGCCGGTCGCCGGCGCGGTGGCCGGCAGCATCGCCGGTCGGGCCGCCGCGTTCGGCATCCCGGCCGTCGGAGTCGACGGCCAGGACCCCGAGACGGTACGCGTCGCCGCGTGCGCCGCCGTCGACCGGATGCGCGCCGGCGGCGGCCCCGAGCTGATCGAGGCCCGGACCTACCGCTTCGACGTCCACCACACCTTCGAACACGCGGTACGCCTCGACGACTACCGGCCACCCGACGAGGTGACCCGTGGTCGGGCCCGGGACCCGGTGCGTATCCAGGGCGAACGCCTCACAAACACCGACCGCGCCGCCGTGGACGCCGAGGTCGAGGCGACCCTCGACGCGGCGGTGCGGTTCGCCCTGAGCAGCCCGGAACCCGACCCGGCCGACGCGTTGACCTATCTGTACGCCAGCGGCCTGACCGTTCGCACCGGAGGTGGCTGAGGTGCCCCGACTGTCGTACCGCCGGGCGCTCACCCGGGCCCTCGGTGACGAGTTGGCCCGCGACGAGGCGGTGTTCCTGCTCGGCGAGGACGTCCAGGTCGGGGCGTCGCTGGTGACCACCGGGCTGGCCAAGCGGTTCGGCACCGAACGGGTGCGCGACACCCCCCTGTCCGAGCAGGCGTTCACCAGCTTCGCCACCGGGGCGGCGCTGGCCGGGCTGCGACCGGTGATCGAGTTCCAGATCCCGTCGCTGCTGTTCCTGGTCTTCGAGCAGATCGTCAACCACGCGCACAAGTTCCCGCTGATGACCGGCGGGCAGTGCCGTGTCCCCGTCACCTACCTGGTCCCCGGGTCCGGCTCGCGTACCGGGTGGGCCGGGCAGCACTCCGACCACCCGTACAGCCTCTTCGCCCACGTCGGCGTGGTCACCGTCGTGCCGGCCACCCCGGCCGACGCGTACGGGCTGCTGGTCACCGCGATCCGCCACGACGACCCGGTGGTGGTGTTCGCGCCGGCCGGTGCGATGGACGTACGCGACGACGTCGACGACCTGGTGCCGGTGCCGCTGGGCCGGGGCCGGATCCACCGCTTCGGCGACGACGTGACGGTGGTCGCGATCGGGCACCTGGTGCACGACGCGATCGCCGTCGCCGAAGAGCTGGCCGACCAGGTCTCGGTGGAGGTGTTCGACCCGCGCACCCTGTACCCGTTCGACATCGACGGTCTCACCGAGTCGGTGACCCGCACCGGACGCCTCGTGGTACTCGACGACGGCAACCGTGCCTGCGGGATGGCCGCCGAGATCATCGCGAGCGTGGTGGAGCGGGTCCGGCTGCTCGCCCCGCCGCGTCGGGTCACCCGCCCGGACGGGGCGGTGCTGCCGTTCGCCCCCGCACTGGACCGGGCCGTCCAGCCCGGCCGGGACCAGCTCGCCACCGCCATTCACCTGACCATGAAGGACGGATCATGATCGACCCGAACTATCCGTGGCCGGCGGCCGACCGGGCCTGGACCGACCTGCCGGAGCCGGCCCGTCGGACCATGGTGGCCAGTGGGGCGGCGGCCTGGGAGCAGGTCTTCCACGGCCGGGCCACCTACAACAAGCAGTGGCGGTTGGCCCGCCCCCCGGTGCTCACCGCCGACGCCTGGCGGGAACTCAACGAGGTCTGCGACCGACTCGCTCAGCTCATCCTCGACGCCTGCCGTCGCCGGGCCGGGACCGCCGGTGAGCTGCGCCGGCTGCTCGGCGTACCGGCGGGGGAGACCCGGCTGCTGAACGAGGCCGAGCCGTTGACCGAGGCGCTGCTGGCCGCGTACCGCCCGGATGTGATCTTCTCCGCCGGGGTGCCGAAGTTCGTCGAGTACAACATCGACAGCAGCCTCGGCGGCGGGTTCGACGCCGACACCGTCATCCAGCGGTACGCGGGCCTCTACCGGGAGCAGGGCATCCTCGACGACCTGCCGGTGCGGGCCGCGCCGTCGCTGCTGGACCAACGCTTCGTGGCGATCCGCGAGGAGTTGCGGCTGCCCGAGGGCGCCCGGGTGGCGCTGCTGATGGACTTCGACGCCGACTACCCCGGCCTCGACGACCCGCAGACGTTCATCCGGATCCTCGACCCCCTCGCCGTACGGGCCCGGGACTTCGGCATCGACCTGGTCATCGCCCCGGTCGCCACCGCCACAGTGGACGCCGACCACCGCCTGGTCGTCGACGGCGCACCGGTCGACGCGTTGTTCCGGTTGTTCGTGCCCAACCGGGTCACCCCCACCGCCGGTCTGGACGCGGTGGCCGTGGCCCTCGCCGCCGGCACCCTACCGATGTTCGTGTCGGCGGCGGCCTGGCTGCTCGGCAACAAGACCACGTTCGGCTGGCTGTGGGAGGACGTGGACGGGCTGCCCGCCGACGACCAGGCGCTGATCCGCCAGCACGTGCCGTACACGGTGCCGTTGACCGCCGCGGTGCTCGACCGGGCCATCGCCGAGCAGGCCACCCTGGTGGCGAAGCCGGCCGACGGTTCGGCCGGGCACGGTGTCCTGCTCGGCCCGGAGTTGAGCGCGGCGGACTGGGCCGACGGTGTGCGCGCCGCCGTCGACCAGGGTGGCGCCATCCTCCAGGAGTTCCTGCCGACCGACCGAGTGTCGATGGACTTCGTCCAGATCGAGACGGGTGAGACGGTCACCGCCGACGTGCCGTACTCCCTGGCCCCGTACCTGTTCGGCCGCCAAGCCTCCGGCGCTCTGGCGAGGGTCGGCTACCCCGGCTGCGACGGAATCCTCAACCTGGCCCACGGCGTCCTCCTAACCGGAATCCTCCTGTACGGCTGACCCCGCCCTCCGGACCTCCCTCCGGTTGATCATGGGGTTAGCCGGGCTCTGGGCCGCTCCTGGCCCCGCCAACCTCATGATCACCGGGGTGGGGGGAGCCGGCGGGAGAGGGTGCGGAGGGTTTGGGCTGTTGCTACGGCGTCGCTGCGGGCGCTGCCATGGCGGCCGTCGGTGCTGTAGAGCGTGGGGTCGGCCGTCAGGGGATGGTCGGTCAGGTGCACGTGGATCGTGTTCAGTCGTTCGGCCAGGTTTGCTGTATGGGCCGACAGGCGGCGCATTCGTTCGCCCAGGCCGGGCCGGAGGTGCTCGGGCACCGCCGGGCTGTGCGAGACGTCGAACATGCCCACTGTGATCACATCGGCGCCCCCGTCGCGCAGCGCGGTGATCATCGCGGTCAGCTCGGCGTCCACCGCCTCCGCGTCGTACGCCGGGTGGAAGGCGTCGTTGCCGCCGCAGACGACCAGCGCCAGGTCCGGTGCGAAGGCCAGCGCCGGGGCGAGCTGGGTGGCCCGCACCTGGTGCGCGCGCAGCCCGCGTCGACCCAGATTCCGGTACGCCAGCTCGGGGCGCACGGCGGTCAGCTCGGCGGCGACCCGGTCGACCCACTGCACGTCCGGGTAGCCCGGTGTCGGCTCACACATGCCCTCCACGACGCTGTCGCCGAGCGCCACGAACCGCCGCCACGGGTGCCCGTGCAGCAGTTCGGTGGCCTCCCCGGGGCGCAGACAGTACGGGTCCGTCGATTCGGTGAGCGTCGATGGCATGCCGGCACGCTAGCCGACCGCGGGGCTGCCGGGCCAGGCTCAGCCGGTCAGGCTGACCTCGGCCAGGTAGACACAGACGACCAACGCTCGGGCGCTGTCGGATTGGCGTCGTGGGCGACGCGGCGTCGGCGCGCTGGGGTGGGCTGTTGGCACCCGCCGCCCACGATGGTTGGTGGGCCGACGGCAGAATCCATCGGCGAGGGGAGTGACGATGCTCGGTTCGTTCCTGCAGGCCCTCGCGACGAAACTGGTCGAGGAGATCCTCAAGCTTCTGGTTCAGTGGCTGGCGCCGAAGGCGCTGCGGTCGGTGCCGCACCGCGCCTCGCCGAACTGCCCGCGCTGCGGCGGGTACGGGGTCCGCCGCTGGGCGCCGGGCGGCATGTGGATGTTCCTGCCGTCCCTGCTGGCCTTCGCCTGGGGTTTCGGGTTCACAGTGCTCGGTGTGCCGGTGGTCGTGCTCACGGTGGTCGCCGTGCTGGTCTCCGACGGCGTCGGGGGAGTGCCGACCGCGCTGTTCGCGCCGCTTGGCCTGTTGGTCCCCGCCGGGCTGATGGTCGCGGGCGCGTTCGGCCTGGCCCACTACCACAGCTACCCGCCGAAGTGGTGCGCCCGCTGCCACGGCCGGTGGCCACGCCGGGAGCGGGACGAATACCTACGGGCGTCGGCCCCGGTCGTGACCTGCGGCTGCGGTCAGCGGCTACGGGTGCCCCGAACGGCCGCGGGGGCGCGACTGCGCTGCCCACGCTGCCGTACCGAACATGCCAGCCCGGCCCCGGCCGGGTGCTGACCAGCGGTCGGTCGGCCCTGTTCGGTGCTGTGGGTGGCGGCGAGCCGCGTCAGTGCGTGCCGGCGGGGGTGGACTGCGTCGGCGACTCGGACGAACGGGCCACCAGCGGGTACGCGGTGACCACCAGGCACGCCGCCGCCATGGTCAGCAGGGCCGGGGTGAATCCCAGAGCGTCCACCGACCAGCCGCCGAGCAGCGCGCCGACCGGCAACCCGACGAACGCCAACGAACCGGCGATGCCGATCACCCGGGTCTGCAACTCCGGCGGCACCCGCTCGTAGAGCGCCACCCCGAGCAGCGGGTTGACCGCCGCGATGCCGATTCCGGACAGGAACGTCACCACGAGCACCACCGGCAGTTCGTCGCTGATCGCCAGCGCCACCAGCCGGGGCGTCCCGGCGACCAGAGCGCCGACCAGGAATGTCAGCCGCCGGGGCAGCCGGGGCCCCAGCGTGGTGAACACCAGGTTGCCCAGCAGCGCGCCGGCCGAGAACGCCGCCAGCACCAGGCCGAGACCGCTCGGGCCGGGCAGCTCCCGGGCGACCCAGACCGGGATGTAGACGGCCACGCTGGCGTTGGCCACCATGTTCAGCGCCGAGATGACGGCGAGCATGCCGAGCAGCGGCCGGTCCCGGCCCAGGTAACTGAAGCCACCCCGCAGGGCGCGCAGGTAACTTTCCGGCTGGGTGGGTTGCGTCGGGCCGGCCGGCGGGCGGACCAGGACGCCGATGAGCAGCGCGCAGACCCCGAAGCTGGCCGCGTCGATGAGGATCGCCTCGGTCACCCCGAAGACGGCGATCAGCAGGCCGCCCACTGCGGCGCCGAACAATGTCACCACCCGGCTGAGCCCGTCGTACGCGGAGGTCAGCCGGATCAGCGGCACTCCGGCGGCCTCCGCGGCCGGGCGGAACATCACGTGCTTCACCCGGTCCCCGATGCCGCGCAGCGCGCCGGCCACCGCGACGAGCGCCACCAGCGGGACGAAGCCCAACCACGGGGTCAGCGCCACGACGACCATCACCAGTGCGCTGCCCGCGTCGCAGAGGATCGAGGTACGGCGCAGGCCGACCCGGTCCGCCCACGGCGTGCCCAACGCGCTGGACAGCAGGTACGGCAGGGTCTCGGCGAACGCGACCAGACCCATCTTGGTGGGGCTGCCGGTGGTGACCAGCACCAGCCACGGAATGGTCACCACCGAGATGCGGGTGCCGAGGTTGGAGATCAGGTCCGCGCTGACCAGGACGACCAGTTGCCGGCGGGGGCTCACGCCCCGACCGCCGCCGCCCGACGGGCCGCGTACCGCGCGCGCAGCGCCCGCTTGTCCACCTTCATCGACCGGTTCACCGGCAGCCGGTCGAGAAACTCCACAGCGGCCGGCGCCCACATCTCGTTGAGTTCGGCGGTCACGAGGTCGATCAGTTCTGCCCCGGTGACCGTCGCGCCCGGCCCGAGCACCACGTACGCGTACGGCACCTCGCCGACCGTCTGGTCCGGCACGCCGATCACGGCGGCGGCCCGTACCTGGGGGTGCCCGACCAGCACGTCCTCGATGGGGCGGCAGAAGATCGCCCAGTTCCGGCGATGCGTGACGATCATGTCGTGTGCCCGGTCGACGAGGTAGAGGTAGCCGTCGTCGTCGAGGTGGCCGATGTCGCGGGTCCGCACCCACCCGTCGACGAGTGTCTGGGCGGTCAGCTCGGGCTGACCGTGGTAGCCGGCGAAGCTCAGTCGGGTCCGTACCCACACCTCGCCGTCGCGGCCGGTCGGCAGCACCGCGCCGTCGTCGTCGCGGATCTCGATGCGGACGTCACCGTAGGGCCGCCCGCAGGAGCGCAACCGCTCCGGGTGCTCCGGATCGTCGGTCAGCCCGGGCAGCGCGGTGATCACGACCGCCTCGCTGAGGCCGTACACGATGCGCAGTACCGGACCGAACCGCGCGATGGCCTGGCGCAGCCGGGCGGGCGCGGCGGGTCCGGCGCCCACGTTGAACATGAACATGGCGGAGAAGTCCGCGCCGACCAGCGCCGGGTGGTCCAGCACCTCGTAGAGCATCGGCGGGGTGACGAAGGTCGAGTTGATCCGCTCCCGTTGCACGGTGTCCACGAAGGCCACCGGGTCCCAGTCGTCGCGGAGGAACAGCACCCCGCCGGTGAACAGGTTGAACAGTGTGGTGATCTGCCCGCTGGCCAGCCACATCGGAGAGTGCGACAGGTGCCGCAGCAACGGGAACCCGGCGGCGCGGAAGTCGGCGGCCAGGGCGAGGATCTGGGCGTAGAAGCTCTCCCGGTGGTGTACCAGCTTCGGGCTGCCGGTGGTGCCGCTGGTCTGCAGGAACGACTCGGGTGCCGGCACGGACGCCGGCAGCTGCGCCGCGTCGGTGTCGGCGGTGAGGTCGGGGCCGGCACCGCCCGCGCCCAGACAGCAGACCGGTGTGCCGGGCAGCGCGGCGGCCAGCTCCGGGCCCAGACTGGCCCGGTCCCGGGCGTCGTAGACCAGGGCGTCCGGGCGGGCCAACCGGATGAACTCGTCGACCTCTCGGCGCGCGGTCACCGGGGCGACCCACATCGTCCGGCAGCCGAGCAGATGCAGGGCGAGCTGTAGCAGTGGACCCTCCACCGCGTTCGCGACTGTCACCAGCACCGCCGATCCGGGCCGTACGCCCTGCCGGGTCAACGTCGCGGCCATCGCCCGGACCCGCGCGGCGGCCTCGGTGTAGGTCAGTCGCCGATCGGCGCCGACAAGCGCCTCCCGGTCGCCGAATTCGGCGAAGAGGTCCAACACCCTGTGCACGTAGGTCGTGGTGTGCCCGGGTCCGTCAGTCATCCGGCAGCCCCCATCCGAGAAAGCGGCGGTCCCCGGGCAGCTCCCGGTGACGACGCGACGGTGGCGCGCTTGGGCGACCACACCGCCGCCGCCTGGAAGCCTAGGCGGGAGACGGCTGGTCGGAACCGTGCCGACGGGCGGTCCGAGCGTCCCGCCGGACATTTGATCGCGTCGATCAGGTTGATTGACGCCCGTCAGCGGCGGCGGCTAGGTTTCTGGACCATCGTCCAGGCGGGCGCCGTCAGCGGACGGCCCTGGGCTGCCACACGATGGAGGTTCCATGGCAACGGCAACCCCGAAGAGATGGCCTGTCATCGCCGCTGCGGCCGCGCTGTTGATCGCCGGCGCACCCGCCGTCGTCGCCAGCGCCGGTCCGTCCGGCACCGCCGCCAGCCGACCCGACCGCGCCGAGTGGGCGGGCAGTTGGGCCACCGCGGTCACCCGGGGCAACTCGGTCGGGTTGACCAACACCGGCCTCAACAACCAGAGCGTCCGGATGATCGTGCACGTCTCCGTGGGCGGCCCGGCGCTGCGGGTCCGCCTGAGCAACCTCTACGGCGAGCAGGCGGTCACTGTCGGCCGCGCCACCGTCGCCCGACCGAACACCGCGACGCCCGACGACCTCTCCGACATCGACGCGGTCTCGGTACGTCCGCTGACCTTCACCGGTGCCACCACGGCGACCATGAACCGGGGCGCCGAACTGCTCAGCGACCCGTTGACCTTCCCGGTCGCTGACGACAGCGACCTGGTGGTCACCCTGCACTTCCCGACGCCGACCGGCCCGACCACGTTCCACGGGCAGTCCCAGCAGGCCAACTTCATCGGCGCCGGGGATCTGACCGGGGCAGCCGAGGGCACCGGGTTCACCACCCGTCCGACCTGCTGCTGGTTCTTCCTCTCCGGCGTCGACGTGCAGCGCAAGGGCAGCCCCGGCGCGCTGGTCGTGCTCAGCGACTCCATCGGTGACGGCAACGGCAGCACCGTCAACGCCAACCGGCGCTGGCCGGACCTGCTCTCCGACCGGCTGCTCGCCGACCGGCCGGACAAGCGCACCCCGGGTGTGCTCAACCTGAGCCTGGCCGGCAACCGGCTCAACCACGAGGGCACCGAGCCGGGCGACGGCAACTACCCGGGCTACTACCAGCTCGGCCCGAACGCGGCGGCCCGGCTCAACGAGGACGTGTTCCCGCAGACCGGGGTGCGTACCGTCGTCACCCACCTGGGCATCAACGACATCTGGATGTCGAACGACTCACCCGAGGCGATCATCGGCACGCTGCGGCAGATCAACCAGCAGCTCCAGCAGCGCGGGCTGACCAGCCTGGTGGCCACGCTGACCCCGTACGAGGGGCACGGCGCGCCGGGCGTGTGGACGCCGCAGAAGGAGGCCACCCGCCAGGCCGTGAACGCGTACCTGCGCGGCAGTCGGGAGTTCGACGGGCTGCTCGACTTCGACCGGGTGCTGCGCGACCCGGCACGTCCCAGCCAGCTGCTGCCCGCGTACGACTCGGGGGACCACATCCACCCCAACGACGCCGGCAACCAGGCACTGGCAGACGCCGTGCCGCTGCGGCTGCTCGACCTGTGACATGGGCCGGGGGCGGCGGGTGATCCCCGCCGCCCACGGTCACCGACATCCTGGGGAGGAGTTGGCCGTGGACGTGGACGAGATACTCACCGGCCTGTACAGCGAGGAGGGCAGACAGGACCCGTACCCGTGGTACGCGGACCTGCACCGGCTCGGCCCGATCAGCGCGGTGCCGGCGCGCGCCGAGCACCGGACGGTGGCCGCCGTCGCGGTCGGCTACGACCTCGTCGACGGGTTGCTGCGCGATCCGGAGTGGACGAAACAGCCGCCGCCGGGCTGGGAGGAGCAGGACATCCTGCGGACCTTCCAGACCTCGATGATGTTCGTCAACCCGCCCGATCACACCCGGATGCGGCACGTCTTCTCCCGCACCTTCACGCCGCGCCGCCTCGGCGCGCTGGAACCGGTGATCCTGCGGGTGGTCGACGAGCTGCTGGACCGGATGGCGGACGCCGGGGAGGGCGTTGTCGACTTCGTGGCCGACTTCGCGTACCCGATCCCGGCCCTGGTGATGGCCGAGTTCATCGGCATCCCGGCCGCCGAGTTGCCGTGGTACCGCGAGCGGGTGGAGTGGATCGACGAGTTCCTGGACGTGGCGGGGAAGACCCCGCAGCGGTTGGCCGCGGCCAACACCGCCGCGCGGGAGTTGCGGGCCTTCTACCGGGAACTGCTCGGGCACCGCCGCCGGGTGCCCGGAGACGACCTGCTCAGCGCGTTGGTCGAGGCGCTCGACTCCGGGGAGGTGGAGCTGACCGAGGAGGAGTTGGTCAGCAACCTGATCGTGCTGTTCAACGCCAGCTTCGTCACCACCGTCTACATGTTCAGCAACGGGCTGCCGTTGCTGCTGGCCCACCCGCAGACGGTCGTGGCGCTGCCCACCGACGCCACGCTGGCGCAGGGCTGCGTCGACGAGGTGCTGCGGTTGGCGAGCCCGGTGCACTTCCTGGCCCGCGCCGCGCCGGCCGACACCGTGCTGCACGGCGTGCCGGTCGCCACCGACGACAACGTGCTGATCATGATCGGGGCGGCCAACCGCGATCCGGCCCGCTTCCCGGCCCCGGACACCTTCGACCCGACCCGTCCCGGCCCGCCGTCGCTGGCCTTCGGGGTGGGTCTGCACTTCTGCCTCGGTGCGGCGGTGTCGCGGTTGGAGGGTCGCCTCGCGCTGCCCCGGCTGTTCGCCAGGTTCCCCGCGCTGACGGTCACCGAGGCACCGACGTACAGCGGCAGCCTGTTCCTGCGCGGGATCGACAAGCTGCTGGTCAGCACCGGTGGATAGGAGCGACATGGCAGTGCACCCGGAGGTGGCCGCGTACCGGGCGGCTCGGGCCGCGGCCGGCACCCCGCCGCTGTACGCACAGACCCTCTCCGAGGCGCGCGCCGCGGATCTGGCCGCGATCCGCGCCGGCAGCGGCGCGGTCGAGCCGGTGACCGAGGTACGCGACGAGCGGCTCCCCGGCCCCGCCGGGGAACTGCCGCTGCGGGTGTACCGGCCGACCGGGTCGGGTCCGTTGCCCACCCTGCTGTACTTCTTCGGCGGCGGCTGGACGCTCGGCAGCATCGACACCGCCGACGGCATCTGCCGGCGGCTGGCCAACGCCGTGCCCTGTCAGGTGATCACCGTCGGCTACCGCCTCGCCCCGGAGCACCCCTTCCCAGCGGCGGTGCACGACTGCCACGGCGCCACCTCGTGGATCGCCCGGCACGCCGACGACCTGGGCGTGGACCCGACCCGGATGGCGGTGGGTGGGGACAGCGCCGGCGGGAACCTCGCCGCCGCGGTCACCCTGCTCAGCCGCACTGACGGGCCTGCGCTCGCCGCGCAACTGCTGGTCTACCCGAACACCGACCAGAGCGGCCAACCGGCCGGTGGTGACGACCCGGCGCTGTTCAACAGCCGTTCGGTCGCCTGGTACCGGGCGCACTACCTGGCCGACCCGGCGCACGCCCGGGATCCCCTCGCGTCGCCGCTGCTCGCCGACGACCTGTCCGGGCTGCCACCGGCGCTGGTGATCACGGCCGAATTGGACCCGCTGCGCGCCGAGGGGCAGCGGTACGCCGAGCGGCTGCGCGACGCTGGTGTGTCCACCCGGTTGGAGCACTACCCGGGCATGATCCACGGGTTCTTCGCCATGCCTGGCACCTTCACCGACGGTCGGCGCGCGCAGGAAAGCGCTGCGGCCTTCCTCCGCGACCGCTTCGGGCTGCCGACCGGGCCGGGCGAGGCCGCCGACGCCGCCCGGCTGGGCGAGGCCGCCGACGTCGCCCGAGCGGGCGAGGTGGATCAGCCGGCGACCGCGACGGGCCCCGGAGCCGGCGATGGGTGAGCGGGCGCTGGCCGACCCGCCGGCCGTGTCGCTGGCCGACTACGCCGAGCGGGCCCGGGCCGTGCTGCCGCCGGACGTGTGGGACTACCTGGCCGGCGGCAGTGCCTCCGAGGTGACCCTCGCCGCGAACCGTCGCGCGCTGGACCGGGTCGCGGTGCTGCCCCGGGTGCTGCGCGGAGTGGACACCGTCGACCTCGGCACCCACCTGCTCGGCCGTCGGTACGCCATGCCGGTCGGGGTGGCGCCGATGGCGTACCAGCGGTTGGTGCACCCGGACGGAGAGCTGGGTCTGGCGGCGGCGGCCGGCGCGGCGGGGATCCCGTACCTGGCCAGCACGCTGGGCAGCACCCCCATCGAACAGGTCACCGGGGCGGGCGCGGACGTCTGGTTCCAGCTCTACTGGCTGCGCGACCGGGCGCTCGTCCGCGACCTGCTGGACCGGGTCGTCGCGGCCGGCTGCCGGGCGCTGGTGGTCACAGTGGACGTCCCGGTGCTCGGCCGACGTCCCCGGGACCTGCGCAACGCGTTCCGGCTGCCGGCCGAGGTGGTCGCCGCGAACCTTCCCGACGGTCGTGACGCGCTGGCGCACTCCGGTGCCCCCGGGGTGTCCGCGATCGCCGCGCACACCGCCGCGTCGTTCGCGCCGGCGCTGCGCTGGGCGGACCTGGCGTGGCTGCGCGAGCAGGTCGACCTACCGCTGGTGGTCAAGGGGCTGTTGGACCCGCGCGACGCGACCGAGGCGGTACGGGTCGGCGCGGACGCGGTGGTCGTCTCCAACCACGGCGGGCGGCAACTGGACGGCTCACCGGCGAGCGTCACCATGCTGCCGGAGGTCGTCGACGCGGTCGGGGGCGACTGCCAGGTGCTGCTGGACAGCGGCATCCGGTGCGGCACCGACGTGCTGCGGGCGCTGGCGTTGGGTGCGGCCGGGGTGCTGGTCGGCCGGCCGCTGCTCTGGGCGCTGGCCGCCGGTGGCGAACCGGCCGCCAAGGACGCGTTGGGGCTGCTCGTCGCCGAGTTGACCGACGCGCTCACCCTGGCCGGCTGCGCCGACGTGGTGGCGGCCGGCGAGCTGCGCACCCTCGGGGTGGGCTGAGGGGTGAGCGCCGCCGAACCGGTCGACCTGACCGTCGCCGATCTGCACCCCGCGCTGGGCGATCCGACGCTGACCTCGATGAACTTCCTCAACGAGGTGTCCGAGCGCTACCCGGCGGCGGTGTCCCTCGCGGCCGGCCGGCCGTACGAGGAGTTCTTCGACCTCGCGGCGGTGCACCGCCACCTGGACACCTTCCACCGGCACCTCGTCGACGACCTGGGGCACCGACCTGAGCAGGCCCGGCGGCTGCTGCTCCAGTACGGCCGGACCAAGGGCATCGTGCACCACCTGATCGCCCGAAACCTCGCGGCCGACGAGGGAATCACCGTCGACCCGGAGGACGTGGTGGTGACCGTCGGCTGCCAGGAGGCCATGTTCCTGGTGCTGCGGGCGTTGCGGGCCGGGCCGGCGGACGTGCTGCTCGCGGTCGCCCCGACCTACGTCGGGCTGACCGGGGCGGCCCGGCTGGTGGACCTGCCGGTGTGGCCGGTCGCCGGTGGGTCGGCCGGGGTCGACCTGGCCGACCTGGCCGCCCAGGTTCACCGGGCCCGGGCGGCGGGGCTGCGGCCGCGCGCCTGCTACCTGATGCCGGACTTCGCCAACCCCTCCGGGCTCAGCATCGACACCGCACACCGGCAACGGTTGCTGGACCTGGCCGCGCAGGAGGACCTGCTGCTGCTGGAGGACAACCCGTACGGTCTGTTCCACAGCGACGACGGGCCGCGCCCGCCCACCCTGAAGGCGTTGGACACCGGCCGGCGGGTCGTCTACCTCGGCTCGTTCGCCAAGACCGTGCTCCCCGGCGCGCGGGTCGGGTACGTCATCGCCGACCAGCGGGTCGCCGGCCCGGGCGGTCGGGTCGGCCCGCTCGCCGACCAACTCGCCATGATCAAGAGCATGGTCACTGTGAACACGTCGCCCATCGCGCAGGCGGTGATCGGGGGCCGGCTGCTGGAGCACGGATGCAGCCTGGTGGCCGCGAACACCCGGGAGCGGTCCGCGTACACCCGGAATCTGCGCCACCTGGTGGCCGGCCTCGCCCGGCGCTTCCCGGCTCTGCCGGACCAGCCCGATCAGCCGGACCGGCCCGCGGTGCGTTGGACGGTGCCGGCTGGTGGGTTCTTCGTGGTGGTGACCGTGCCGTTCCCGGTCGATGACGCGCTGCTGGACCGCTCGGGGCGCGACTACGGGGTGCTGTGGACGCCGATGGCGCACTTCTACGACGACACCGAGCCGGTGCGCGCGTTGCGGTTGTCGGTCAGCGCGGTCACACCGGAGCAGATCGACGTCGGGCTGGATCGCCTCGCGGCGCTGATCACCGACGAGGTGACTCGCCTGGCGGGTTGACACACCGCGTTCATCGGATGGCAATGCGCGACGACCCGCGTACCGCCGTCCTGGTTGGACGGTCATAATAAGCCGCATGGTTGCCTGGGAGTACGCCCTGCTCGTCCGTCGCTATCAGGGACAGGGCCGCAATTTTCACGTCTCGTTCGTCTGGTACGCGCCGGACGGGTCACGCAAGGACATCACCGCCTACGGCGACACCGCCATCGCGCACCTCAACCGCGCCGGCCGGGAGGGGTGGGAGTTGGTCTCCGCCGCCGAGGACGTCAACAACGTCCAGGGCAGCACCGAAGTCCACCGATACCACCTCAAGCGTCCGATGGCCTAACCCCCCCCGTCCGCCACGGGCTCCGCCCTCCGTCCGCGTCGATCATGGAGTTGTGGTGGTGGGCGAAGTTCGCTACCCGCCCTCATTCGGGCACCACAACACCATGATCGACGCGGGTCGGTCGGGTCAGCTCAGGTCGATGCCGGGGTAGAGGGGGTACGTGGCCAGCAGGTCGGTGGCCTGGCGGGCGATCTTGTCGGCCAGGCCGGCGTCCAGCGTGTACTTCGCCTTCGACGGGGTGCCGTCGGCGTTGGCACCGGCGGTGGTCTGGGTCAGCACGGTGTGGATCAGCTCGGCGGTCTGGTCCATCTCGGCGGTGCCCAGGCCCCGCGTGGTGAGCGCCGGGGTGCCGATCCGGATGCCGGAGGTGTACCAGGCGCCGTTCGGGTCCTGCGGGACCGAGTTGCGGTTGGTCACGATGCCCGAGTCGAGGAGGGCCTGCTCGGCCTGCCGGCCGGTGAGCCCGTAGCCGGACACGTCGATCAGCACCAGGTGGTTGTCGGTGCCACCGGTGACGAGCTTCGCGCCCCGACGCAACAGCCCTTCGGCGAGGGCCTGCGAGTTGTCCACGATCCGCTGGGCGTAGTCGGCGAAGTCGGGCCGGCGGGCCTCGGCGAGCGCGACCGCCTTGGCGGCCATCACGTGCGGCAGCGGCCCGCCGAGCACCATCGGGCAGCCCCGGTCCACCTGGTCGGCGAGCTCCGGCTGGCAGAGCACCATGCCGCCGCGCGGGCCGCGCAGCGACTTGTGCGTGGTGGTCGTGACGATGTGCGCGTGCGGCACCGGGTCGAAGTCGCCGGTGAACACCTTGCCGGCCACCAGGCCCGCGAAGTGCGCCATGTCGACCATGAAGGTCGCGCCGACCGAGTCGGCGATCTCGCGCAGGATCCGGAAGTTCACCTTCCGTGGGTACGCGGAGTAGCCGCCCACCAGGATCAGCGGCTTGAACTCGCGGGCGGCCTCGGCCACCCGGTCGTAGTCGATCAGGCCGGTCGCCGGGTCGGTGCCGTAGCTGCGCTGGTCGAACATCTTGCCGGAGATGTTCGGCCGGAAACCGTGGGTGAGGTGGCCGCCTGCGTCCAGCGACATGCCGAGCATCCGCTGGTTGCCCAGCTCGCGGCGCAGCGCGAACCAGTCGGCCTCGGTGAGGTCGTTGACCTGGCGGACCTGGGCCTTCTTCAGGGCGGGGGACTCCACCCGGTCGGCCAGCACCGCCCAGAAGGCGACCAGGTTGGCGTCGATGCCCGAGTGCGGCTGCGCGTACGCGTGCGCGGCGCCGAACAGCTCCCGGGCGTGCTCGGCGGCGAGCGCCTCGACGGTGTCGACGTTCTGGCAGCCGGCGTAGAAGCGGCGGCCGACGGTGCCCTCGGCGTACTTGTCACTGAACCAGTTACCCATGGCCAGCAGGGTCGCCGGGGAGGCGTAGTTCTCACTGGCGATCAGCTTGAGCGACTCCCGCTGGTCGGTCAGCTCGGCGCCGATGGCGTCGGCGACCCGCGGCTCGACAGCCCGGATCACCTCAAGGGCACTCCGGAATGCGGTGGACTCGGCGTTGCGGGACATGCGACCTCCAACAGACGTGCGGGAAGGCCCAGGCGCTCGGCAAACGTCCACGTGACGAGGCCGCTCCCCGATGGTTCTCCATCCCCACGCGCCAGTAACGGCCCGGGAGGATCCTACCGGGCCGGAACCGGCCGTTCGGGCCGCCCTCCGGGAGGCGACCCCGCCGACGTGATTGGGCGATGCGTCGCGGGGCACACGGTAGGTGACCACCGCGCCGTCACGGGTGCGGCCAGGGTTCGCACAGAAGGAGTCGAGAACATGACCACACCCACCGATCAACAAGGTGCAGACCGCGGCCGGCAAGATCATTCCGGACCGGCTCAAGTCCGAGCAGCACCGCCGGATAGCCGAACCAGGCTGCTAACCCCCTGGCCCCTGCCTCTTATACACATCTGACGCTGCCGACGAAC
>NZ_QGSY01000139.1 GCF_003857035.1 Micromonospora arida
CTCAGAGGGGGCGGGTGTAGCGGAGTTGTCGGGTCGGTGCTGAGCCGATCGCCTCGTCTCGTTCGTCGCCGGTCGGGGTCCAGCCGCCCCGCTCGTAGAACGAACGGGCGTGGGCGTTGTCCCGCAGCACCCAGAGCACGGCACGCCGCCAGCCTTGCGCCCGCATGGCGTCCAGGGCGTCCACCATCAGGGTGCGGCCGACGCCGCGCCCCTGCTCGGCCGGGTCGAGGTGGATCGCGTTGAGCAGCCCGGTGGCGGGGTCGTCCTCGTCGTCCGGGCCCAGGTGGCTGAACCCGACCAGCGCCCCGGCCCGCTCGGCCACTGTCATCCGGTGGGTGTCCCGCTCCCAGATCCACCGCTCGACCCAGTACCGCCCCATCGCCTCCGGTGTCGGGTCGGCCAGCGCCTCGGCCGGCAGGAAGGCGGAGTACGCGGCGACCCGGGAGCGCTGGTGCAGGGCACCCACCGCCATCAGGTCGCCTTCGGTCGCTGGGCGGAGCGTGACGGTCACCCGGCCGAGGCTACCCGGCGCGGCGGGAGCTGCACCGTGGTCAGATCCTCGGCGATGATCAGATCACCGTCGAAGTGCGCGCGCGCCTCGTCGTGGAACCGGCGCGGGTCCGGGTAGCGCTGGGAGAAGTGGGTGAGCACGAGTCGGCGTACCCCGGACTCGGTCGCCACGCGCGCGGCCTGCCCCGCGGTCAGGTGGCCGACCTCGGCGGCGAGCGCGGCCTCCGACTCCAGGAACGTCGACTCGATGACCAGCAGGTCGGCGTGCTCGGCGAGGGCGTACACCCCGTCGCAGAGGCCGGTGTCCATCACGAACGCGAACCGCTGCCCCGGCCGGGGCGCGCTCACCTCGGCCCGGGTGACGCGGCGTCCGTCGAGGTCCAGGTGCCCGACGCGGATCAGCTCGCCGACGGCCGGTCCGGCGATGCCGTACGCGGCCAGCTTCTCCGGCAGCATCCGGTGCCCGTCCGGCTCGACCAGCCGGTAGCCGTACGTCTCGATGGGGTGCCGGAGCCGGCGTGCCTCCAGCGTGCCGCAGCGCAGGGCGATCCGCTGCCCGTCCGCCTCGATGGGCTCGACCCGCAGCTCGGCCGTCTCGTAGAAGGAGGTGGCGTACCGCAGCCGGGCGAAGTATTCGGCGCCGCCGGCGGGGAAGTGCACGGCGACCGGGTGCGCCACCCGGTCCAGGGAGAGTCGCTGGATGGTGCCGGGCAGGCCCAGGCAGTGGTCGCCGTGGAAGTGGGTGACGCAGATCCGGGTCAGGTCGGTGGCGGTGACCGTCGTGTGCAGGAGCTGACGTTGGCTGCCCTCACCCGGGTCGAAGAGGATCACCTCGTCGTCCCAGCGCAACACGTACCCGTTGTGGTTGCGCTGACGGGTCGGCGCCTGGCTGGCCGTCCCCAGCACCACCAGCTCGCGCATGGACATGGCCACTCCCGCGGATATGGAGCGACCCCCGGGGCGCTCCGCGCATGTGCGCGGGCCGGCTGGACTTGGCCGGCACCCCGGGGGTCGGGTGGCTGTCGTGGATTCGCCGCACCGCTGCCACACGGTCTCGACGATGGTGCTTTTTGCCCGCCTCGCGGCAGGCCGATCACTGTCGAGGACAGCGGCTAGCTGACAGCCACCTCACGAGTCCGATTGCTATACAAGTCTGGACCACCTCCTTTCACGTGTACGGCCACGTTATCGAGTTCTCGTCGGGCTCGGCAACGGATTTCGATCACAGGCCGAACGGGAATGCCCGGCACACCTCATCGGCGGCCGGGCATCACACGTGTGGTGGTACGTCGTGGTCAGCCGCCGACTCGGGCGACTCCGACCGGGCAGCTCAGCCCGTTCGGGCCGTGGTTGCAGTACCCGTTCGGGTTCTTGGTCGGCGCCAGGTACTGCTGGTGGTAGTCCTCGGCGAAGTAGTAGCTGCCGAGCGGGGCGATCTCGGTGGTGATCTCACCCTTGCCGGCCCGCGTCACGATCGGCTGGAACGCGTCCCGGGACGACTCCGCGATGGTCCGCTGCTCGTCGGTGGTCGTGTAGATCGCCGAGCGGTACTGGGTGCCGACGTCGTTGCCCTGGCGCATCCCCTGGGTCGGGTCGTGGTTCTCCCAGAAGACCTTCAGCAGATCCTCATAGTTGATCTTGCTGGGGTCGTACACCACCTGGACGACCTCGGCGTGCCCGGTCCGGCCGGAACACGTCTCCTCGTACGTCGGGTTCTTGGTGATGCCACCCGCGTAACCGGCGGAGGTGGTGTAGACGCCGGGCAGCGTCCAGAACAGCCGCTCGGCACCCCAGAAACAGCCCATGCCGAAGACCGCGACCTGAAGGCCCTCAGGGAACGGGCCCTTCAACGGGGTGCCCAGCACCTCGTGGCGGTCGGCGACCGGCATGGCGATCGGACGGCCCGGCAGGGCCTGGTCGGGCGAGACCATATCGGCGTTCATTCGGCGCAAAAACACGGTGGGATCTCCTCTCGTACCACTCCCAGCGTGTAACACCGGAGGGTCCACCTTCCTTACCCGCGTGACCGTCAGTCAGGCCCCGGCGGGGAGCGCCGCCGCGATCCGGTCCGCGTACGTCTGGGCCTCGGTGTCGTCGTCGTACCGGGTGCGTGGCCAGAAGAAGCCACGCAACCCGTCGCCCTTGGTGCGCGGGACCACGTGGGTGTGCAGGTGGGGCACCGATTGGGACACCTTGTTGTTCATCGCCACGAACGTCCCACCGGCACCGAGAGCGGTCTCCACCGCCACCGCCAGCCGCTGGACCATGGCGAAGTAGTCGGGCAGCAGGTCGGCCGGCAACTCCGCCAGGGTCACCAGGTGCACCCGGGGCACCACCAGGACATGCCCCTTGAACACCGGCCGGGTGTCCAGGAACGCCACCCCGTCCGGGGTGTCGGCCACCCGGAACGCCGGCACCTCGCCCGTCACGATCCCGCAGAACACGCAACCGCTCATCAAGCCAGGCTATGTCGGCGGCCTCGCGGGTCACGGTGCCCCCCACGCGTCAATCGGCTGTGGTACCCATCTACGTGAATGGATGAGCCGGGACGATCCCGGCCATCGGCGTGCGCGTCGATGCTCCGAAAGGACCAAGCTTGCAGATCAGAAGAGGTCTCACCCTGGCGCTGGCGGCGCTGACCGCCGGGCTGCTCACCGGCGCGGTCCCGGGCCACGCCCGGGCGGCCGCCGCGCAGACCGCCACCCCACTGCCGCTGAACACGGTGGCCGACGTGGTGTCGGCCGGTGACCGGGTCTTCGTCAGTGGTGGCAGTTCCGCCACCGATGTCGTGGTGACCAGCGCGACAGGCACTGTGGTCGGCACGCTGTCGGGCTTGCCCGGCCCCACCGACCTGCTGCTCAGCGCCGACCGGCGGACCCTCTACGTGGCGCTGCCCACCGCCAACGCCATCGCCGCCTTCGACACCGGCTCGCTGCTCGAGTCCGCCCGGTACGACACCGGAGCGGGCGAGTGCCCGTCGTCGCTGGCGTTGACCGGGCGGTACCTGTGGTTCGGCTACGGCTGTGACCAGTGAGGCGGCAACATCGGCCAGATCGACCTGGGGCGCCAGCCGGCCCGGCTGACGACTGGGATGGCCACCACTCAGGATTTCTACGGCGCCCCGCTGCTGACCGCCGCCAGCCAGAACCGTTCGGTGCTGCTGGCCGGGCAGATGTCGTTGAGCCCGGCGTCGGTCTACGCGTACGCGATCGGAACCGGAGGAACGCTGACCCTGCTGCGGGCCAACGACTGGACGGCGATCGGCAGCAACCTGCAGGACATCGCCCTCGACCCGACCGGCACCACCCTCTACACCGCGGCCGGTGCCCCGTACGAGGTGCAGGCGTTCCCGTTCGCCGACATCACCACCCCCTCGGCGATCTTCCCCACCGGCGCCTACCCGGCCGCCGTCGAGCCGTCCCGCGACGGCACCAGGATCGCCGCCGCGGCGGACACTTCGTACCTGTTCGTCTATCGGCCGGACGGAACCGAACTGACCCGCTTCGTGCTGGGAGGCGGTGAGCTGAGCCGGGGTGGGCTGGCCTGGTCGCCGAACGGTGCACGGCTCTACGCGCTTTCCTACGACTGGACCGGGAGGAACCAGGCCACCCTGCACGTCCTGCCCGTACCGGCCGGCTGACCGACCGTCGGCCCCTGGCTGGCACGCGGGGGCCGGGCCGGAAGGCCCGGCCCCCACCGGGAGCGCGGGTTCCGTTCCAGCCCTCGGGACGGGGCACTAGCCTCACCAGAATGAGTCACGGCTTCGAGACGCTCGCCATCCACGCCGGTCAGGACCCTGAGGCCCGCACCGGCGCGGTGATCCCACCGATCTACCAGACCAGCACGTACGCCCAGGACGCCGTCGGCGCACCTCGCCTCGGCTACGAGTACAGCCGCTCCGGCAACCCGACCCGTGATGCACTCCAGGAGTGCCTGGCGGCGCTGGAGGGCGGGCCGGTGGGGCTCGCCTTCGCCAGCGGCCTGGCGGCGGAGGACACCCTGCTGCGGGCCGTGTGCCAGCCCGGCGACCACGTGGTGATCCCGGACGACGCTTACGGCGGCACGTACCGGCTCTTCGCCCGGGTCGCCCAGCGCTGGGGCCTGGAGTTCAGCCCGGCCAAGGTCTCCGACCCGGACGCGGTCCGGGCGGCCGTGCAGCCCGGCCGCACGAAGATCGTCTGGGTGGAGACGCCAACCAACCCGCTGCTCGGCATCGCCGACATCGCCGCGCTGGCCGCCGTGGCACACGATGCGGGCGCCCTGCTGGTGGTGGACAACACCTTCGCCTCGCCGTACCTCCAGCAGCCGATCGCCTTCGGCGCGGACGTGGTGGTGCACTCCACCACCAAGTACGTCGGCGGGCACTCCGACGTGGTCGGTGGCGCTCTCGTCGTCGCCGACGCCGGGCTCGGCGAGGAGTTGCGCTACCACCAGAACGCGATGGGCGCGATCAACGGTCCGTTCGACGCCTGGCTCACCCTGCGGGGCATCAAGACCCTCGGGGTACGCATGGACCGGCACTGCGACAACGCCGAGCGGCTCGCCGCGTACCTCGACGGTCACGCCAAGGTCGCCCAGGTGCTCTATCCGGGGCTACCCTCGCACCCCGGTCACGAGGTGGCCGCCAAGCAGATGCGCCGGTTCGGCGGCATGATCTCGTTCCGCGCCGCCGGTGGTGAGGACCACGCAGTGGACATCTGCAACCGGGCCAAGCTCTTCGTGCTCGCCGAGTCGCTGGGCGGTGTGGAATCCCTGATCGAGCACCCGGGTCGGATGACACACGCAAGTGCTGCCGGCTCGCCGCTTGAAGTTCCCGGCGATCTCGTGCGACTGTCTGTCGGCATCGAGACGGTCGACGACCTACTCGCCGATCTGGAGCAGGCGCTGGGCTGACCGCTGGGGGAGGATGGCCGTGCAGGACATCATGGCGACCTGGGTCGGAGCGACCGCAAAGCAGATTGCCCGGGGCGTACGCCGAGGTGACGTCTCGGCGACCCAGGTCGTCGCCGACCACCTCGAGTACATCTCCCGAGCCGACCGTGAGCTGGCCGCGTTCCGCGCCGTTCGCGGCGGTGAGGCGATCACCGAGGCGGAGAAGGTCGACGAGCAGGAGGACCTGGCCAACCTGCCGCTGGCCGGGGTTCCGGTGGCGGTCAAGGAGAACACCCCGGTCGCCGGCCTCCCCACCTGGAACGGGTCGGCCGCCGCCCGCACCGACGTGGCGGAGGCCGACCACGAGGTGGTGCGTCGGCTGCGCGGCGCCGGTGCGGTGATCCTCGGCGTGACCCGGATGCCCGAGCTGGGGCTGTGGGCACTGACCGACGACGACAGTGCGGTTACCCGTAACCCGTGGGACAGCACGCGTACGCCCGGTGGGTCCTCGGGTGGTGCCGCCGCCGCGGTCGCCGCCGGGCTGGTCCCGATCGCGCACGCCAACGACGGTCTCGGCTCGATCCGGATTCCCGCGGCCTGCTGCGGGCTCGTCGGGCTCAAGCCCGGTCGGGGCGTGGTCCCCTGCCAGCTCGGGGCGGACGACTGGTTCGGCCTCACCGAGCACGGCATGCTGACCAGCACCGTCGCCGACGCGGCGGTCGGCTTCTCGGTGCTCGCCGGCCGGCGTCCCGAGAAGCTGGTTCCCCCGCAGCGGCTGCGGGTGGGTGTCTCGCTGCGCTCCCCGGTGCGCGGTGTCGCACCGGACGCGCCCAACCGGGACGCGGTCGCCGCCGCCGGTCGGCTCCTCGCCGCCGCCGGGCACGACACCGTGCCGGCCGATCCGGTCTACCCGACCGCGCTCGGCCTGCAGGGCATCGCCACCTGGTTCGCCGCTGCCGCAACCGACGTCCGGGCCTCCGGTCTGGACCGGCGTGGCCTGCAACGGCGTACCCGGCGGCACGTCGCGCTCGGCGAGTGGGCGCAGCGTCGCGGCTACGTGCGGGAGGCGGACCGGGCCGCCTGGCGGCAACGGTCGGTCGACTTCTTCACCGATCACTCGGTCGACCTGCTGCTCACCCCGGCGCTGGCCAGCGCGCCACCGGAGGCGGCCCGCTGGTCGGAGCGGTCCTGGCGGGCGAACATGACAGCCAACATCCGGTACGCCCCGTACGCCGCACCCTGGAACATCGCCGGCCTGCCGGCGGTCGTCGTGCCGGTCGGCCGCCGCCCGGACGGCCTGCCGGTCGCCGTGCAGCTGGTCGGTCCGCCCGGCTCGGAGCTGCTGCTGCTCGGTGTGGCCGGTCAGTTCGAGATGGCCGCCCCGTGGACGCGCCACGCTCCCGGTTATCCCCGCGTCGAAACGGGGTCGTCGGCCACCGCGTGATCGTCTCCCGCACGCCTCGCACCGGTGTCGCCGCAGGGTGCCCCGGGGTCGAATGGCACGATCGGGGCATGACGGAACTGGTCGGTCTCGACGACGTGCGGGCCGCACGGGAGTTGCTCGCTGGCGTCACCCGTACCACCCCACTGGAGCCCTCCCGGCCGCTCAGCGCAGCGCTGGGCGGGCCGACGTGGCTCAAGTGCGAGAACGTGCAGCGCGCCGGCTCGTACAAGGTGCGGGGCGCCTACGTGCGGATCTCCCGGTTGTCGGCGGCGGAGCGGGAGCGCGGCGTGGTCGCGGCGAGCGCGGGCAACCACGCGCAGGGAGTGGCTCTCGCTGCCGGCCTGGTCGGCACGCACGCCACCGTCTTCATGCCGGTCAACGCGCCGCTGCCGAAGGTCGCCGCCACCAAGGGGTACGGCGCGCAGGTCGAGTTGGCCGGGAACACCGTCGACGAGTCGCTGGTCGCGGCGCACACGTACGCAGAGCGCACCGGCGCGGTGCTGATCCACCCGTTCGACCACCCCGATGTGATCGCCGGGCAGGGCACTGTGGCGCTGGAGATCCTCGAACAGTGCCCCGAGGTGAAGACGATCATCACCGGGGTGGGTGGCGGCGGTCTGATCTCGGGTATGGCGGTGGCCGCGAAGGCGTTGCGCCCGGACGTCCGGATCATCGGCGTGCAGGCGGCCGGGGCGGCGGCGTTCCCGCCCTCACTGGTGGCCGGGGAACCGGTCCGGCTGCCCGTTTTCTCCACCATCGCCGACGGCATCGCGGTCGGCCGACCGGGCGAGATCACCTTCAACCACGTGCGCAAGCTGGTCGACGAGATCGTCACCGTCTCCGAGGAGGACATCTCCCGGGCCCTGCTGATGCTGCTGGAGCGGGGCAAGCAGGTGGTCGAGCCGGCCGGGGCGGTCGGTGTGGCCGCGCTGCTGGCCGGCGTGGTCGAGGTGGAGACGCCGGTGGTCGCGGTGCTCTCCGGCGGCAACATCGACCCGTTGCTGATGCTGCGGGTGATCGAGCACGGGTTGGCCGCAGCGGGTCGCTACCTGCGGGTGACCGTCCGCTGTTCGGACCGGCCGGGGCAGCTCGCGTCGCTGCTCAGCCAGATCGCCGAGCACCGGGCCAACGTGGTGGACGTGGAGCACCAGCGGGCCAACCCGCACCTCGGCCTCGGCGAGGTGGAGGTGGCGCTGTCGGTGGAGACCCGGGGCGTCGAGCACTCGGACACCCTGATCAGCGCCCTACGGGCCAGTGGCTACCAGGTGGTCTTCGCGGCCGAGGCGTGACACCGGTGGGTGCCACGCCTCGGATGCGCGGTGTGTCGACAGCGGGTGCCGGGGTCGGTCGAGCCGGCCGGCAGCGGGTGACGCGATCGGCGACGGTCAGCCGGAGAACGGCTCGAAGCTGACCACTGTCACCTTGATGTCGGCGCCGCTGGGCGCCGTGTAGGTGCAGGTCTGCCCGGCGCGGCCGCCCAGGATCGCCTTGCCCAGCGCGGACTCGGGGCTGTAGACGGTCAGGTCGGTGGTGGCGGCGATCTCCCGGGAACCGAGCAGGAAGGTCTCGGTGTCGTTCGTGTCGTCGTCGAAGTAGATCGTCACCACCATGCCGGGCGACACCGCGTCCGCCGTCGGCGCCGCGCCGACCTTCGCGGTGCGCAGCAGCTCCTGGAGGTAGCGGATGCGGCCCTCGGCCTTGCCCTGCTCCTCGCGGGCGGCGTGGTAGCCGCCGTTCTCCTTCAGGTCGCCCTCCTCGCGCCGAGCGTTGATCTCAGCTGCGATCGCCGGACGGTTGGCGATGTGCTCGTCGAGCTCGGCCTGGAGGCGGTCGTACGCGTCCTGCGACAGCCAGGTGGCGGGCGCCTCGTTGCCAGTGGACACAGGCGTTCTCCTCAGTTGTGCGTGGCTGGCTGACAGGTGAACTACCAAGTTACCAGTGCGGAACGACACAGCGTGTCGGCCAACACCGCCGGTGTCCGGATCCGACACCGCCGGTAGGCGCCCCGTCAGCCCCGCTCTTGGCGCTGTTCTGGCAGCTCAGGACGGTGGCAGACAGCGCAGGACCTCGCCGATGAACGGCCGCGCGGTGGTGGCCAGGCGGTGCTGGGTCTTGACGTGCCGATCCCCGGGATCGGCGGTCACGGTGACCTGTTCGCGGCCGACCTCGGCACCGGCACGGTCCCGGGCGCGCAGCACGCAGACCGCTGATCCACCGGGCGGGACGGTCACCCGAAAGTCGACAAGCACCTGCTTGTCCGTGATGTCGGTGTACGTGATCACCTGGGCGTCGTAGACCGGGTCGCCGTACTGGCGGTAGAGCCGGACCGAAATCACGGTCAGCGTCGCCACGAGCGCCAACAGCGCCAGCGTGGCCAGCAGCGTACGGCGGCGCTTTCCGCCCGGTGCCCGACGGCGGCCGTAGCGTCCGGCCGGGAATACCGGCGCGCCTGGTGAAATTGTGGCGTGCGTCTCGGTCACCGGCGGGTATCTCCTGGCGTTGTTGTCGGCGGCATCGGCAAGAATGACAGAGCCCCATCCTCCCACCCCGTCCAGCGGCAGGAATGGCAGGTCATGCCCGGCGCTGGTGGCCGGTGACAGGGTGCGGTGAGGAAAGATCCCGGCAGGTCAGCCGGTCGAGCCCGGTCGGGTCCACCGTCCGGCACAGACGAGGAGCGCCGAAGTTGGCAGAGCAACTGCGTCTCATGGCCGTGCACGCGCACCCGGACGACGAGTCGAGCAAGGGCGCGGCGACGACGGCGAAATATGTCGCTCAGGGGGTGGACGTCCTGGTCGTGACGTGCACCGGTGGCGAGCGCGGGAGCGTGCTCAACCCCAAGCTCGACCGACCCGACGTGTGGGCCAACATCGGCGAGATCCGGCGTGCCGAGATGGACGCCGCGCGGGCGATCCTCGGCGTCGACCAGGCCTGGCTGGGCTTCGTCGACTCGGGTCTGCCCGAGGGTGATCCGCTGCCGCCGCTGCCCGAGGGCTGTTTCGCCCTCCAGGACGTCGAGGTCGCCGCAGGCCCGCTGGTGCGGCTGATGCGCGAGTTCCGTCCGCACGTGGTGACCACGTACGACGAGGAGGGTGGCTACCCGCACCCGGACCACATCATGTGCCACAAGGTGAGCGTGGCCGCGTTCGAGGCCGCCGGTGACCCGGAGCGCTACCCGGAGTTGGGCGCGCCCTGGCAGCCGCTGAAGCTCTACTACGACATCGGCTTCTCCAAGGGCAAGATCATGGCTTTGCACGAGGGCATGCTGGCCGCCGGTCTGGAGTCGCCCTACGAGGAGTGGCTCAAGCGGTGGGAGGATCGCCCCGACAAGGGCCCGCGGATCACCACCCGGGTCGAGTGCGCCGAATACTTCCCGGTCCGCGATGACGCGCTGCGCGCCCACGCCACCCAGGTCGACCCGGACGGCTTCTGGTTCCACGTGCCGATGGAGCTCCAGAAACGCGCCTGGCCGACCGAGGATTACGAGCTGGCCCGCTCGATGGTCGACAGTCCGCTGCCCGAGTCCGATCTCTTCGCCGGGGTGCGGGAGACGGCGCACGCGCGCTGATTCCCGGCAGGGCTACCCTGGTTACCAACCGCACATCGGAGGAACGCCATGCTGACCGCTGCCCAGGTGCTCGCGGAGAACAACTTCGGGGACACCCGCACGGGTGGTCTGGCCGGGCCGATGGGCCTCTTCCTCATCCTGCTGCTGGCCACCGCGACCATCCTGCTGATCCGCAACATGAACGCTCGGCTGCGACGTCTGCCGGACCGTTTCCCCCAGCAGTCCGGGCCGACCGACCCGACCAGGGTCGATGCGGCAGTCGTCGATCCGACAGACGGGACCGGGGGGCGTGATTCATCCCCGCCCGCTCCCGACGGGCACCAGCAGCACCTGAACGGGTAGTCCGCGCGTGAATCACGCTGAACCGGGTGGTCGCCCCCTGTTGCGGCCACCCGGTTTGGCTTAGCCTTCCGCCGGGGGGACCAAAAGTCTCCGAGCCGTGTGCGGGAGGGGGCGCCGATGACCAGCACAGCACCGGCCGCCCACCGCGACGTCGGTCGGTCGGCTGACGGGGGAGGTCGATGACCTCCGGTCCGGCCGACGACCCGTTCGATCGGCTCGGGGTGCGTGGCACACCGGGCCGGCTGCTCGTGCTCACCGCCGCCGTCACGCTGACCGCCCTGGCCGCCGCCGCGGTCGGGTTGACCCTTCCGGTCCGGCTGCCGGCCGACGACCCCCTCGGCGGTCCGGCCCGCTTCGGCATCGCCGTCGCCGTCCTGGCCCTCGCCCAGCTCGCCCGGCTGCGCTTCCGCTCGGCCGCCGGCATGGTCAGCATCACCTGGGGCGAGGCGGCCCTGATCGTCTGCCTCTACCTGACTCCAGCCGGCTGGCTCCCGTCCGCCACGCTGCTCGGCACCGGGCTGGCCTGGACGTTGCTGTCACTGCACAACGACCGCCGTCCGGCCCTGGAGATAGTCCGGATCGCCGCGTCGCTGGCCGCCGCGTCGGCACTGGCCGTCTCCGTGACCACCGCGCTCGGGCGGCCGCTGCTCTCGCCACCCACCCCGATCCTGGCGCTGGCCGTGATCGCCGGTTCGGTGACGTACCTCCTGGTGACCGCCTGGCTCGGCGGCGTGACGCTGGGCCTGCGGCACGGGCTGCCGATCGGGCCACCGCTGCTCGCCGCGCTGCGCGGCAAGCTGCTGATGTTCGTCGGCAACGTGGCGGTCGGCCTCGTTGTGGTCGCCCTGCTGGAACTCGACCCACGCTGGTTGCTGTTGCTGCCGCCGCTGCTGTGGCTGTTGCAGCAGACCTACCGTTACCGGCTGCGCTCCGATCAGGAGCGCCGCACCTGGCGTGCCTTCGCCGAGGCCACCGCGGCCCTCAACCAGCTCGACGAGCGGGGCGTGGCCAGCGCGGCGGTCACCGGGGCGCTGACGCTGTTCAACGCCGAGCTGGTGGACGTCGACGTGGCCCGGGCCGACGGCCGGTGGCACCGCTACCGGGGCGACGCCAGCGGTCAGCTGGTCGACCGGGAGACCGGCTCACCGGACCAGTCGGAGCCGGACGAGCACGAGCTCAGCCGGGCGCTGTCGGTCGGCGCCACGCCGGTCGGTCGGCTGCGGGTGCGGTTCCCCCGCTCGGCCCCGCCCACGGCCCGGGAACGTGACGCGGTGGCCGCGTTCGGCGACGCCCTCGCCGCCGCGCTGCACGACGCCGCGACCCACCACGAGCTGCGGCTGGTGACCGCCCGTTCGTCGTACGAGGCGGTGCACGACCCGCTCACCGGGCTGGCCAACCGGGCGGCGATGCTGAGCAAGGGCGACCAGTCGCTGCGACAGCTCAGCCACGACCACCCGGTGGCGCTGCTGCTGCTGGACATCAACCAGTTCAAGGAAGTCAACGACACCCTCGGCCACGCGGCAGGTGACCAGCTGCTGCGACTGACCGCGAACCGACTCAACGCGCTGGTCCGCGCCGGTGACCTGCTCGGTCGACTCGGTGGCGACGAGTTCGCCCTGCTGCTCACGGCGGTGCCGGTGCTCGGCGATCGGACCGCCCCGATGGCCCACGCGTTGCGTCAGGCCCGCGAGATCGCCGAACGGCTGGCCGCACCGACCGAGGTGGCCGGCGTGCGGATGTCCATCGAGGTCTCGGTCGGGGTGGTGGTGGCCGCCGCGGGCACTGCGGACCTGACCGAGCTGCTGCGTCGGGCCGACATCGCGATGTACCAGGCCAAGGAGGGCGGCGGCAACGTCGCCGCGTACGACGGCGCGCGCGACGCGGCCAGCACCGACCAGCTCGCCCTGCTGGCCGAGCTGCGTGAGGCGTTGAAAGTCGACGATCAGCTGGTGCTGGCGTTGCAGCCGGCGGTCGACCTGGCCACCGGTGCGCCCACCGGGGTGGAGGCGCTGATCCGTTGGCAGCACCCCCGGCGTGGGTGGCTGAACCCGGCCGACTTCATCCGGCCGGTGGAAAACAGCGAGCAGCTCGGCACCTTCACCCGCTACGTGCTGAACAAGGCGCTCAGTGTGGCCGCCAGTTGGGCCCGGGAGGGGTTGGACGTCCCGATCTCGGTCAACCTCTCGGCGCGCAGCCTGCTCGACCCCCGCTTACCGGCGGAGATCGCCGAGGCGTTGCGCCGCCACCAGGTGCCGCCGCACCGGCTCGTTCTGGAGATCACCGAGACGGTGGTGATGAGCGAGCTGGAGGTCATCGACGAGGTGCTGGCGACGCTCCGGTCGATGGGCGTGCAACTCGCGGTCGACGACTTCGGCACCGGCTTCTCGTCGCTGACCTTCCTCACCCGGATCGCGGTGGACGAGTTGAAGGTGGACCGTTCCTTCGTCATCCGGATGGCCGACTCGCCGGAGGCCGCCGCGATCGTCCGGACGACCGTCGGCCTCGCTCACGAGCTGGGGCTGCGGGTGGTCGCCGAAGGGGTGGAGACCGCCGAGCAGCGGATCGCCCTGGCCGAGCTGGGTTGCACCTCCGCGCAGGGCTACCACTTCTTCAAGCCCATGCCGGCGGACAAGATCGGCGCGGTGCTGGGGTCGCTGCGCGACTCGGCGGAGTCGAACGTGTTCCGGCTCCGCGCCGACGGCGCGTCCTGACCTGAAGTCAGGGGGTTAACAGGTTCTGCGTAGCGGAGTGCGCTTGCGAAACCGGACGTTGAGGCGTAAGTTCTCTCCGGTAGGCAAGGCTGTCGGGTTGGCCAGTGCTGAGGCTCACTGCCACTCTGCCCAGACAGAGCAGTGCCCCGGGCGGCATGCAGAGCAGAGGCGGACCCGGGGCTTACGTTTCCCACCGTACCACGCCACCCCTCGCAGGTAACCGTGTTCGGACGGAGTGAATGAGCATGAGCGCCGACGACCTGCCGGACTGGATCCGCCGGGCGTTCTCCGTCCCGCGGCTGAACCCGTACCTGACGGAGAGCGGGCAGGTCGCAGACAAAGCGGTGGAGCTCTATTGGTGGAACATCGAGGTGTCGGCTGCCTTCTACGGGCCGTTGCACTGCCTCGAAATCGCACTTAGGAATGCTTTGCATGACCAGCTCTGCCGGCGATTCGGTCGACCGGACTGGTGGGCGTCCGCGTCGGTACCCCTGACCGATCATGGCATTCGGCTGGTGACCGAGGCCACGCTCAAGTGCCGCCGCAGAGGGCTGACGCCGCCATCGGCGGACGACGTTGTCGCCGAGCTGAGTTTCGGGTTCTGGGTGTCCCTGCTCAGCAATCGCCGTGGTTCCTCCTACGACCGCTTGCTCTGGGTTCCGACGCTGCACCTGGCCTTCCCGCATCACTCCGGCCGACGGGACGAACTGCACACCGCGTTCGAGACGATGCGGTTACTCCGAAACAGGATCATGCACTACGAGCCGATCCACCATCGTGACCTGGCCGCCGACCGTCGCAAGCTCTATTACCTCTTGAGCGCGATGGATCCGGTACTGGCAAAGGAGATCCGAGGACTGGACCGAGTCGAGACGATCCTTGCGCGCCGCCGAGACGCCCATTCGCGCGTAGCGCGGCCGGACCTTTGAGGCTCGCATGGACATCGCCGAAGCAGGTCTCGTTTCTCGATCTGACATCGCACGTCTGGCGGGCGTGGAGCGTCCGGCCGTGACGAACTGGCAGCGTCGGTACGCCGACTTCCCGAGGCCGGTCGAGACGGCTCAGGGCCAGCTGTTCCAACGCGACGAGGTCGCTGCCTGGCTCTCTCGACGTCCAATTCCGGTACGGGCGCTTCGCGATGACGAACTGCCGGGAACCACGTACGGCAGTCGTGTAGAACCGGGTGTACGACTCAAGGCGCAGAGGCAAGAGTCGGCACCCGAACGAGGTCGTCGACTGGTGCGGGAGCTCGGCGGCCTCGCGGCGGAACTGCCCCGAGCGGCGACCCACGATGGTGTGTATTGGCAGGTGGTCCTGGCGCTCGTGTTCCTGCGCCGATTCTCGCTGGAGGCGTGGCGTCATCTCGCCGCCGCAGTCGACCGGCCGGGTCTGCTGAGCAATCGACTCGCCGACGCGTGCGTCGACGCCGGTCTAGCGGAGTCCGCGAGGGTTTCTGAACGGTTGGCAGACGTGCAGCCGGCCGTCCGACATGCTGTGAGCCGTGCAATCAACCTCCTGGATGGGGTAACTGCCGAGTCATCTGATCTCATCGCCGGTTTCGATCATGTGCTCGAGCGGCTCGGCGACGATATGAGTTATCAGTTCTTCACGCCTCGATCAGTCGCCCGGCTGATTACGGAGCTGGTCGGCCCGATTGCCGCCGGTTCACGCTGTCTGGATCCGTTCTGCCGGACCGGTGAACTTCTCCTCGAACTCGACCGCGCGGCTGTTGGCGACGATTCGGCCCAGATCGTCGTACGCGGTTCGCACCCCGAGCCGATTCTCGTGGAACTGGCCACGATGAACCTCGCCATGCACGGTGCCAGTGCCCTGGTGTCGAGGTTGGAGCTGGCTTCGCCGGCCGCACCAGTCGAGGAGCGATTCGACGTGGTTGTATCGAATCCGCCGTTCGGATCGCTGCGGGAGCCCGAGGGGGTTAACCGCCGGTATGGGCCCTCCCGCCGAATGGAATTCAACTGGTTGCAAGTCGTCGTCGAATCGCTTGACGGGCAGGGGCGGGGATGTGTGGTCATGCCCAACGGTGCGGCTTTCTCCCTGAGCTCCCGAGAGCAGGACATCCGGCGAGCCCTTGTCGAGGACGGAGCGCTTGCCGCCGTGGTGGCCCTGCCGATGCAACTCTTCCAAGGAACTTCGATCGGGGTAACGCTGTGGCTGGTTCAGCCGCCCTCCGGACGGAGCGAGGAGGTGCTTTTCATCGATGCGCAGCAGTTGGGAGGCATGTCCACGCGGACGCGCCGAGAGCTGACACCGCAGGATATCCAGAGAGTCTCACAGGAGTATCGGCGATGGCGGTTGGCCCACCGGGCCGACCGGAAGTTCGTTCCGCGCGAAGGCTTCAGCGCCACTGCCACGGCAGCTGCCATTGCCGAGCAAGGTTATTCACTGTATCCGCAAAGTTACGTGCAGCCCGAGTCGTCCGCAGTGGATAGCGACTCCGGCACGGACTTTTCGATGCTCGCGGAAGAGTTGGTTCGGTTGACAGGTTCTGCGGCCGAGATCGACGCCGACGTCCGCGAGATGCTTCGGGGGTTCGGCGGACGATGAGCTTGCTCGGTGTCGTGCCTGAAGGGTGGGCGCAGTCGCGTCTCGGAGATGTCGCCGACATTCGGTCTGGGCCTTCCGGGGCGGCAGTGCGGCCACATGACCGGAGCGCAGACGGCGTGGGCATGATTGCGCCCAAGGACGTTCGGGACGGGCGAGTCCAGACGGACGCCGTCAGCCGTGTCCGTGCCGACGTGGCTGCCACTCTCGCGCCCTACACCGTCGTCGTGGACGACATCCTTGTTACCCGAACCGGCACAGTCGGTCGACTCGCTTGGATCCCGGCGACCTGCGACGGGTGGCTCTTCTCGACTGGTCTGATGAGAGTGCGCCCGTACCAGGTGGTGTCGCGGTACCTCGCCTACTATTTGGCGCTGCCGGAGGCGCAGGAGTGGGTGCGGCGGCGAGCCCGGGGTACGGCTGTGCCTTCGATCAGCACCGTAGTGCTCGCCGGCCTGCCGGTTGTGCTTCCGCCCAACCATCATCAGCAAGAGATCGCCGGTGCTCTCGCGCTGCTGGACGAGCAGGTCGAAGTCCACGACGCACTAAGCCGGTTGGCAGGTAAGACCCGCGATCGGTTGGCCGGAATGCTGATGCGAGGCGAAAGCCCTGGGCCGCTCGCGCTTCCTGGGTAACTTGTCGTGCCTGTCGCAGCGGGGCTGGCTATGGTCGTCAGGTGAACCGACTCGCCGACGCCACCAGTCCGTACCTGCTCCAGCACGCCGACAACCCGGTCGACTGGTGGCCCTGGTCGGACGAGGCGTTCGCCGAGGCGAAGCGGCGGGACGTACCGGTGCTCATCTCGGTGGGCTACGCGGCCTGCCACTGGTGCCACGTCATGGCGCACGAGTCGTTCGAGAACGAGCAGGTCGGCGCCCTGATGAACGACAACTTCGTGTCGATCAAGGTGGATCGTGAGGAGCGCCCGGACGTGGACGCGGTCTACATGACCGCGACCCAGGCGATGACCGGCCAGGGCGGTTGGCCGATGACCGTCTTCGCCACCCCGGACGGCACCCCGTTCTTCTGCGGCACCTACTTCCCGCGACCCAACTTCGTCCAGTTGCTCCAGTCGGTCGCCACCGCCTGGCGGGAGCAGCGCGAGGCGGTGCTGGGCCAGGGCGCCGCCGTGGTCGAGGCGATCGGCGGCGCGCAGGCCGTGGGCGGCCCCACCGCGCCGCTGGATGCCCCGCTGCTCGACGCGGCGGCCGCAAAGCTGGCCAGCGAGTACGACGCCACGAACGGCGGGTTCGGCGGCGCCCCGAAGTTTCCGCCGCACATGAACCTGCTCTTCCTGCTGCGCCACCACCAGCGCACCGGCGACCCTGGCAGCCTGGAGATCACCCGGCACACGGCCGAGGCGATGGCCCGGGGCGGCATCTACGACCAGCTCGCGGGCGGCTTCGCCCGGTACTCGGTGGACGCGCACTGGACGGTGCCGCACTTCGAGAAGATGCTCTACGACAACGCGCTGCTGCTGCGGGTCTACACCCAGCTGTGGCGACTCACCGGTGACCCGCTGGCCCGCCGGGTGGCCCGGGACACCGCCCGGTTCCTCGCCGACGAGCTGCACCGGCCGGGGCAGGGGTTCGCGTCCGCGCTGGACGCCGACACCGAGGGCGTCGAGGGGCTCACCTACGCCTGGACGCCCGCCCAACTCGTGGAGGCGTTGGGCGAGGAGGACGGCCGGTTCGTCGCCGACCTGTTCACCGTCACGGACGAGGGCACCTTTGAGCACGGCATGAGCGTGCTCAAGCTCGCCCGGGACGTGGACGACGCCGCGCCCGAGGTGCGTGCCCGCTGGCAGCAGGTGGTCGGGCGGCTGCTCGCCGCCCGGGACACCCGCCCCCAGCCGGCCCTCGACGACAAGGTGGTGGCCGCCTGGAACGGTCTGGCGATCACCGCCATCGCCGAGTTCCAGCAGGTCGCCGCCGTGTACGTGTCCCCGCAGGACGAGGACGCCAACCTGATGGACGGCGTCGCCATCGTCGCCGACGGGGCGATGCACCAGGCCGCCGAGCACCTGGCCACCGTGCACCTGGTGGACGGCCGGCTGCGCCGGGTCTCCCGGGACGGCAAGGTCGGCGAGCCGGCTGGTGTCCTGGAGGACTACGGCTGTGTCGCCGAGGCCTTCTGCGCGCTGCACCAGCTCACCGGCGAGGGCCGCTGGCTGACCCTGGCCGGCGAGCTGCTGGACACCGCACTGGCGCACTTCGCCGCGCCCGGTGGCGCCTTCTACGACACCGCCGACGACGCCGAGCGGCTCGTCGCCCGGCCGGCCGACCCGACCGACAACGCCACCCCGTCCGGCCGATCGGCGTTGATCGCCGGGCTGGTGGCGTACTCGGCGCTGACCGGGGAGACGCGCTACCGGGAGGCCGCCGAAGCGGCCCTCGGCACCGTCGCGCCGATCGTCGGCAAGCACCCCCGGTTCACCGGGTACGCGGCCATGGTCGGGGAGGCGTTGCTCTCCGGGCCTTACGAGATCGCCGTGGTCACCGACGACCCGGCCGGCGACCCCCTGGTGGCCGCCGCCCGTCGGCACGCGCCGCCCGGAGCTGTGGTCGTCGCGGGGCGTCCGGACCAGCCGGGTGTGCCGCTGCTCGCCGACCGTCCGCTGGTCGAGGGGTTGTCCGCCGCGTACGTCTGCCGGGGTTTCGTCTGCCAGCGGCCGGTCACCTCGGTCGAGGAGCTGGTCGCCGAGCTGGGCTGAGCGCACGGCCACGCCCGGTAGTCGCCCGCGTCGCCCGCCGGGTGGTCCCGTCAGCGCAACCGATGCGGGTCGCCGGCCCTCCCGGTGGGCCCGTCGGCGGCCCGGATAGGCTGGCCGCGCTATGGATTCCCGTACCGGTCTGCCAGTTGTCGGCATGGTGGGTGGCGGCCAGTTGGCCCGGATGACCCACCAGGCCGCGATCGCCCTCGGCCAGTCACTGCGTGTGCTCGCGACCGCCCCCGACGACGGCGCGGCGCTGGTCGCCGCCGACGTCCAGTACGGCGACCACACCGACCTGGCCGCGCTGCGCACCTTCGCCAAGGGCTGTGACGTCGTCACCTTCGACCACGAGCACGTGCCCTCCGAGCACATCCGCACGCTGGCGGCCGAAGGGGTGCCCCTCTACCCTCCGGCGGACGCGCTGCTACACGCCCAGGACAAGCAGGTCATGCGGGAACGCCTGACCGAGCTGGGTGCGCCCAACCCGGCCTGGCGGCCGGTCGGGGAGCCCGCCGACCTCGTCGGCTTCGGCGAGCAGGTCGGCTGGCCGGTGGTGCTCAAGGCGGCCCGCGGTGGGTACGACGGTCGGGGCGTCTGGATGGTCGACGACGCCGCCCAGGCCACCGAGTTGGCGACCACACTGCTCGCCGGCGGCACCCGGCTGATCGTCGAGGAGCGGGTGCCGCTGCGGCGGGAGTTGGCCGTGCAGGTGGCCCGTTCGCCGTTCGGTCAGGTGGCCGCGTACCCGGTGGTCGAGACCGTGCAGCGCGACGGCATCAACGTGGAGGTTCTGGCTCCGGCGCCCGGCCTGGACGAGGAGTTGGCGGTCGCCGCTCAGCAGCTCGCCATCGACCTGGCCACCGCGCTCGGTGTGATCGGCCTGCTGGCCGTGGAGTTGTTCGAGGTGCGCGACGACGCCGGCCGGCCCGCGATCGTGGTCAACGAGCTGGCGATGCGTCCGCACAACTCCGGGCACTGGACTATCGAGGGTGCCCGGACCTCGCAGTTCGAACAGCACCTGCGGGCCGTGCTGGACTACCCGATGGGTGACACCGCGCTGACCGCCCCCGTGGTCGTGTCGGCGAACGTGCTCGGCGGTGAGCCGGGCGGAATGTCGATCGACGAGCGGTTGCACCACCTCTTCGCCGCCGAGCCGGGTGCCAAGGTGCACCTGTACGGCAAGCAGGTGCGACCCGGCCGCAAGATCGGGCACGTCACGGTGCTCGGTGACGATCTGGACGACCTGCGGGCGCGGGCCGCGCGGGCCGCGCGCTGGCTGCGCGAGGGCCACGAGTGAGTCACGGTTTCGGGAACGAGGAGAGGGCCGCAGTGAGCACGGTTGGCTTGATCATGGGCAGCGACTCGGACTGGCCGACCATGCGGGCCGCGGCCGAGGTGCTCGACGACTTCGGTGTGGCGTACGAGGTCCGGGTGATCTCGGCGCACCGGACTCCGGTCGCGATGATCGAGTACGGGCGCGACGCCGCCCACCGGGGCCTCAAGGTGATCATCGCGGGGGCCGGGGGTGCCGCCGCGCTGCCTGGCATGGTCGCGTCGGTGACGCCGCTGCCGGTGATCGGTGTGCCCGTGCCGCTGAAGCACCTCGACGGCATGGACTCGCTGCTGTCCATCGTGCAGATGCCGGCCGGGATCCCGGTCGCCACCGTGTCGATCGGCAACGCCCGCAACGCCGGCCTGCTCGCCGTACGGATCCTCGGTGCCGGCGACGAGGCCCTGCGCGCCAAGATGACGACCTACCAGCAGGACCTGGAGAAGCTGGTGGCAACCAAGGAAGCCGCCCTCCAAGCCACCCTGCGGTAGCCTTCCCGCGCACCCCATCGCATCCGCGATCTTGCACTTTCGGTCGATGCTTCGCGGCTTTTGCCCCTAGTGTCGCAACAGAAAGTGCAAGATCGCGCGAGAGGGACGCGGGTGACGCGAGCCCGGACCACTCACCGCGCCCACTCATTCAGACCGCCGTGACCCTCCGATTCATCTCATGCCGCGCAGGGCGGTCTGTAGGCGTTCCTGGGCGCGGCGGCGGCGCTCGTTGCTCGCGCCGAGCACCAGCAGCAGGATGCCCACCGGGATCAGCGCCAGCCAAGGGCCCAGGCTGAACAGGGCGTGGATCGCCGTGATCGCGGTGACCGACGCGCCGACGATCACCGGGGCCTGCTGCTGGCTGGACGAGCCGAAGATCAGCACTGCTACCGCGCCGAGCAGCAGCAGCATCTGCCGCAGCGTGCTGGACTCGGTGGCCAGCACGATGGCCAGCGTCGGCACGAAGGCCGCGACCAGCGCCGGCCCGTACGCCACCCAGCTGCTCATGTCGGGTCGGTGGCGCAGCTCCAGGACTCCGACGAGGAGGGCCAACACGGCGAACGGCAGCGTGTACGCCTCGGGCAACGCCACGTCGGCGACTCGCATCAGGATCCACCACGCGGTGATCTCACACACCACCACGGCCCAGAACAGGATCCGGCGTTCCACCGGCCGGCGACCGGGTCGGGTCGCCGCCACCCCGAGGACAGCGCCCCAGGCAGCCAGCAGGGCGGCGATGTGGCGGGGCGAGTCGAAGGCGAGGGCCAACGCGATCAGCGCGGCAGCGTACCCGGTCCACTCCACAGTGGAGGCCTCACGCTGCGCCTCGGGGCGACGCAGCCGGGGCAGGGTCGCGGCGAGCACCTGCAGGACCGCGCCGACGGCGAGCACCCCGAACGCGGACCAGACCGCGGCCAGCCCGGCGACCAGGCCGGCGGTGAGCACGAAGAGCTGCGCCATGAGTGAGGCGAAGAGCCAGCCGAGGATGCGCGCCCGCTGGGTGGTGCCGAACAGCGCCGCCACCGCGCCCACCCCGACCGCGCTGCCGAGGGTGAACAGGGTCATCTGCCGGTCGGCCAGGCTGCCGGCGAGCCCGGCGCTGCCACCGGCCAGACCGATGGCGAACACCAGCACCCGGGCCAGCCGCAGTGAGCGGGCCCGCTCGACCAGCGGCGGCGGTGGGGTCAGTGCGAGACCGAGCATCGCGATGGTGAAGACGGAGAGTGCGGCAACGGTGCTGGCGGGCCAGCCCTGGCCCAGCGCGATGGGTGCGATCAGCAGCGTGACGGCCGCCCCGGGCAGCACCACCGGCACGGCCCGGGACCGTCGCCCACCGCTGAACCCGGTGGCGGCCAGCGCGGCGGTAGCGGTGAGCAGCAACGCCGTCAGCACGTGGGTCGGGTTGACCACGTCCGACGGCGGGGTGAGCAGCTCCGGCGGCGGGCCCTGCCAGATCCGGGTCAGTGTGCGGTGCGGCTCGACCAGGGCGGTGACCAGCGCGGGTGCGATCGAGGCGAGCGCCAGGGCGGTCGGCAGCGCCGCCGCGCCCAGCGCGCCCGCGGCCGGGTTGACCCGCCACCGTCGGCGCTCCGGGTCGTCCGGCAACCGCCGTAGGGCGCCGTCGAGTCGTACCGCCCAGCGCCGGACCGGCTGGGCCGCGCCGGTGGGCGGCACGGTGGCCGCGCGGATCAGCTCGGCCAGTACGCCGAGCAGGGCGGCGGCGGCCGCGTAGACGCCGGCGGCGAGGCCGGTGGGGATGGCGGCAAGGGCGCTGATGGTGGCCCCGCCGACCACCGCCACGCTGACCCAGGGCAGATATTGCGGCACCAGCCGGCGGACCGCGGCCACGGCGGCCAGACCGAGGCTGGTCGCGGCCAGCGCGGCGGTCAGCACCACCTGCGCCGAGTGTTCGAACTCGGCGGACAGTGCCGCCACCGCACCGGGGAGGGCCAGCAGGGCGGCACCGATCGCCGCGCCGCCGATCTGCGCCAGGTGCGGCGGCATCCCCTCGGTTTCGATGTCGGCGACCTGTGGACCGGCGAGGACGCGGGCCAGCGTGGCCACCACCACGCCGATCAGGGCGATGCTGCCCAGCGCCAGGGCCGTGGTCCACGGGCGGACCAGTCCGGCTCCCGCGGCATGCAGCGCGACGACCCCGGCCACGGTGGCCCGGGACAGCCCGGCGCGCGCCTCCTCCGTGGCCACCGCGGCCATGCCGAACACGGTGGCGACCATTCCGCCGACCAGGACCGGTGACCACCAGGCCAGATCGAATGCGGCCGGCGCGCCGATCGTGGCGAGCACCACCGCCACGCCGGACACGTCCCAGCGCCACGGCGGCGGGAGCAGGATGCCGGCGGCGAGTGCCAGCAGCGCCAGCGCGACGGGCGCCTGCCAGGTGGCACCGCCGACGGGGGCGGCTGGCCAGCCGCTCAGGTCGCCCTTCCAGATCGGGCCGGGGGTGGCCAGCACGCCGACCCCACCGCGGATCGCCGACCAGCCTGCGAGGACGCCGATCAGGGCACCGCCGACGGTGAGGCCGAGGATCGGACCGCGTCGCCACTCCTCCGGCATGCTGCGGGCGCCCACGGCGACAACCAGGAGCAGGGCGGCGGCCACCGCCAGCTGCCCACCCGGGGCGAGTACCGCCCCGATCCGTACCAGCGTGGCGATCAGGGCGGTGGTGACCGCCGCGGCGGCCAGGTCCGAGCCGTCGAGGGTGAGATCGGCTCGACGGCCGGCGTCGATGGAGGGGGCCAGGAAGAGCAGCACCGCCGCGACCAGCAGGAGCGCGCCCACCCAGGCGTCGGCGACGGTAGCGCCGGGCGCCCCGAACGCGGCGGCGGTGACCATCAGCGCGCCCAGCCCGGTGCCGACCGACAGCGGGGCGGGGATGTGGCGCTGGGAGACCTGCACGACGGCGGCGTAGCCCAGGGTCACGCAGACCGCCAGGAAGCTGGCCGCCAGGATCGGGACGGTCACCTCGCGGAGGCTCGCCGGAGTGAGGGTCGGGTCCTTCGGCATGGTCGCGGCCACGAACGCCGCCACCGCCCCGGGCAGCGCGAACGCGGCGCCACCGGCGGCCCAGGCGGTGACCGTGTCGGAGGCGGCCGAGGCGATCCGGATCCGGGGCGCCAGTGTGACCAGCGTGCCGGCCACGAACAGGGTGATCAGGACCGCGGCGGTGAGGGTGGGGCTGGCCAGGCTGGCACCCGCGCCGAACAGGCCGACCACGGCCGCCCCGATGGCGTGGGCCACCGCGGCTCGACCGGTGCGGGCGGAGAGCCCGATGACCCCGATGCCGATCGCGGCGATCACCATTGGCCAGGGTGCCGTCGCCCAGCCGAGACCGAACGAGGCCGGGACGGCGAGCGCGGTCAGCGCAGCGCCGGCGACCGCGAACTCCCGGCGGATCTCGGTGGGCAGGGCCAGCACCGCCGCGATGGTGAGCAGGAACGCGGCCGCCGCGAGCTGCCAGGTGGTCGGCCCGACGGCGGCGGCCAACTCGCCCGGGTACCGGCTGAGGTCGGGGTTCCAGGCGGGCAGTGCCGCCCGGACCGGTGCCACCCCGGCGCGTAGCGCGCCGCCGGCCACCACCAGACCACTGACTGTCAGCGCCACCGCGGAGGCCAACTGTGGGCCACGTCGGGCCGCCTCCGGGACCGCGCGCACCGCCAGCCCGGTCACCGTGATGACCGCCGCGATCAGCAGCAGCGCCCGACCGGGGAGTGCCACCGAGGCGATTCGGCTGAGCGAGCCGATCACCGCCAGGGTGACGATGCCGGCCGCGACGTCCGGCAGCGGCGGGCGACGCAGCACCAACGCGCCGGCCAGCCCGATCATGGCGGCCAGCAGCAGCACCACCCCGGCGCCGGTCGCGGTCGGCACGGTCTGGGCCCGCAGCAGGGCGGTGACCGCGTACGCCAGGGAGACGGCGACCGCCAGGGCGTGCAGCAACCAGGTCAGCTCACGCAGGCCGGGCACCGGCCGGGTCGGCCGCGGGTCAGTGGCGCCGGCGCTGGCGTCGATCAGCTCGGCGGCCTCCTCCGGGTCGCCCTCCGGTCGGCTCTCCGCGTCGCGTTGGCGAGGCGCGGACGGCGTGCCCGGCGATGGCAGGTCCTGCCGGACGGGGCGTTCGACGGTCACGCCGGAGCGGGCCAGGCCGAGGTCGACGAGGGCGACGAGGGCCAGCACCAGGGCCCAGCCGCCCGGGCCGGTGATCTGGTCGTACGCCAGCAGAGGCAGGACCGGCTGCGCGGCGAGCACGGTGGCGAAGCGGGGCGCGCGCAGACCGGTCCAACCGGCGTACCCGAACGCGACGGCGGCGGTGACCGCGAAGATCACCCCGGCGAAGACCGTGCCGGAGCCGCTACCGGCGCCGATCCGGTCCACGGCCCAGAGGGCGTTGCCGGCGAGCGGCACCAGCAGCAGGCCGACCGCCGCGATGGTCTCGGCGGTCGAGGTGAGCCCGCGCCGGGCCAGTGCTGGTGGGGCGAGCAGCATCAGCACGGTGGCCAGGAGCAGGATGCCGAGCCGGGCCAGCGCGTCCATCGAGCTGGTGGCCACCGCGGCGAAGACCACCGCGGCCACGCCGAGCAGCAGCGCGCCCAGCCCGAGCGGGATGTTCTGCACCTCGCGCGAGGACGCCTCCGGCGGGTGCTCCGGGTCGTCCACGTCCAGCCAGACGCCCCGGGGCGGGGGCGGCGGCGGATCCTCCGGGGCGGACGGAGTGCCCTGGCGGGGCACCCGGGGCGGCGTTCCCATGGTGGCCGTCGGTGGCCGCCGGCCGGGGCGGCGACGCAGCACCCGGCGCGGCCGGGTGGCCTGCTTGATCCGCTCCTCGCCGGCGTGGGCGAGGATGTCCCGCTGGAAGAGCGCGGCCTGCATCTTGGCGGCGATCTGCCGTTGCTCGCGGGCGATGGCGGCGTCGCGCGCCTTCATCTCCGCGATCGAACGCTCAATGTCGGCCAGGTGCTCGACCCACTGTGGTTGATCTGCCCCACAGTGCGGGCATCGGACGGCCGGCTTGATCTCCCGGCCGCACGAGGAGCATTGAAAGGTCGCCACGACACCCCTCCACCCGCACTGTGGACTCCCACTGTCGCAGCATGCCCAAAGCTGGCGCGGATTTCGACTCTTGTCGGCGGGTCCGGGGCAAACAACGACACCGGCCGACCACCGAGATGCTCGATGGCCGGCCGGTGGTGCGTCGGTGGGATCAGGGGCGACCCATGCCCCGGTACTCCCAGCCCGCCTGGGCCCACAGTGCCGGGTCGAGGCAGTTGCGGCCGTCGACGACCTTGCGACCCTTGACCAAGTCGCCGAGCGCGACGGGATCAGCGTTGCGGAAGTCGGCCCACTCGGTGAGGACGCAGACCAGGTCGGCGTCGTTGACCGCCTCGTTGATGCTGTTCTCGTAGGTCAAATCGGGAACCGCACGGCGGGCGTTCTCGGTGCCCTGCGGGTCGTACACGTGCACGTCGGCGCCGGCCTTGTGCAGCAGTGCGGCGACGGCGAGCGCCGGGGCGTCGCGGACGTCGTCGGTGTTGGGCTTGAAGGTGGCACCGAGCACGGCGATCCGGGTGCCGGAGAAGTCCGGGCCGGCCGGGCCGGAGCGGCGGCCGAGCAGGTCCGCGGCGAGCTGGAGCACCCGGGTACGACGGCGCAGGTTGATCAGGTCGACCTCGTGAAGGAAGCGCAGCGCCTCGCCTGCGCCCAACTCCTGGGCACGGGCCTGGAAGGCCCGGATGTCCTTGGGCAGGCAGGCGCCTCCGAAGCCGAGACCGGCCTGGAGGAACCGGTTGCCGATCCGCGGGTCGTAGCCGATCGCGCGGGCCAGTTGGGTGACGTCGCCACCGGAGGCCTCGCAGACCTCGGCCATCGCGTTGATGAAGGAGATCTTGGTGGCCAGGAAGGCGTTCGCGGCGACCTTGACCAGCTCGGCGGTGGAGAAGTCGGTGACCACCAGGGGCACCTCGCGGTCCTCCGTGGCGGCCAGGTCGAACACGCCCTTGTGCGCGGCGTAGAGCATGCCGTTGGCCCACTCGCTCTTGACGCCGACCACGATCCGGTTGGGCCGCAGGACGTCGTCGACGGCGAAGCCCTCCTGGAGGAACTCGGGGCTCCACGCCACCTCGACGTCCAGGTCGTTCGGGGTGTGCTTGCCGACGAGCTGCTCGACCCACTCGGCGGTGCCGACCGGCACGGTGGACTTGCCGACGATCAACGCCTTGCGGGTCAGGTGCTGCGCGAGACGGGTGACCGACGCCTCGACGTACGACAGGTCGGCGCCCATGCCGTCGGCCCGCTGCGGGGTGCCGACGCAGATGAAGTGCACGTCACCGAACTCGGCGGTCTCGGCGATGTCGGTGCTGAACCGGAGGCGGCCGGCGGCGAGGTTGCGCCGGAGCAGCTCGTCCAGGCCGGGCTCGTGGATCGGCACCTGACCGGCGTTCAGCATCGCGATCTTGTCGGCGTCGACGTCGAACCCGAGAACCTCGTAGCCCAGTTCGGCGTAGCAGATGGCGTACGTCGCACCGAGGTAACCAGTCCCTAGGAACGTCACCCGCGGCCGGGGTGCGCCCGAAGGCGGGGTCACCGCGGCGATGGCGGGGGTCGGCTGGATGGTGGGGTAGGGGATCGTCACGCCTGTCTTCTCCGCTCGCGCTGGCGCCGCGTCGTCGCGTCGCATTCTGCTGCGGCGCCTGGGCGGGGGCACCGGAGGTGGCTCACTGTCTCAATCTCCATCATCGCTGAGCGCGTTAGGTGCACCGTCCTGCCCATGCCTACGCGCCGGTAACATCACCTGAACTGCAGTCGCTAGTCTTCAGTCTGCGCGGTCGGCGGTCAGGAGTCGTCACAGACTGCGCATGATAGTGGTGAAGGGGAGGGCCGAGATGGCCGCAGGGGAGTCGTTCGACGTCTACCGGTTGCCCGAGGAGCACCAGGCGATCCGGGAAGCCGTGCGGGAGGTCTGCGCCGCGAAGGTGGCTCCGCACGCCGCGGAGGCCGACGAGACGGGGGAGTTCCCCAAGGCGTCCTACGACGCGCTGCGCGCGGCCGACTTCCACGCACCGCACATTCCCGAGGAGTACGGCGGCGCGGGCGCGGACGCGCTGGCCACCGCCATCGTGATCGAGGAGGTGGCCCGCGCCTGCGCGTCCTCCTCGCTGATCCCGGCGGTGAACAAACTCGGCACCATGCCGCTGCTGTTGTCCGGTTCCGCCGACCTCAAGAGTCGTTACCTGACGCCGGTCGCGGCCGGTGACGCGATGTTCTCGTACTGCCTCTCCGAACCGGAGGCGGGCAGTGACGCGGCCTCGATGACCACCAGGGCCGTACGTGACGGGGATCACTGGGTGCTCAACGGTGTGAAGCGCTGGATCACCAACGCCGGGGTGTCCGAGTTCTACACCGTCTTCGCCGTCACCGACCCGTCCGCCCGGTCCCGGGGCATCTCGGCCTTCGTGGTCGAGAAGTCCGATGTCGGGGTGAGTTTCGGCGCGCCGGAGAAGAAGCTCGGCATCAAGGGCTCGCCCACCCGCGAGGTCTACCTCGACAACGTGCGGATCCCGGCCGACCGGATGATCGGTGCGGAGGGCACCGGCTTCGCGACCGCGATGAAGACCTTGGACCACACCCGGGTCACCATCGCCGCGCAGGCCGTCGGGATCGCGCAGGGCGCGCTCGACTACGCGAAGGGGTACGTGGCCGAGCGTCGCCAGTTCGGCAAGGCGGTCGCCGAGTTCCAGGGGATCCAGTTCATGCTGGCCGACATGGGCATGAAGCTCGAGGCGGCCCGGCAGCTCACGTACGCGGCTGCTGGCAAGTCGGAGCGTGGCGACGCGGATCTCACCTACTTCGGCGCGGCGGCGAAGTGCTTCGCCTCCGACGCCGCCATGGAGATCACCACCGACGCGGTGCAGTTGCTCGGTGGCTACGGCTACACGCGGGACTACCCGGTCGAGCGAATGATGCGGGATGCCAAGATCACCCAGATCTACGAGGGCACCAACCAGGTCCAGCGGATCGTGATGGCCCGACAGTTGCTGGCCGACGTCGTCTAGGGCGTGGTGCCGCCGGTGGTCCGGTGCGCCGACAACGGCGTTCCGGACCACCGGCGGTGTCGTCACCGATCGGGGGCCGTCTCGGTGGCGGGTCGCAGCGGGCCGCCACGCAGCGCGTACGCGAGCAGACCGGTCACCGCCAGTACGGTGGCGCAGGCGGTGGCGGCGGTGGTGCCGGCGGGCTGGGTCAGCCAGCTGGCGACCTGTACCCGCACGTCGGTGCTGGGCCCCAGGAACGGCAGAACCGCGATGAGGGTCCAGGTGAGCGGGGCGATCCAGGACAGCGCGGCACCGACCACTGCGGCGCCGAGCGCGGTCAGCCCGAGCAGGCCGGCGGTGTTGCGCAGCACGAGGGCGAACGGCTCGTAGCGCGCGTCGGTGAGCGTGCTGAGCGACAGCAGGGCGGTGATCGCGGCAGTGGCGAGGAGCAGGTGTCCGGCACGTCGCAGCGGCCAGTTGACCGACGCCGTGTGGTCCAGGGCGTCGTCCGCGCCGCTGAGTGTGGTGCCGAACGCGACCACCGCCAGCATGATGGTGAGACTCGCCGTCCGGGCGTTGATGGTGGTCGACTCCGTGTAGACCAGCGACAACACCCAGGCCAGCGCGACGATCGCCGCCGCGCTGCTGACCGCGAGGGGGACCCGGCGCGACCGCAGGTGGAGCCGGAACCATCTCACGGCTTTTCCGCCAGGATCGCCAGGAAGCCGTCGCTGCGACAGTCCAGCACCGCCGCGCGTGCCGCCGCCATCCGATCCCGTTGCTCGGCCTGCGGCAGGCTCACCAGCGCCTGGTAGGCGCCCTGCGCCCGCTCGATGTCCGCCGGTTCCCACCAGCGCTGCGGGATCGGCGGCTGACCGCTCAGCCAGGCTGTGGCGATGGTCCGAGCCAGGAATTCCTCGTCGCCCCCCGACTGGTCGCCGCAGTCCTGCAGCCAGGCAGCCTCGAGCAGGGATGGCAGGAACTGGCCGTCGGACAGGTCGGCGCGGCCGGCGGGGTCGATCGCGGGAGCGTCGAAGACGATCGTGTCGTCGGCGTGCCGGGTCGGTGCCGCGCTCACGCCCAGCCGTCCCCAGTAGGCGATCTGTCGGGACTGCACCGCCCGGACGGGTGCGTTGGGCAGCTTCGCCGCCATCATTCCGAGTGCCTGGCGGGCGGGGCCGACGACGTCGGGCAGCAACGTGGCGTGCGCCCGTGCCACGCAGACCTGCGGGCCGTCGTCGTCGCAGACCAGCTCGATGGCGACCGGGTCGACGACCGCCGCTCCGCGGGTTCCGCCGACGGGCAGGAGCGGTACGGCGACCGCGCCGCCGAGCACCGCCGGAAGCACGGCGAACGCGATGGCGCGGCGGCGGACCGCGCCGAGCAGCAGCAGCCCGGTCGCGGCGAGGGACACCAGCCACAGCGTCTGGAGCAGACTGACCCGGGTCGCGATCGTCTGGAAGTCGTCCAGGCCGTTGAAGGTCGGTACGAGCAGCAGCGCCGACGGCTCCCGCCCGACTCTGGTGAGACTCGCGTCGATGTGGGCCATCGTGACGAAATCCGGAACCAACCCGACCAGGAAGAAGCCGACCACGGCGAGGATGGGTGCGGTGACCACCCGGGGCACGGCGCGGCCGGCGGCCATGCCGAGCCAACCGGCGGCGACCAGCGCCGGGACGCCCACCGCGGCGACGACGATGGCGCTGGCCGGGAAGTATCCCGCCGTCGGCACCACCCATCCGGCCGCGATGAGGAACACCAGGACGTACGCGGTCGCGACCGCGACGGCCAGCGCGCTGGCGGTCGGGACGACGCGCTGCCAGCGCGGCCGGAGGGTGCTGGCGAACAACTCGTTGACCCGGTAACGCGCGTCGCGCTGACCCAGCCACGCTCCGCCGGCCAGCGCGAAGGGCAGCGACACCATGAGCATCGACCGCGAGAAGATCGCCAGTTGCATCCACCGCCCGACGAAGGACTGGGTGGCCGTGAGCAGCAGCACCGCGCCGATCACCAACGACAGCAGGCCGATGCTCAGCGCAGCCGAACGGCGCAGCTCGATGCGGAGGATTCGCCCGGTCATGCCGACACCCGGCCACGGTGGGCGCGCAGCAGCGACGAGTAACCGCGTTCGGTGGCGCTGTCACCGGCGTCGTCGGTGCCGCCCTGCTGGGCCAGTTCGCCGGCGCTGCCCTGCCACACCAGCCGACCCTCGCTGACCAGCACCACGTCGGTGCAGGCCACCGCGACGTCCTCGACCAGGTGGGTGGAGACGAGTACGCAGCTGTCCAGGCCGATCTCCCGCAGCAGTTCGCGGAAGTCGAGGCGCTGCTCGGGGTCCAGGCCGACCGTCGGCTCGTCGAGCAGCAGCACCGCCGGATCGTTGACGATCGCCTGGGCGATGCCGGCGCGGCGCAGCATCCCGCCGGACAGCGTCTTCATCCGGGAATCGGCACGGTCCGCCAGGCCCACCCGCTCGACGGCCCGCTGCACCGCGCCAGGGATGACGGCCTTCGGCATCTCCTTGAGCCAGGCGATGTACTCGACGAACTCCCGGACGGTGAAGCGCGGGTAGAAGCCGAAATGCTGCGGCAGGTAGCCCAGGCCGCGGCGTACCTGGCGGAGGTCGGCCCTCCCGGTCACCTCGCCACCGAGCAGGGTCAGTCGCCCCCCGGCCGGCTTCAACACCGTCGCCAGGGCCCGCATCAACGTCGTCTTCCCGGCGCCGTTCGGGCCGAGCAGCCCGTGCACACCGGTGCCCAACCTCAGGTCGAGCTCGTTGACCGCGAGGTGTCGGCCGGCCCGGACCTGTAACTTCTCGGCGTGCACCGCCCACGGGTAGGTGGATGGAGCGGTCTCCGCCACGCTGACCGTACGCATCATGATCTCTCCATTCGGGCCTGACTCGACGTCGTCATCGGTGCAGCAGGTTCTGGTGCGGTTCGTGCGGCCGTCGCCGGGCCTGACCAAGGACGACGGCCGTCAACGCCACTGTGGCGAGCGCCCACCCCGGCAGGCTGCTGCCGGTGAGGATCGCCGGGAGTTGGCCGTCGGCGAGGCTCGGTACGACCACACCGGCGGACCAGGCGACGGTCAACGCGAGTGCGGCGCGCTCGACCCCCACCACCGGGCCCAGCGCCAACGCGCCGGCGGTGAACCCCAGGACGGGCAGCAACCAGAGCCCGGGGGAGTGCCCGGTGAACCAGCCCGCCACGGCCAGCACCGGTAGGACCGCCGACAGCACCCCCAACGTGCGGCGCATCAGCAGCGGCAAGCCGGTACGGGGCATGGTGGCCGTCAGTTCCCAGGCCGGGTCCAAGCGTCGGCTCCAGACCGCCGCCACCGGCAGCAGCGGCGCCACCGGCGCGATCAGCAGCACCAGCGACGGCAGGCTGTCGAACGTCCACTCGAACAGGGCCGCGGCCAGCATCAGCCCGGTGGCGGTGACGAACCAGGGCAGCACCCGGGCGGCGACCCCGGTGCGCAGCAGCCGGTGACGGCGTACCGGACCCGGGCCGGTGGCGATTCCGGTGGCGATTCCGTCGGCCACCCGGTCCAGCAGGTCCCGGGTGCCCGGGTCGACGGCGTCCGTCAGCACCGCTCGGCAGGCGGCGCAGGTCTCCAGGTGCGCCTCGACCGCCCAGATGGTCGCGTCGTCGACGCCGGCGCCACCGGAGGCGTACTGGGAGATGAGGGTGGACGTCGGGTGAGTGGTCATGACAGCGCCTCCCGGAGTGCGATTCGGGCCCGCCGGGCCCGGGTTTTCACGGTTCCCTCCGGCATGCCGAGCAGCAGCGACGTCTCCCGGGCGGTCAACCCGTCGAGGACCATCGCGCGCAGCACCTGGCGCAGTTCCGCCGGCAGCGCGTGCAGGGCCCTTTCGAGGTTGGCGTCCATCCCGCCGGCCAGCGCCTCCTCCTCGGCGGCCGGGGCCACCGTTTCGAAGGTCTGCACCGCCGGGATCCGCTCGCGCCGGGCCCGGTGGCGGAACGCGTCGATCAACCGGTGCGCGGCGATCGTCCACAGCCAGCCCACCGCGCTGCCGGAGGCCCCTGGCGACTGCGCCTGACTGCCGGCGGACCGCCACACCGCCAGGTACGTCTCCTGCAACACCTCGGCCACCACGTCCTCGTCGGCGCAGCGCCGGCGCAGTCGCGCGGTCAACCACGGGGCGGTACGCCGGTACAGCGCGTCGAACGCGCGCCGGTCGCCCCGAGCGACGCGGCGAAGGAGTTCACCCTCGTCGAGCCCGTCCAGACTTCGTTTCACACCAGGCAAGACGACGCGTACCCCGACCCCGGTTCTGATCCCGCTGTGACCCTGCTCACATTGGCCTCGGGTGGGCGGGGTGGGGTGACTCCCCACACACCGGGAACGTCACCCCTCGCCGAGGTGTTGCCGACCGACAGAATCACCCTTGGATCATCGCCGACCCGGCCGTCCCCGCCGCGACCCCTGCCTCGTCACGACCACGCAGCCCACCGCCGAGCACCGCACACCGTGCCGCCTCCGCGCGGTCCCGGTGACGCCCCGCGCCGCCGCTGGTGACGACGCATCAGCTTCCGCAGAGAGATCGAGATGATGAAGCAGTTGGTGGAGAAGACCGAACGCGATTCCACCGTCGCGCGAGAGGTGCTGCCCGGCGACCTGATGACCAACCGTCAGCGGGCGCAACTCGTCCTCGTGCTGGGCGCGTTGATCGCGATCGGGCCGTTGACCATCGACATGTACCTGCCCGCTCTACCAGCCATCACGGCGGGACTGCAGACCACCGAGACCGCGGTGCAGTTGACACTGACCGGCACGCTGGTCGGCCTCGCGTTGGGCCAGTTGCTGATCGGGCCGCTCTCCGACGTGGTCGGACGGCGGGTGCCGCTGCTGGCTGGGCTGGCCACGCACATCGTGGCCTCCGTCCTGTGCGTCTTCGCACCAAACATCGCGGTGCTCGGCGGCCTGCGCGTACTCCAGGGTCTCGGCGTCGCCGCCGCCACGGTGGTCGCGACGGCCGTGGTCCGCGACCTTTTCAGCGGGGCCTCCTTCGCCCGGATCTTCTCCCGGCTGATGCTCGTCATGGGCCTGGCGCCCATCCTCGCGCCGACCTTGGGCAGCGGCCTGCTGAGCTGGACCGACTGGCGGGGCGTCTTCGCGGCCCTGGCGGTGCTGGGCGCGCTGCTGATCGTCGTGGCCGCTCTCCGGCTCCCGGAGACCCTTCCGGTGACGCGTCGGCGGCACGGCGGGGTGCGCGCCACCCTGCGCGACTACCGGGGATTGGTCAACGACCGGGCGTTCGTCGGCCTGGTGCTGGTCGCCGGGCTGGCGATGGCGGCACTGTTCGCGTACGTCTCGGGTTCGTCGTTCGTGCTCCAGCAGGAGTACGGCCTCGACGAGCAGCAGTTCGGCATCGCCTTCGGTGCCGGCGCGGTGGGCCTGATCGGGGCCACCCAGTTCAACGTGCGGCTGCTGCGCCGCTACACCCCGCAGCAGATCCTGGTCGCCGCCCTGATCGCCGGCACGGCCGCCGGCCTGCTGCTGGTCATGTTCGCGGTGACCGGCTTCGGTGGCCTGGCCACCCTGCTCGCGTCACTGTGGCTGGTCCTGGCCGCCGCCGGCCTCGCCCTTCCGAACGCGCCGGCGCTGGCCATGAGCCGGCACAGTGAGGCCGCTGGCACCGCCGCGGCGCTGCTCGGCGCGGTGCAGTTCGGCATCGGCGCGGTGTCGGCGCCACTGGCCGGTCTGTTCGGCACCGGGAGCGTACCGATGGCGATCGTCATCGCGGGCGGCATGGCCGCCGCGCTGATCGTCATGCTCCTCGTGGTGCCCCGCGCCAGCCTCGGCACTGTCGACCCGGATCTGGCGGTCGCGCTGCACTAGCTCGAAAGGGACGAAAGGGGCGGGCCGGTCCACCGGCCCGCCCCGACGATCAGCGGATCTCGGTGGTGTCCTCGGGGCGCGGTTGGCCGCGCGGTGGGGCGGACCAGGGTGATTCGCCGCCCACCCGTCGGGGCAGCGGATCGGTCGCTGTCGGGTCGGCCGGGTAACCCAGAGTGAGGGGCGCGGTGTCGCGCTCCGCGGGCGCGGGGGCCGGCCAGTCGGTCAACGTGAAGTCGTCCTTGCGGGGGCCTCCGTCCGGTGCGGGGGTGGGTGCAGTGGCCGGTTCGGTCGCCGGGCTCGGCCACTGCCGCCAACGCTGTTGGCTGAAGGTCGCCATCAGCAGCAGCAGGCCGAGCAGGAAGAGCGTGCCGTTCTCCACGGGCAGTCGCAGCGGCAGAGGATCGCCGAACACCTTCCACTCGTGCGGGATCGCGTCCCGCACCGAGAAGGGCGCCACGAACATCCCGATGTACGGGGTGACCAGCAGCGCACCGGCCACCATCGGGCCCAGCGGCGAGAAGCGCAGCGTGCCGAGCAGGCCCAGCAGGACACCGCCGACACCGAGGTACACGGCCGGCTCGATCAGGTTGGCGGTGTTGAACGTGCCGATCTCCACCCAACGGTCGACCGTCCGGCTCGACCCGTCCTGCCCCAGTGTGACCAGCACCCAGGTGATGGGCGCCACCACCAGCCCGGCGAGGAAGCTCCAGAGATGTCGCATCCGCGCACCGTACCGTTTTCGACATGACTGAGCACCTCTCCGCCGCTCCAACCGGCAAGCCGACGTCGTACTCGCGCGTCACTCTCAGCAAGATCATGACCGCGGTGGACGTCAACCTCTACGGCACCGTGCACGGCGGGGTTCTGATGAAGTTCGTCGACGACGTGGCCGGGGCGGCTGCCGCCCGACACAGCGGGGGGACCGCGGTGACCGCGGCGATCGACGAGATCGTCTTCTCTGAGGCGGTCCGGGTCGGCGATCTGGTGCACGCGCACGCCCAGGTGAACTGGACCGGCCAGACCTCCATGGAGGTGGGCGTGCGGGTGGTCGCCGAACGGTGGGACTCGGCCGAGGACGCGCCGGTCCGGGTGGCCACCGCGTACCTGGTGTTCGTCGGCGTGGACGTGGGTGGGGCGCCGCGGGCGGTCCGCCCGGTGCTGCCGGAGACGGCGGAGGACGAGCGCCGGTACAAGGAGGCGGAGATCCGCCGTGCGCACCGGCTGGCCCGCCGCCGCGCCATCCAGGCCCACCGCGCCGGCTGACCCACATGAGGTGGCAGGTTGGAGTGTGGGACGGGCACGCGTCGGTTGGCCTACCCGGTGCGCAGAATGGCGCTTCGAGGTAGGGCAAGATGGCGCCACGGCCCAGTCACAGTGTCGTGTCGGGCCAGGGGGAGGGTGGAGCAGTGGGTGACATGCTGTGGACGCCGCCGGCGGACGTACGTGAGCGGTCCCGGATCGGTGCCTACCTGCGCTGGCTGCGGGAGCACCGCGGGTTGGACTTCGCCGACTACGACGCGCTGTGGCGCTGGTCCACCACCGATCTGGACGGGTTCTGGCGCTCGATCTGGGACCACTTCGAGGTGATCGCGCACACCCCGCCGACCGCCACCCTGGCCGAGCGGGGGATGCCCGGCGCCCGTTGGTTCCCCGACGCCACGCTCAACTACGCGGAGAACGTGCTGCGGATGCCGGGGCGGGCCGACGACGACCCGGTGGTGATCTCCCACGGGCAGACCCGAGCGCCGGTCACGTTGACCGCCGGTGAGCTGCGCGAGCAGGTCCGCCGGGTGTCGGCCGGGCTGCGCCGGCTGGGCGTCACCGCCGGTGACCGGGTGGCGGCGTACGCCCCGAACATCACCGAGACGTACGTCCTGCTGCTGGCCACCGCCAGCCTGGGCGCGATCTTCTCGTCCTGCGCGCCGGAGTTCGGCACCCGCAGCGTCACCGACCGTTGGCAGCAGATCGAACCGACCGTCCTGGTCGCCGTGGACGGCTACCGGTACGGCGACAAGCCGGTGGACCGGCGTGCCGAGGTCGCCGCGATCCGAGCCGCCCTGCCGTCGCTGCGGCACACCGTCAGCATCGGCTACCTCGACCCGACGGGCCCCGCGCCCGAGGGCGCGCTGGGCTGGGCCGAGCTGGCCACACCCACCGACGAGCCGTTGACGTTCACGCCGGTGCCGTTCGACCACCCGCTCTACGTGCTGTACTCCTCGGGCACCACCGGGCTGCCGAAGCCGATCGTGCACGGCCACGGCGGCATCCTGCTGGAGCACTTGAAGATGCTCGCCCTGCACCACGATCTGGGCCCGGCCGACCGGTTCTTCTGGTTCACCACCACCGGCTGGATGATGTGGAACTTCCTGGTCTCCGGCCCGGCGGTGGGGGCGGCCATCGTGCTCTTCGACGGCAACCCGGGGGTCCGGGCGGAGCCGGGTCGGCCGGCCGAGCCCGACCTCGGCGGCCTGTGGCGGCTGGCGGCGGAGACCGGCACCACGTACTTCGGCACCTCCGCGCCGTACCTGCTGGCCTGCCGAAAGGCCGGGTTGGTCCCCCGGGAGGTCGCCGACCTGTCGGCGCTGCGCGGCGTGGGTTCCACCGGTGCGCCGCTGCCCGCCGAGGGCTTCCGCTGGGTGTACGAGACCGTCGGCGACCACGTCCAGCTCCAGTCGCTCTCCGGTGGCACCGACGTGTGCACCGGTTTCGTCGGCGGGGTGCCGCTGCTGCCGGTGTACGCCGGTGAGATCGCCTGCCGCGCGTTGGGCGCCAAGGTGGAGGCCCGTTCCGCCGACGGCACGCCGGTCATCGGCGAGCTCGGCGAGCTGGTGATCACCGAACCGATGCCGAGCATGCCGGTGGGCTTCTGGAACGACCCGGACGGCACCCGTTACGCGGAGGCGTACTTCGACGTCTACCCGGGCGTGTGGCGGCACGGCGACTGGATCACCATCAACGAGCGGGGTGGTTGCGTGATCACCGGCCGCTCCGACGCCACCCTCAACCGCGGTGGGGTGCGCCTCGGCACCGCCGAGTTCTACTCGGTCGTGGAAGGGCTCGACGAGGTGCTCGACTCGGTCGTCGTGCACCTGGAGGACGACGAGGGCGGTGCCGGTGAGCTGCTGCTCTTCGTGGTGCTGGCCGAGGGTCTGGAGCTGGACGACCCGATGCGCGCGAAGATCTGCCGTGAACTGCGCACGGCGCTCTCACCCCGACACGTGCCCGACGAGATCCACCAGGTGCGTTCGGTGCCCCGCACCCTCTCGGCGAAGAAGCTGGAGGTGCCGGTCAAGAAGATCCTCACCGGCACCCCGGTCGACCAGGCCGCGGCGAAGGGCGCCCTGGTCAACCCCGAGTCCCTGACCGCCTTCGCCGCCCTGGCCCAAAGCCGAGCCACCGACAGCACCCCCGCCTGAGATCTCCCGCGCTGGGCTCAGCCGGTCCCGTCCCCGCCCTGTTCCGCGTCCGCGTCCGTCGCGGGACCGCGGACCTGACCCTGGGATGGATTCGGCCTACTCAACCCACTCGCGGGCCTCACATGTCGGCCGTCCCGCAGGGCACGGCGACCGGACTACCGGACGGGGTGCGTGACTCTCTCGGTGGTCAGCCTGTCGGCCAGCCGGGCGGGGTCCTGATTGGCGCAGAGGACCACGGTGGCGGCCCGGGTCAGCGGGGCCAGGAGCCAGTCGACCGGGTCGGGGTGCCGGGCGGCGTCGATGAGGACCCGAGCCCCGGGAAGGATGCCCAACTCGGTGGCGCGGGCCTCGGCGCGACCCAGCAGGTGCGCGTCCGTGGGGCCCGGACCCGATTGCGGCGTGAAGTGGTCACCGTGTCCGCGTACTTCGACGACGTAGTCGGCGAACCCGGGCGGCACCTGCCGAAGCGGGGCGGCGAGCGGGGCCAGCCCGAGGGCGTACCGCTCGTCGGCGGACCAGGACTGCGCCTCGTCGAACTGGTCGGCGGCAGCGAAGAGCACCCCCACGTCGCCCGGCGTGTCGACGACGCTCAGCTTGGCCGACCAGCAGGCCAGCAGCACCGCCGCGGTCTGCCAGTGTGGCGGCAGCAGCACGCCGGCCGGGGTGCCCGGCGCGAGGCCGACCTCGTCGACGAGGAGGTTGGCGGTCTTCGCCACCCAGTTCGCCAAGGTGACGCCGGAGAGTTCGGTGCGGTCGCCGGTGGCGTCGTCGTACCAGGTGAGCAGCGGTCGGGTCGGGTCGGTCGCGATCGCGTCGGCGAACACCCGGGCAATGTTGTCGGCCATCGGCGCGAACGATACGCCCCCGCGGGCCGTACTCGATGACGATGACAAGTCGGCGTACCGTCGGGTCGCAGTCAGCGTCGGCCCCGCGCCCCGGCGTAGGCTTTACCCCCGGAGTGTTGTTCCCCACAGCCCGCCAGTACAAGGAGTCGCCCCGTGACCGCCGGTCGCCCGCCCCGCGTGCTCATCGACGCCACGAGTGTCCCCGCCGACCGTGGTGGTGTCGGTCGATACGTCGACGGTCTGCTCGGTGCCCTCGGCAAGGTGTGCGGGTCGGGGGTGGAGCTGGCAGTGGTCAGTCTCCGCACCGATCTGGAGCGTTACACCCGCATGCTGCCCGGCGCGGAGATCATCCCTGCCCCGGCCGCCGTGGCGCACCGCCCGGCCCGGCTCGCCTGGGAGCAGACCGGCCTGCCGCTGCTCGCTCAGCAGGTGGGCGCAGAGGTGCTGCACTCGCCCTTCTACACCTGCCCGCTGCGCGCCGGGTGTCCGGTCACGGTCACCGTGCACGACGCGACGTTCTTCACCGAGCCGGAGCATTACGACAAGTCGCGCCGCACGTTCTTCCGCAGCGCCATCAAGACCTCGTTGCGCCGCGCCGCCCGGGTGATCGTGCCCAGCAAGGCCACCCGGGACGAGCTGATCCGTCTGCTCGACGCCGACCCGACGCGGATCGACGTGGCCTATCACGGCGTCGACCAGGCTGCCTTCCACGCTCCCACTGAGGAGGAGAAGGCCCGGGTACGTGCGCGTCTGGGGCTGGGCAACAGCAGCTACGTCGCCTTCCTCGGTGCCAAGGAGCCTCGCAAGAACGTGCCCAACCTGATCCGTGGGTGGGCGCGGGCGGTGGCTGACCGGGTCGACCCGCCGGCGCTGGTGATCGCCGGCGGGCAGGGGCACGACGAAGACATCGACCGGGCGGTGGCCGAGGTGCCGTCGCACCTGCGTCTGCTGCGCCCCGGCTACCTGCGCTACGGCGACCTGCCGGGTTTCCTCGGCGGTGCCCTGGTCGCCGCGTACCCGTCCTACGGCGAGGGGTTCGGTCTGCCGATCCTGGAGGCGATGGCGTGCGCCGCCCCGGTGCTGACCACGCCCCGGCTCTCGCTGCCCGAGGTGGGCGGCGACGCGGTCGCGTACACCTCGGAAGACCCGGAGCAGATCGGCACCGACCTGGCCGCCCTGCTCGACGACGAGCAGCGGCGGTTGTCGCTGGCGAAGGCGGGGTTCGACCGGGCCAAGGAGTTCACCTGGGAGTCCAGCGCCGAGGTGCACATCGCGGCGTGGAGTCGCGCCCGTTCCTGATCCTCCGCGCCGCTGCGGGTGACCCGTGCCACTTTGGGCAGGTACGTCGGGCATGATGTGCGGATGCTCTATGCGGTCATTCCGGCAGGTGGCAGTGGCACGAGGTTGTGGCCGTTGTCCCGCGCCGGCCATCCCAAGTTCCTGCACCCGCTGACCGGCACCAGCGCCTCGCTGCTCCAGGCGACCGTGGAACGGCTCGCGCCGCTGACCACACCGGATCGGACCCTTGTGGTCACCGGTGCCGCGCACGTCGCGGCGGTGGCACGGCAGCTGACCGTGCTACCGGAGGAGAACATCCTGGTCGAGCCCTCCCCCCGGGATTCCTGCGCGGCGATCGCGTTGGCCGCCGCGGTGATCGCGGCGCGTGACCCGAACGCGGTGATGGGCAGCTTCGCGGCCGACCACCTGATCCGCGACACGGACAGCTGGGTCTGCACGGTCCAGGAAGCGGTCCGCGGGGCCGAGCAGGGCCTGCTGATGACCGTCGGGATCACTCCGACCCGTGCGGAGACCGGCTACGGCTACCTGGAGACCGGCGACCCGACCGAGGGTGTGCCGTGGCGGCCGGTGGCCGAGTTCAAGGAGAAGCCGGCCGCCGAGGTCGCCGAGGCGTACGTCCGTTCGGGCCGGCACCTGTGGAACGCGAGCATGTTCGTGTGGCGGGTGGACGTCTTTCTCGCCGAGCTGGCTCGCCAGCAGCCGGCGCTGCACGCCGGCGTCGCCGCGATCGCCGCCGCCTGGGGCACCCCGGAGCAGGACGACGTCCTGGGCGCGATCTGGCCGACCCTGCCGAAGATCTCCGTCGACTACGCGGTGATGGAGGGTGCGGCCACGGCGGGTCGGGTCGCGACGGTGCCGGGCGACTTCGGCTGGAACGACGTCGGTGACTTCCACACCCTGGGCGACGTGCTGCCGACCGACGACGCCGGCAACGTGGTGCTCGGCACGGAGGCCAAGCCGGGCGTGCTGCTGCGGGACAGCAGCAACCTCGTGGTCGTGCCGCAGTCGGGTCGGTTGGTGGCCGTCCTCGGCCTGCGCGACCTGATCGTGGTGGACACCCCGGACGCGGTGCTGGTCTGCCCGCGCGACCGGGCGCAAGACGTCAAGACGCTGGTCGACGAGCTCAAGGAGCGAGGCGAAGAGGGCTACGTCTGAGGGCGGCGAGGGCCGGTGCGACCAGTTGGACGGTCCCGCCGGCCAGCGGCTCGGGCAGCTGGTCCGGTGGGAACCAGCCCAGCTCCTCGGCCTCGTCGCTGACCTGCTCCACCGCCGAGGGCGGGGCGATCACCGCGAACCGGACGTCGTGGTGCGCCGAGCCGCCCTGACACTGCACCTGGTGCACGTCCACGTCGATCGGCACCGGGTCGATGCGCAGGCCGGCGATCCCGGACTCCTCGGTGGCCTCCCGCAACGCGGCGGCGACCAGGGTCTGGTCGGTCGGCTCGCAGTGCCCGCCGAGCTGCACCCAACGCCCGAACTTGACGTGCAGGCAGAGCAGCACCCGGGAGCCGGTGGAGTCCAGCACCAACGCGCTGGCGGTGACGTGCCCCGGGCGGTGCTGTCGGCTCATCGCGACCGGGCCGGCGGCGAGCAGCGCGAGGGTCCGGTCCCGCGCGCTGGCCGCGTCCGGGCTGGTGGGCTGCCAGCCCTCCAGCAACGCGGTGGCGTCGGCGTGCAGCGCCCTGTACGTCTCGGGGTCGGTCGTCTGGGCGGTCGGGCCGGTAATCACGGTGTCGGGCACCCCGCCACTGTACGAGCGTGTGCTCCGTACGCTGGCTCGGTGACCCTGCGACTCGTCGAATTCGTGGTGGCCGGTAACGAGGCCAGCGATCTGCTGCCGGTGCGGTCGGCGGCGCTGCTGCGCGCGTACGGTGCCCGGCGGGGCTTCTGGACCGTGCTGGACGAGGGGCCGGTGGAGCGCTGCCTCGCGCTGCTGCTGGAGCGCGACGACGGGGAGTGGACGGCCCTGCACGTGCTGGCGGACGCCGGTGTGGAGAACGGGCGGACCGAGGACGGCGAGGCGCTCGCCCACCACGACGGCTGGGTGTACGTCTTCGGCTCCCACTTCGGCTCGAAGGCTGGCCCGCTGCGACCTCGACGCGCCTTCGTGGCCCGGTTCCGCGAGGACGATGCGGCGGTCGGGCCGGTGCCGGTGCACGTGGTGCGCAACTCGTTTCGACTGCACCGGGCGGTGAACGATGCTCTCGCCGCAGCGCCGTTGACCCTCCTGCCGGCGGGGGAGCAGGTGCGGGAGCGGTTCATCGTGGAGACGCTGGCCCGGGGGACCGTCCGGGAGAAGAGCTGGGTGAGCCGGTTGGCCCCGGGCGACCTGCCGTTGAACGTGGAGGCGGCGGCGTTCACCCCGGCCGGGACGGTGCTGCTCGGGCTGCGTTTCCCGGTCACCGATGCCGGTGAGCCGATCCTGGTCGAGGTGGCCGGGGTGCCGGGCATGTTCACCGCCGAACGGGCGTGGCCGCGGGCGCTGGGCGCGTACGTGTTGACCGCTGTCACTCCGCCGGGGCAGCTGACCGGCTTCCGCGCGATCACCCCGACGGTGGACGGCGGGTACGCGGCCGTGATCGGGTCGATCGACGCGTTGGGCAAGGGGTCGGTCCTGCTCGACGACCATCCGGGTGGGGGTGCGGTCACCTCCCGGCACGTCCGCTTCCGGCTCACCGGCGGCGAGGCGGGCGACGGGCGGCGGATCGTCGGGGAGCAGGTGGCGGACCTGGCCCCGTTCCACCACGTCGAGGGGGTGGCGGAGCTGGACGGACGGTCGTTCTACGTCACGGACGAGGACCATCGGGTCGCGCTCTGGGTCGGCTGAGCCGGCGCGGGGGCGGGATGACCGGACGGCACCTCCGCGGAGCAAGGGCCGCAGACCCTCGTGGTGCCGTCCGATCACCGGGGCCTCCCCGGTCCCGGTGCCCCGGCAGCACAGGCGTCAAGGACGCGCGGCGCCGTGTTCGGGCATGGGAAGCATGCCCAACCGGCACCGGAAGCGTCGAGGTTTTTCATTCCAGGCTTAAAGATGGAGATTACTGCCGGCCAGGTAGAGTCGAACGGTCAACCGGCATCCCCCTGCCGGCGACACGGGAGCGCTCCATGCTGAAGATCCACTTTTCTGGGGAGGACATCCTCCGGACCCGGGTGGCACCGGCGGCGGACCCGGTCTGGGAGCTGGTCCTCAGCCTGCACGTGCTGCGCGGTCGCACCCGCGACCCGCTGACGGCCAACTGGCGGCGCAGTGTGGCCCGAGATCTGCGCCAGGACTCCGGCTCCGAGCAGCTCCGGCTGCTCTTCGCGTTGAACCCGCCGCGTGGCTACTTCCCCGACTTCCTCACCCCGTACGCCAGTGTCGAGGGCTTCGAGGCCGGGATGGACGCGCTCCGCAGTACCCCCGTCGAGTTGCTGCAACGGGACCTGAGCGTCCTGGCCGCCGAGAATCAGCTGCCATCCTCCGCGGCCGCGCTCGGTCGGGGTGAGGTGTCGGCGCTGCACCACCTGGCCGAATCGATGGAGCAGTACCGGTTGCTGGCGATCAGCCCGTACTGGAGCCGGATCCAGGCCGCGGTCGCGGCGGACCGCGCACGACGAGCGCGGGCGCTGCTCGACGGCGGCGTCGAGGGCCTGCTCACCAGCCTCCGGCCGGCACTGCGCTGGGAGAGCGGGGTGCTGGAGGTCCGCAGTTACCCGCACAGCCGGGAGCTGCACCTGGACGGCCGTGGGCTGCTGCTGGTGCCGTCGTTCTTCTGCGCGGCCACCCCGGTCGCACTGCTCGACCCGGCGCTGCCACCGGTGCTGGTCTACCCGGTGGACCGGCTGGGCGCGCTGGTCTCCGCCGACGCCAGCGCCGCGTCCGGTGCTGCCCGCGAATCACTCTCCGCGCTGCTGGGCCGCACCAGGGCGGCGGTGTTGCAGGCCAGCGACGAGGGCTGCACCACCGGGGAAGTCGCCCGCCAGCTCAACATCTCACCGGCGGCGGCGAGCCAGCACGCCACGGTGCTGCGCAACGCTGGCCTGCTGGTCAGCCACCGCGAACGCAACAGCGTGCTGCACACGTTGACCCCGCTGGGCCGGGCCATGCTGGACACGTGACCCGGCCGTTCGCACAGGCCGAGGACGGCGCTACACGCTGAGGACGGCGCTACAGGGCGAGCGCGGCGCTCGCCGGGCTGCCGGGCGGTGGCGGCAACAGGGTCGACCCGACGCCCTGGGCGGCCAGGGCGACGCGCAGCCGGTGCAGGTCGGCGCCGAAGCGGACCAGACCGAGCGGCTCGACGGGCGTCGGGGCCGAGCCGAGCAGCAGGTCGGCGCCGTCCGGCCACCCGGGCATCTCGGCGACCAGACCGGCGCGTACCTCGGCCTCGTCGACCAGGGTGAAGACCGTGCCAGGGGCGACCACCCCGGCGACCGCGTCGATCGCCCGTCGCACCGCGGTCAGGTCGGCCGGTGTCGGGCCGGGACCGTCGGCCAGGGTGGCGGCGTCGGAGAGCCCGGCGGCGCGGGCCTCGGCGGTACCGAGCGAGAACAGGTCCTGCGCCGCGTCGCGGATCAGCGCCCGCGCGCCACCGGCGTCGTCCGGGGTGGTGGCCGGCAGGTAGCCCCGCACCACCGCGACGGGGACCTGATCGCACTTGCCCTTGATCAGCTCGCCGGCACCCGCCAGCTCGTCCACCACGGCCATCTGGGTCAACTGCAACTCGTTGCCGTACGGGTCGACCTCGCCCCGGTGGTCGCGGATGGCCGGCATCCCGGCCACCCCGAGCGCCACGTCGGTGAGCCCGTTGCGCCAGGGCCGGCCCATCGTGTCGCTGATGATCACGGCCAGGTCCAGGTCGTAGCGCTCCCGCAGCGCGTCCCGCAGAGCCCGCGCCGAGGCGTCCGGGTCGACCGGCAGCAGCACCAGCCGGGTCTTGTCCACGTTCGACGCGTCGATCCCGGCCGAGGCCATGACGAAGCCGTGGTGGGTCTGCACGATCCGGGTCGCTCCCCGGCTGGCGACCACCCGGGCGGTCTCACCGGCCAGGACCTCGTCCCGGGCGGCCAGCCGTTCCGGCCCGTCCGCCGGCACGTCGACGAGCCGCCCCTCCGCCTTGGAAACGATCTTGCTGGTAACCACCAGCACGTCGCCGTTGCGCAGCCACGGCGCGGCGGTCGCGATCACCGCGGCCAGGTCGTCACCCTCGGTCACGTGGCCGATGCCGAGCACCGGCAGAATCTCCAGTCTCACGTCAACTCCACCGCGGCGCGGACCATGGCCGCCGTCGCCGCCTCGTCGGTCATCCGCAGCGGCACCGCGCGGACCGTCACCTCGGGCACCACCGTGCCCGCGTCCTCCTCGGCCACCAGCCAACCGTCGAGCAGGCCACCGCTCGCCCGGCCGCCGTAGAGCCGACCCACCCCCGCCGCGCTGCACTCCACACCGAGCACGGCCAGGCAACGGTCGGCCATCCCCCGCACCGGCGCGCCGCCGATGATCGGGGAGACACCCACCACCGGCGCCGGGCTGTCCGCCACCGCCGCACGCAGCCCGGGTACGGCCAGCACCGGCGCGACGCTCACCACCGGGTTGCTCGGCGCGATCAGCACCAGGTCGGCCGAGGCGATCGCGTCCAGCACCCCGGGGGCCGGCTTCGCCGTCTCCGCGCCGACGAACACGAAACGGTGCGTGAGGATGTCGGCCCGGTACCGCACCCACCACTCCTGGAAGTGGATCGCGCGCTGACCCTGGTCGTCCTCCACCACGGCATGGGTCTCCAGGCGGTCGTCCGTCGCCGGCAACAGGCGTACGCCCGGCTCCCAGCGACTGGCCAGCGCCTCGGTGACCGCGCTCAACGGGTAACCGCCGTTGAGCATGGTGCTGCGGACCAGGTGGGTGGCGATGTCCTTGTCGCCGAGGCCGAACCAGGTCGGCTCCGCCCCGTACGAGGCCAACTCCTGTTTGACCGTCCAACTCTCGCCGACCCGACCCCAGCCCCGTTCCGGGTCGGCGCCCCCGCCGAGCGTGTACATGACGCTGTCCAGATCGGGGCAGATCTTCAACCCGTGTAACCACAGGTCGTCGCCGACGTTGACCACGGCGGTCACCTCCGCGCCGACGTCACGGGCGTACGCCCGGACCCCGAGCAGGAACCGAGCGCCGCCGATGCCGCCGGCCAGAACCACGATGCGCATGTCGACCATCCTCGCGCACGTGACGCCTCCGATCGGTGGGTGGCCCGGGAGACTAGGCTCACGTGCGCCCTGTCCGTTCATGCCCTGAGGGGGAGCTCGTGACCAGCCCCGCTGAGCCTGCGTCCGCTGACGCTTCGCAGGCCCGCCAGCTGACCAAGCCGCTACGGGAGCTCGCCGCGCTCGCGCTGCTTGGTGCCAACGCCGTGTTCCTCTTCGTGGGCCTGCTCCGGCTCATCGCGCCGAACGACTACAGCTCCTTCACCGACCGGGCGGGCAGCGCCTTCTACGCGTTCGTCGGGCTGGAGGCGGTGGGCCTCCCGCTGCTGGCGGTGCTGCTGGCCACGCACATCTCGCCGGTGCTGGCGAAGGCGAAGCTGATCACGCAGGCAGCTGTCGTCGAGTACGCGGTCAGCGCCCTGTTCGGCACGCTGACCATGTTGATCTGGACGGTGGGCCGGCTGGCCGAGGCCGAGGTGCTCGACGCGCTGCTCGGTGTGCTCACCCGGTTCGCCTGGATGGTGATCTTCGCGATCGCCGCCTGGGTGGTCTACACCATCTGGCGCGCCCACTACTACGTGCCGCGCCCCAAGCCCCAGCCGGGCGTCTACGGCCAGCCGCAAGCGGGCTGGCCGCAGCAGCAGGGCGGTTGGCCGGCCTCGGGTCAGCCCGGCGGCCAGCCCGGCGGCCAGCCGCAGGGTGGCTGGCCCGCCCCCGGCCAGCCCGGCGGATACCCGCAGGCCGGTCAGCCGGGTGGTTACCCGCAGGCCGGTCAGCCGGGTGGTTACCCGCAGGCCGGTCAGCCGGGTGGTTACCCGCAGGCCGGCCAGTACGGCCAGCAGTCGCCGCCGTTCCAGGC
>NZ_QGSY01000218.1 GCF_003857035.1 Micromonospora arida
TGGGGGGGGGGTGCCGTCGCCGAAGGGGCGGCCACCGAGGGACTCCCGACCGTGCGGGGTGAGCCAGTTGGACAGGTCGGGGCCGAGCGGAACGATCCCGGTCGGGTTGATGTCGCGGTGCACCTCGTAGTAGTGCCGCTTGATGTGGTCGAAGTCGACGGTGTCGCCGAACCCGGGGGTCTGGAACAGGTCCCGGGCGTACGCCCACAGCACCGGCATCTCGCTCAGCTTCTGCCGGTTGCACTTGAAGTGGCCGTGGTAGACCGGATCGAAGCGGACCAGCGTGGTGAACAGCCGTACGTCGGCCTCGGTGATGGTGTCGCCGACCAGGTAGCGCTGGTCGGTCAACCGCTCGGTGAGCCAGTCCAGCCGGTCGAAGAGCTGGTGGTACGCCTTGTCGTACGCCTCCTGGCTGCCCGCGAAACCGCACCGGTAGACGCCGTTGTTGACGTCCCGGAACACCACCGCGTTGACCTCGTCGATCTGCTCCCGCAGGTGCTCGGGGTAGAGCTGCGGGGCGCCCTCGCGGTGGTACGCGCCCCACTGCGTGGACAGGTCCAGGCTCATCTGCGCGTAGTCGTTGGTCACCACCTGCCCGGTCGGCACGTCCACGATCGCCGGCACGGTGATGCCGCGCTCGTAGCCGGGGAAGCGCTTGAAGTAGGCCTCCTGGATGCGCTCGATGCCGAGCACCGGGTCCCGGCCGTCCGGGTCGAGGTCGAAGGTCCAGCTCCGGGCATCGTGGGTCGGGCCGGCCACCGCCATCGAGATGGCGTCCTCCAGACCGAGCAACCGCCGCACGATAATCAGTCGGTTGGCCCACGGGCAGGCCCGGCTGACCGCCAGCCGGTACCGGCCCGGCTCCACCGGATATCCGTCGCGCCCGTCCTGCGTGATCCGGGTGGCGATGTACCGCTGGTCGCGGGTGAACTCGCTCCCCGGCTCGACGTACTTGCCGCCTTTTTCCTCGCCCACGTCACCCTCCCGGTCTGGATCAGTGTGTCTCTACCCCATCCTTACGGATCTACGGCTCAACAGCGGTGCCGGATACCCTGCCGGCATGACGGATGTGGAGGCGGCGGCCCGGCGGTTCATCGCCGACGTGTGGAATGCCCGCCAGGAGGAGTCGGCGTACGAGTTGGTCGCCGAGGAGTGCCCGGGGCTGGGCGGCACCGGGCCGGAGGCCACCCTCGCCTGGCACCGTGAGCGCCGGGCGGCCTTCCCGGACCTGCGCTACAAGATCGTCGACGTGGTCGCGGCCGGCGAGCGGGTGGCCGTGCACTGGAGGGCCGCCGGCACCCACGTCGGGCAGTTCGGGCCGGTACCGCCCACCGGTCAGGTGGTCAGCTACTCGGGGGCGACGTTCCTGCGCTTCGACGCGGCGGGCCGGATCGTCGAGGTGTGGAGCTGCAACGAGCTGTTCCAGTTGCTGCAACAGCTCGGCGTCGAGATGCTCCCACCGGCTGTCGTCAGCGGACCCGGGGCGTGATCCGCCAGTAGGGCGGGTGGACGCTCTGCAGGGCGGCGGTCATGGCAGGTCCTTCCAGGTGCGTTCGTTCTCCCCGCGACCACGGTACGGCCCTGGACCTGTGGGTGGTGGTCGCGCGCGCCGTGGCCACAGGGCAGGATGGTCGACATGAGCGACCCCGGCGAGCGCGGTGACACCAGCGGACGCGGCCTTCCCGGCGCGGGCCTGGTGAAGGGGCTGGCGGTCACCCTCAAGACGATGACCAGCCGTTCGACCACCCAGCAGTACCCGGACGTGGCCCCCGACCTGCCGCCCCGCTCGCGTGGCGTGATCGCCCTGTCCGAGGAGAACTGCACGGTCTGCATGCTCTGCGCCCGCGAGTGTCCGGACTGGTGCATCTACATCGACTCGCACAAGGAGGAGGTGGCGGTGCCTGGCGCCGCCCGCCCCCGCCAGCGCAACGTGCTCGACAAGTTCGACATCGACTTCTCGCTCTGCATGTACTGCGGCATCTGCATCGAGGTCTGCCCGTTCGACGCGCTCTACTGGTCGCCGGAGTTCGAGTACGCCGAGTACGACATCAAGGACCTGCTGCACGACAAGGACCACCTCGGTCAGTGGATGGCCACGGTTCCGCCGCCGCCCGCGCACGACCCGAACGGCGAGCCGGCCAAGGAGGAGACGTCCGCCGCCCGCAAGGCGGCCGCGGCCCGTCCCGCTCCGCCAGCGGTACGCCCCGACGCCGACCAGGACCCGGCGTCGTGAGCGCCCGAGCCGGAAGGGCGCCCCGATGACCGGCGCGGACGTGCTGCTGCTCGCCCTCGGCGCGGTGGCGGTCGGTGCCGGCGTGCTGGTGGTGACCACGAAACACCTGGTCCGGGCCGGGCTCTACCTGGTGGTGTGTCTGGGCGCGTTGGCCGGTGACTTCCTGGTGCTCAGCGCCGAGTTGGTGGCGTGGGTGCAGGTGTTGATCTACGTGGGCGCGGTGGTGGTCCTGCTGCTGTTCGCGGTGATGCTGACCCGGGCTCCGATCGGCGCCTCCGACGACCTGGACCGGCCCGGTTGGCCAGCCGCGCTGATCGGTGGCGGCGCCGGGCTGGGGCTGACCGCCCTGCTGGTCGACGCGTACCGCTGGAGCACCGTCACGCTGCCGCACGCCGGCACCGCCGAGCGGTTGGGCGAGCAGATCTTCCAATCCTGGGTGCTGCCGTTCGAGGTGCTCTCGGTGCTGCTGCTCTCCGCCCTGGTGGGCGCGATCGTGCTGTCCCGTCCGGACATCGGCCGAGCTGCCCCGCACCGCGACGGCACGGCAGCGGACCTGGTCGACAGCGAGCCCGGGGGGCGCCGGTGAGGCCGGTCATCCCGTACGTCACCGCCGCGCTGCTGTTCGGCCTCGGCGTGTACGGCGTACTGCGCCGCCGCAACGCGGTGCTGGTGCTGATGTCGGTCGAGTTGATGCTCAACGCGGTCAACCTGATCCTGGTCACCGCTGACACCACCGCCCGCGCCGTGCTCCCGCACTCGGGGCAGGTCTTCGCGTTGTTCGTCATCGTCCTCGCCGCCGCCGAGATCGGGGTGGGGCTGGCGATCGTCCTTCAGCTCTACCGGCTGCGGGCGACCGTCGCCGTGGACGACGTGCCGCTGACCGAGTCGCCGGACCCCGTCACCGGCCGCGAGCCGGCCGTCGTGGACTCGGAGGCGGGCCGGTGACCGGGCTGCTCGGGGCGCTGCTGCCCGCCGTACCGCTGGTCGCCGGCCTGCTCGGTCTGCTGCTGCCACCGGCCCCCCGGCGCGACAGCGCGACCGGCGGTGACCGGGCCCGGACGGCCGCCGTGACGCTCGGCGTCGCCGGTGCGGCCGGTGCGCTGGCGCTGGCCGTCGCCTTGCTGCTCACTGTCGACGGGCCGACGGAGACGTCGGCCACCTGGGTCGACTTCGGCGGGCTGGCGGTGACCCTCGGCGTACGGCTGGACGGCGCCGCCGCGCTGGTCGCGGTGGCGGTCACCGCGGTCGCCCTCGCCGTGCAGGTCTACTCGATCGGCTACCTGCGGCGCGGTCCCCACGACGACGTCGACGTGGACCACCGCTACCCGCCCTACGCCGCCCAGATCAGCCTCTTCACCGGTGCCATGCTGCTGGTGGTGGTCGCCGGCGACCTGATCATGCTGTTGGTCGGCTGGGAGGTGATGGGCCTCTGCTCGTATCTCCTGATCGCCCACGACCGCCGACTGGCCGGCGCGCCCGCCGCCGCCATGAAGGCGTTCCTGGTGACCCGGGTCGGTGACGTCGGGTTCCTGCTCGGCATCGCGCTGCTGGGCGTGTCGACGGGCAGCTTCCGGATCGCCGACGTCCTCGCCCACGAGCACTCCGGCGCGACGTTGACCGCCGCGGGCCTGCTGCTGCTCGCCGGAGTGGCCGGCAAGAGCGCGCAGTTCCCGCTGCACACCTGGCTGCCGGACGCGATGGCCGGTCCGACCCCGATCTCCGCGCTGATCCACGCCGCGACGATGGTCGCCGCCGGGGTGTACGCGGTGGCCCGGCTCTACCCGCTGTTCACCGCCGCGCCGGTGACGCTGACCGTGCTGGGCGTGCTCGGTGCGATCACGCTGCTGCTCGGCGCGCTCGCCGCCACCGCCCAGGACGACATCAAACGCGTGCTGGCCTGGTCGACAGTGTCCCAACTGGGCTACATGACCGGCGCGCTGGCGGTCGGTTCACCGTCGGCCGCACTGTTCCACCTGCTCACCCATGCCGCCTTCAAGGCGCTGCTGTTCCTCGCCGCCGGCGCGGTGATCCACGCCGTCGGCACCACCCTCATGTCGGAGATGGGCGGGCTGCGGCGCAGCATGCCGGTGACGTTCTGGTGCACGGTGGTGGGCCTGGGCGCGCTGGCCGGGGTGCCGCCGTTGGCCGGTTTCTGGAGCAAAGACGGCGTACTGACGGTCGCCGAGTCGGCCGCGCTGGAGGGCACCGGCCCGGCCCCGTCCTGGGTGGGCTGGATCGTCTGGATCGCCGGGCTGGTCGGCGTGGCGATCACCGCCTGGTACGCGGGTCGGCTGCTGCTGCGCGCCTTCTTCGGCACCCCGCGCCTGCCCCTGGTCCAGCCGCACGACCCGCCGGCCGTGCTGCGCTGGCCGGTGCTGCTGCTGGCCGTGCCGGCCGCACTGCTCGGTCTGGCCGGGTTCGTCGGGGCGTTCGCCGACCGCCTGCGGTTCCCCACCGTCCCGGTGGCGGGCTCCGAGGACGGCCTGGTCCACCTGGGGTCGGGGGTGCTGCTGCCGCTCGCGTTCCTGCTGCTCGGCGCCGCGCTGGTGGCGCTGGGCTGGCGGCGCGACCCGGCCGCCGACCCGGCCGCGGCGCTGGGTCCGCTGCGGCCGGTCTTCGCCCGCGCGTTCCGGCTCGACGACGTCCAGCACACACTTGTCGTACGCCCCGTCCGCGCGCTGGCCCGCGCCGCGCGCGCCGGCGACGAGGTGGTGGTAGACGGCGCGGTCGAGGGCAGCGGGCGAGCCGCGTCCGGTCTGGGCGCGGGGCTGGCCGCGCTGCACCGCGCGGCGCTGCCCCGGGCCGCCGCCGGCGTACTGGCCGGCGCGCTGCTGATCGGCCTGGCCGCCGCCCTGGTTGGAGCCAACCAGTGAGCGTGAGGAGTGAGCCGGGTTTGCGAGCCCCGCAGTCGCGAACAGAGGCGGTCCAGTGAGCGTGAGGAGTGAGCCGGGTCTGCGAGCCCCGCAGTCGCGAACAGAGGCGGTCCAATGACGTTGGGGCAGGTGTTGCTGGTCGCGGTGCTGGCGGTGCCGGCGCTGGGTGCGGTAGCGGTGGCGGCGACGCCCCGGGACCGAGCGGCCCGGCTGGTCGGCACGATCGCGGCGGCGTTGACCCTGCTGGCCGCGGTGCCGCTGGTGTTCGGCGGTCGGGGCTGGGTCGCCTGGTCGGCGGACGCGCCGGCGGTGCGCCCGTGGCACCAACTGGACCTGCCCTGGGTGCCCGGTCTGGAGCTGCGCTTCCATCTCGGCGTCGATGGCATCTCCTGGCCGCTCGTGGTGTTGACCGCGCTGCTCACGTTGCTCTGCTGCGCGTACACGATGTGGCGGGTGCCGGACGGCGGCAGCGGCCGGGCGCTCGTCGCGTTGCTGCTGGTGGTCGAGGTGGGCATCCTGGGCACCTTCCTTGCCCTGGACCTGGTGTTGTTCTTCCTCTTCTTCGAGGTCGTCCTGCTGCCGATGTACGCGATCATCGCCGGCTGGGGTGGGGCGGACCGGCGTCGGGCGGCCCGGAAGTTCGCCCTCTACACGCTGTTCGGCTCGGTGCTGCTGCTGGTCGGTGTGTACGTCGTGGTCGCCGCCGCCGGCACCGCCGACCTGGTGACACTGACCGGTGGCGCGGGGATGTCCCGGGGCACCCAGTTGGCCGCGTTCACACTGCTCGCGTTGGCGTTCGCGGTGAAGAGCCCGCTGTGGCCGTTGCACTCCTGGCTGCCCGACGCGCACACCCAGGCGCCCACGGTGGGCAGTGTCGTGTTGGCCGGTGTGCTGCTCAAGATGGGCACGTACGGCCTGATCCGGGTAGCGGTGGGGGTGGCGCCGGAGGGCGCCCGTTGGGCGGCGCCGGTGCTCGGCGTGCTCGCCGTCGCCGCGATCCTGATCGGTTCGCTGGTCTGCCTGGCCCAGTCGGACGTGAAGCGGCTCATCGCGTACTCCAGCGTGGGGCACATGGGCTTCGTGCTGCTGGGCGTCGCCACGCTGACCGCCACCGGCATCCAGGCGGCGTTGATCGGCAACGTCGCGCACGGTGTGATCACCGGCCTGCTGTTCTTCCTGGCCGGGGCGGTGAAGGACCGTACCGGCACGGGCACCCTCGCCGAGCTTTCCGGGCTGCGGGAGACCGCGCCCCGGTTGGCGGGTCTGCTCGCGTTCGCGGCGATCGCGTCACTGGGCCTGCCCGGGCTGGCCGGTTTCTGGGGCGAGGCGTTCGCGGTGATCGCCGCCGTGCAGGTGGGCGGCCCGCTCTGGACCACTCTCGGTGTGCTGGCGGCGGTCGGTGGGGCGCTCACTGCCGCGTACTTCCTGCGGTTGCTGCGCCAGGTCACCCACAACCGGCCGAGCCCCGCCGTCGGTCAGGTCGGCCCCGGTCTGGCCGGTGCGGAGCTGACCGCCTGGGTGCCGCTGGTGCTGCTCGCGTTGGCCATCGGGTTGGCGCCGACGCTGGTCCTCGGCGTCGCCGAGGCCCCCGTCGACGCCCTGATCGGAGTGGTTTCCCGGTGAGCGCGAGGAGTGCAGCGGAGCGGAGCCCCGCGGTCGCGAACGAAGGCGGGCATCGGTGAGCGCGAGGAGTGCAGCGGAGCGGAGCCCCGCAGTCGCGAACGAAGGCGAGCCCCGATGAACGTCGTGCAGAGCGTGGACAGCGTCGCGCTGCTGCCGGCCTACCTGGCCGCCGGCACGGCCGTACTCGTGCTCATCACCGATCTGCTCGTGGCCCGGCCACGGGCCACCATCGCCGTGGCCGCGCTCGGCGCGCTCGGCACCGCCGTCGGCTCCGCGCTGGTCGGGGCGGGTGCGGAACGGCGGACGTTCTGCGTGGGCGCCGACTGCTCCTGGATCTTCGGCGGTCGCGCGGCCCTGGTCGCCGTGGTGGTCGCGCTGATCACGGTGGGCGTGCTCGGGCTGTCGGTGCCCGCGCTGCGGGCCGGACGGTCACCGGTCGGGGAGTACGCATTCCTGTTGGCCTGCTCGATGACCGGCGGCGTCGTGCTCGGCGCGGCCGGCGACCTGATCACGCTGATCGTCGCCCTGGAGACGCTGACCCTGCCGCTGTACGTGCTGGTCGGCCTGCGCCGGGGGAGCCTCGCGAGCGCCGAGGCGGCGGTGACCTTCTTCGTGGTCAGCGTGGTGGCGACCACGCTGACCCTGCTCGGCGCGGCACTGCTGTACGCGGTGACCGGTGGGCTGCACCTGGACCGGCTCGGCGCGTTGCTCGCCGAGCAGCCGGAGCTGCGGGACCTGCCGTTGACCACTGCCGCGGTGGCGGTGCTGCTGGTCGGCCTGGCCTTCAAGGTGGCGGCGGTGCCGTTCCACGCCTGGGCACCGGCCACCTACGACGGTGCGCCGCTGCCGGTGGCCGCGTACCTGTCCACCGCGTCGAAGCTGGGCGGCCTGGTCGCCCTGCTCGCCGTCGTGCAACGGGCGCTGCCGGCGGACCAGACCGGTCCGGTGCTCGCCCTGCTCGCCGTGCTCACCATGACCGTCGGCAACCTGGTCGCGCTGCGTCAGCGGCGGACCGTCCGGCTGCTCGCCTGGTCGTCCGTCGCGCAGGCCGGGTACATCCTCGCCCCGCTGGGAGCGTTGGCTCTGGCCGCCGGACGCACGGACGAGGCACGGTCCGCCGCGTACGCCGCCGCCATGGCGTACGCCGTCTTCTTCGTGGTGTTGGAGCTGGCCGCGTTCGCCGGAGTGACCGCGCTGCGGCCGGCGGGTGCGGACGGCGGCACGCTGGACGACCTGCGCGGGGCAGCCCGCCGGCACCCGTGGCGAGCTGCGGCGTTCGGCCTCGCGCTGGTGGGTCTGGCTGGTCTGCCGCCAGGGCTGGCCGGCCTGTTCGCGAAGGTGACAGTGGTCCGGGCGCTGCTGGACGGTGGCGCTGCCTGGCTGGCGCTGGTGGTGGCGCTGAACGCCGTGATCGGGCTCGCCTACTACCTGCGGGTGACCGCCGCGCTCTGGGCACCGACGCCCCTCGCCGCCCCGAACGTCGGCGGTGCCGCGGCCGTACCCGTGGTGGGTGTGGTGGGTGTGGTGCTGGCGGTGGTGACGGTGGCCACCGTGGTGCTGGGCGTCGCCCCGCAGCTGGTGCTCGACCTGGCCGGCCGTTGACCTGACCTGCGACTTCGGTCTCAGTGAACTCTCAGCGTTGTAACGGATGGTTGGCGGGTACCGGGTTGTTGAACCGGTCAGCGGATCCCGGCGATCCGTGCACCGAAGGAGACATCGTGCACCACAACCGTCTGAAGACCGCAGCGCTGCTCGGCCTGCTCAGCGCCCTGATCCTGGCGGTGGGCTACTGGTTCGGCGGCAGCGGCGGTCTGGTCATCGCCGTCGTCGTGTCTCTTGTCATGAACGGCGTCACCTACTTCTACTCCGACAAGCTCGCGCTGCGCTCGATGGGGGCGCAACCGGTCACCGAGGCACAGTTCCCCGAGCTGTACCGGATGGTCCGGGAGTTGGCCACCGACGCCCGGCAGCCGATGCCGCGGCTCTACGTCAGCCCCACCGCGCAGCCCAACGCGTTCGCCACCGGTCGTAACCCGCAGCACGCGGCCGTCTGCGTGACGCAGGGCATCACCGAGATCCTCGACTACCGTGAGCTGCGCGGCGTGATCGGGCACGAGTTGTCCCACGTCTACAACCGGGACATCCTGATCTCCAGCGTGGCGGCCGGCCTGGCCAGCATCATCACCCTGCTGGCGAACCTCGCCTTCTTCATCCCGCTGGGCGGCGGGGATGACGAGGACCGACCCAACCCGGCTGTGCTGCTGCTCACCCTGATCCTGGGCCCGATCGCGGCCACGGTGATCCAGTTGGCGATCAGCCGGAGCCGCGAGTTCCAGGCGGACGCCTCTGGCGCCGAGCTGAGCCGCGACCCGCTGGCCCTGGCCAGCGCGCTCCGCAAGATCGACGCGGTGGCCCGACGTCGGCCGTTGCCGGCCCAGGGCCAGCTCACCAGCACCGCCCACCTCATGATCGCCAACCCGTTCCGGGGCGGCGGCATGGCAGCGCTCTTCTCCACCCACCCGAAGATGGAGGACCGCGTCGCCCGGCTGGAGCAGATGGCCCGCAACTCGGGGCCGGTGCAGTTCCAACGCTGACCCGCTGATCCACCGCATCCGCCCGTACCCGGCCAGCGCCGGGTACGGGCGGAGTGCTGTATTTCCGTTGTCTGCCGGCCGGGCGCTGGCGTTAGGGTCGTAACGGCTCACGCTCATTACATCCTCGGGAGGTTCACGGTGACCGCGCTGCGTCAGTACCTGGGTGTCTGGCGGATCCCCGGCGCGCCCATGCTGCTGATCACCGGCATCATCGGGCGGCTCGGAATCGGCATGACCCCGCTGGCGCTGCTCCTGGTCGTCGAGCAGGTGACCGGGCGCTACTCACTGGCCGCCGTCGCCGGCGGCATCTACGCCCTCGCCGGTGCAGCGCTCAGCCCGGTGGCCGGACGGATCGCCGACCGGGTCGGTCCCAGCCCCGTCCTGCTGCTCACCGCCGTGGCCCACCCGCTGGCGCTCATCGGGCTGCTGTTGGCCAGCCGCTCCGGCGACGACGCGCTCCCCGTCATCTACCTCGCCGCAGGCGTGGCCGGCGCCACCTACCCGCCGCTCAGCGCCGCCATCCGAGGCGCCTGGAACGACCTGACCGGCCCCAACTCCGGCCGATACCACCTCCGCAACACGGCTCTGGCCGCCGAGACCACGCTGTTCGAAATCGTCTTCGTCCTCGGTCCACTGCTCGTCGCCGGGTTCGTCCTCGTCGCCGACGCGGCGGCCGCGCTGATCGGTGCGGCCGTGGTCACCCTGGTCGGCACGACCGCCGTGGCCCTCGGCCGGGTCATGCGCGGCTGGCGTCCGCACCCGCAGGAACACCACGCCCGTGGGCTCGGCCCGCTACGGGTCTCCGGCTTCCCAGCCCTGCTGATCTGCGTCGCCGGCCTGGGCATCGCATTCGGGGCCGCCGGTGTGATCGTGCCGGCATTCGCGAGCGACCACGCCACCGGCGACCCGGAGAGCCTCGCGGGCATCCTGCTCGCGGTCTGGGGGGTCGGCAGTGCCATCGGTGGACTCTGGTTCGGCGTCCGCAAGCCAGCACCGAACATGACCCGGCAGTTCGCCCTGCTGCTCGCCGCGCTGGCCGCCACCTTCGCCGTGTTCGCGGTGATGCCCACCCCGCTCGCGCTGGGTGTCGCGCTGGTCGCCGGCGGGGCCACCATCGCGCCCGCGCTGACCCTGGAGAACACCCTGGTCGGCCGGATCGCCCCGACCGGCATGTTGAACGAGGCGTACACCTGGGTGGTCACCGTCGCGGTGGCGTCGAGCGCCGCCGGCGGCTCGGTGGCCGGCGTGATCGTGGACCACGCCGGCGGCGTCCGCTGGGCGTTCCTGTTCGCCGGGGCGGCGGTCGCCGTCGGGGCCGCGGTCGCCGCACTACCCGCCGGGCCCATCGCCCGCGCGGAAACCACAGCGGTACGCGCCGAACACCCCGTGCCCGTCTGACCTGCTGGCTTCTGGCTGTCTTCCCTGCGGCTTCGTGCCGGCTTGACTCGCGCGGCTTCCTGTTGGCTTGATCCGCGCGGCTTCCTGTTGGCTTGATCCGCGCGGCTTCCTGTTGGCTTGACTCGCGCGGCTTCCTGTTGGCTTGATCCGCGCGGCTTCCTGTCGGCTTGATCCACCCGGGTTCCGCCCGCCTATCCTGGGTCCATGGCCAAGGTTCTATATTCGGCGACGGCGTCGCTCGACGGCTACATCGCCGGCCCCGGCGGCGACATGTCGTGGCTGACCGACCACCTGGGCGGCGACAACCCGACGGCGGAGCGCCTACTCGACAGCGTCGGCGCGATCCTGGCCGGCAACGGCACATTCGGCGGCGACGACCCCAACCGTGGCACCGACAGCGAAGGCGCCTTCGGCGGCCAGTACCACGGGCCGGTGTTCGTCCTCACCCACCGGCCACCGGCCGAGCCACCCGCGGACGTCGCGTTCGTCGGTGACCTGCACACCGCCGTCGCCCAGGCCAAGGAGGCCGCCGGGGACAGGTACGTCAACATCCTCGGCGCCAACGTCGCCAAGCAGTGCATCGAGGCCGGGCTGCTCGACGAGGTCCTCATGTTCTTCGCCCCGGTGCTGCTCGGCGACGGGGTGCGCATGTTCGACCACCCCGGCGGCACCAAAGTGCGGTTGGAGTCGCTGCCCGGCGAGACCGAGCACTGGTACCGCGTCGTCTACTGAGCTGTCGCGCAGACAATGGGAGCTGGCGGCCCACTGCGCCGCGCACTGGGCCGCCGTCGCCAGCAGCGTGGGCCACGAGCAAGAGGCGACCGTGCTTGCGCTCTGTCCACGCACTCGTATGGTCGACGGACTCCGTGCGGAGTCAGCCTGACCGGCGGGGTGAGTCGACGCCGACCTGGGTGGGTCGACGCCGACTCGGGCGGGTGACTTCCTCAGCTTCAGTGGGCCTGATGCCTGCTCATCGGGTGGCGTCCCCGGTTCGTCTGGGCTTGACGCCTGCTCGGCGGTTGGCGTCCCTGGTTCGGGTGGGGTTGAGTCCGGCTCGGGTGGGTCGGAGAGGGCCGCCGAGGTCCGTCGTGAGTGACGAACGACGGCTGCTCGGCTGGCCGCATGCCGCCGGCCCGATCGCCCAGCCGGCCAGAAGTCCCTACCTGTAGTTGTTGAACTGGAGGGATACCGCCCGCTACCAGCCAGAACGTAGCCATGATCGCTGTTAGGCCGTCGCCAGGCCGTCCGAGGGTGACCCGAACACCTTGTCCACAGCACGCCGTGTGCGGTCCTCGCTGGTCGGCATTAAATGCGTGTACGTGCGCAGGGTGAAGCCCGGGTCGGCGTGGCCCAGGTACTCCGAGAGCGCCTTGACGCTCTCCCCAGCGTCGAGAAGGACCGAGGCGTAGAAGTGCCGCAGCGCGTGCATCCCGGTGGCCCGTGAGGACTGAATTCCGGCAGCCGCCAACGCGTGATGCCAGGAGTCCCGGTTGAATGTGTGCCGGTCCATCGCGACGTTTGTGCGCCCGTGGACGACCAGATTGGCCGTGACCGGAGCGCCGCCGGGTACCTCCCAAGGCAGCGTCACCGGCACCGGAGGGAACGCCTCCAGGTGACTGGTAAGGGCAGTCCCCACCGACACGGGCAACGGGATGTCTCGCGTCTTGCGACCCTTGGGCAGCGCATAGACGAGCCGGCTACCTACGATCTTCAACTGACGGACGACATGCAGGGTGCCCCGAAGGAGGTCGATGTCTTCCACGGCCAGGGCTAGAACTTCACCTTGACGAAGTCCGCAGCCCGCGCCCAGGTCGACGGCGACCCGGTAGCGCGCCGGCAGGCCGGCACGGATGCCGAGCACCTGTTCCCGGGACCAGGGCACCACTTTGCGGGGCGGCACCTTCGGCGGCCGGACAGTCTTCGCGTGGCACGGGTTCCGACCGATCCGACCGTCGTCGACAGCCGCGTTGAGGATCGTGGCGACATTGCTGTAGGCGACGACGCGGTAGGTGGCCGCCAGGCCGCGCTGCTGTAGTGAGCGGTCCAGCTCGCGCAGGTGAGTCGGCAGGATCGCGGCGAGGGACCGGCTACCGAGGAACGGAAGGATGTGCCGACGTAGCCGCCGCTCCGTTGCCTCCCGGGTCGACTCGTCGAAGGTCTGTGCAGCCAACCACTGCTCGGCGTACTGACGAAACGTCAGCTTCCCGGCGGCCGGGTCAATGTAGGTGCCCCGCAACTTGTCGGATTCCACCGAGACGAGGAATGCCTCAGCGGCCCGCTTTTCCTTGTCAGGAAAGGACTTCGACCGCTCCCGACCATCCGGCGCGATGTATCGCACCCGGTAACGAAGCCCCTTCCCATGGAGGGATGTCTTGACCCGTTCCGACTTGCCCTCTGGGCGGACAACCGTCTTGAACCAGCGATCTTCGACGTGAGCCAACGACGTCTCTCCCCTCAGGCTGCGGCTTGCTGCTCGAACCAGGCCCGGACGGCGTCCGGGTCGTAACGCAGATGACGACCGACGCGGCCGGCGGGCGGACCTATCCGGCGCTTGCGCCAGGTGTAGAGGGTCTGGACCGGGACGCCGAGGTAGGCCGATACGTCGTCGACGGTCCAAAGCGTGAGGGGTTTTGCGGTGGTCATGTCGTCTCCTGTGAGTGAGCGGTGATCAGGCGGCAGCCGGCGCGGTGCCGGCAGGGGTGGTGCTGAGTTCGTGGGCGAGTTCTTCGCGGCCGGTGGTTCGTCGTTCGCGGGCGAGGGCGGCGGCGGTGTTGGCGAGGAGTGCGTCTCCGGTGGTGTGCCAGCCGACGCCGGCGAAGGTGAGGGTGCCGACGATGAGCGTCGTGTCTTCGTCGAGGTGGTCGACGGCGCGGAGGGTGCCGGGCTGATCGTCGGCCTGGTGCTCGTGCTCGTGGCGTCGGTAGGTGACGCGGGTGTCGCGCAGGAGTTGGAAGGTGACGGAGTAGCGGCGGGCTTTGGTGAGGAAGTGGCCGCCGAAGCCGAGCATGTGCGCCCAGCGGCGCAGCCGGGCGTAGGGATTGGTGGCCTGTGGTCTGCTGGCCGGTTGGGTGTCAAGGGCGGCTTGACGGTGGGCGACGCAGACGGGGCAGGCGGGGTATCGGGTGTGGGTGCCACAGTCGGGGCATTCCCAGCGCTTCACGTAGCCGGGTGTGGGCCGGTGGTCCCGGGGCCGTTCCGAGAGGGGGACGGGTGTGGTGGTGGGTCGGCCGGTGTGCCAGCAGGCGTTGATGAGGCGGGCGGTGTGGTCGCCGTCGGGGTCGGCGTAGTCGCCGATTGAATCGGCGTCGAGCCTGACGGAGCGGTGCCCGGTTACCTCGGTGCTTTTGGTGGCGTACTTGGCAAGGTATCCCGCGACCATGCTGTCAGTGACGTCACCGTCTCCGGTGAGGCTGATGGGTCGGATGTCGAGGCCCTTACCCGGGTCACCCCAGGCGACCGGCCAGCCGCCAGGCTGGTCAGGGTGGGTCGGGGTGGTGAACGTGACCTGCTCGACAGCGGTGCGGATCGCGTCGTCCAGGTCCGCGACGGTGAAGGCAGCCGGCGGTGGGATGACCGCGGTGGGGTCGTCGGGGTGGACGCCGTCGAGGCGGACCAGGACGTGGAAGTGCACCGCCCCGCGTGCCTGGAACTCGGCCACCTTCCCGTGTGACAGCCGAACCGGCGGGACCGTGCTGATGTTGCCGGAGGCGGTGACGACGTGGACGCGGGGGATGCCCCGGCGGCGGGCAACCTTGGCGAGGTGACGTTCCGCAGCTTGCTTGGTGCGGTGCCACAGCTCCCCGGAGAAGAGGTTCCACACGACTTGGTGGGTGTGGTCGTAGCAGTCCAGACACAACGGCTGCCCGAGGATGGCGTCACCGGTTTCGTGCCTGGCCCAGCAGACGGCGGGTCGGCCGTGCTCGCAGAGTCCGGTGTCGCGGCGGGCGTGACAGGGCTCAGCGCGGCAGTCGCAACGCTTCCGGTTGCCGCAGGTGTGCCGCTTAACCGCCCGGGTGTGCACGGTCCCGAAGGACGGTGCGGTGAAAGTGGCGAACACCGCCGGATGTGAGGCGACGGTCTCGGGGACACCCTTGCCGCCAATGAGGCCAGCGCGCAGGAGTTGGAAAGCATCGCGTTGGTAGGTGTGGGCGCAGGCGGGGCAGACGGTGGCGCGGCGGTTGCCGCAGGCGGTGTAGATGGCGGCATCGGGCATGGCGTCGGTGTGCCGGGCGTCGAGGATGCGGCCGGTGCCCTGCTCGACGGTGAGGAGTTGGCCGGCGAGGCGGATGGGTCGGGTGCAGCCGGCGGCGGCGCGGACGTGTTCCAGCCAGCCGAAGTAGTCCGGCTTGGTGGCTCGGGTGAAGGCAGAGCCTTCGGCGGTGTAGTCGTGGACGGGGATGGTGTCGGCGTTCGAGCCCACACCCCGGGCCAGAGCGGTCCGGGGTGTGAGGTCCAGCGTCGAGGCCATCAGCCGCGTACCTCGGTGAGGTGGCGGGTGGTGATGGTGTGTTCGGTGACGATGACCCGGCAGGCGCCGCACTGGCGCTTGACCGGTTCGTGCCTGCGGCACGGGATCAATGCGGTGGTGTCGCCGCAGCGGATGGTGACCGGTGCCCGGCAAGGACCACCAGGGATGACGTCGACCAGGGTCCGGCGGATGTCGAACGGGTGGGCGTCGGGGTAGGCGGGGCAGGTGTGGGTGACCTGCTCGATGTCGACCAGAACGATGGTCATCGGACACCACCGATGGTGGCCAGGAGCTGCCCGGCGACGGCCGGGCTGATGTCGAGGCGGTCGGCCAGCTCGGTGGGCGTGATTGGTGCTCCGGTGGCCTGTTGGTGCTGCACGGCTGCGAACCGGGCGGTAGGCAGCAGGTGGGCGGGGACGTCGACCGGCTCCGAGGCCGGCACGGTGACGGGGTCCGGCTCGACGGCCGGGGTCGGCTCGGGAGCCAGGGTGATGGCGGCCGGTGGAGCCGGCTCGGTGGTGACCTGCTCGGCCACCTGAACGCGGATCGGCTGCCCCGGCTCAGAGGGAGCCGTCATGGGTTGCGCGGTGGGTGCGGGGGCGAGGACGAGTTTGACCAGGGCCATGAACGCCAGCGCGGGAACCGCCGAGAGAAGCCACCCGGACGGTCCGGGCTTGGCGACCGCGAGTTGGGCGGCGAGGGAGAGGCCGGCGGCGGCGATGAGCAGGACAATCGGGTAGCCGATGGGAGCGCCGGTGCGGCGGCGTCGGCGGATGGTGAGCAGGGCGGCGATGGGGACGAGTTCGGAGATGACGGCGTTGGCCCAGCCGAACCATCCCGGGGTGTTGTCGGGGCTGTTGGCCATGGTCCAGTCGTGAACGTGGGTGAACGAGGCGGCCCCGGCGGAGCCGCCGACGGCGATGAGGATGAGGACCAGGACCAGGCCCTCCAAGCGGGTGCCGGCGCTGGCCGGAGTGGTGGTGGTCATTGGTGGCCTCCGTGGCAGTCGAGGCAGCAGCCGTAGCGGCGGGGGATGTAGTAGGGCTTCACCTGCTCGCAGTGGCGGCAGGTGCGGCGCGCGAGTAGGGCTTTGGCGATGGCCTCCCGCTGTGCGGGGGTGGCGGTGCGCTTCGCCTTGGCGAGGTCAGCGCGGTAGAGGTAGGCGACCCGGCGGTTGCTGCGGTGTCGCCAGAGGATCTGGGCGACCGGGTCGTGTCCGCCGGGGCGGAGGCCGGCGGCGCGGAGCTGCCGCAGGGTGGCCAGGCCGGTAGGGGCGCAGTGGTAGGGGAAGGTGGGGAATCCGTAGCGGGTGCCGAGCGGGTCGTAGAACTCGACCCGGATGCCGGTGCGGTCGGCCAGGTTGTCGAGGTCGACGGCGCGTAGGTCGGTCATGGCTTGTCACCGCCCCAGCGCTGTTGGGCGGCTTGGCGGGTGATGCCGAGGCGGGAGCCTATTTCGGCCCAGGAGTAGCCGAACGCGCGCAGGCCGATCACGGCTTCTCCGATGGCGTCGTCGATGACGGTGGAGAGGGCGATGAGGTCGCGGAGTGCTTCGACGTCTCCGGTGGCGACGCGGCGGCCGTGGGCGCGGATGATGCGCCGAGCGAAGCCGGCGAACTGGTCGTTCTCGACCACGTCCCGACGCCGTTGCCGTGGCAGGTTGGGCGTCAAGGACTTCTTGACGGTGTTCATCGGATCTCACCTCCGTTGGTGCGGAGGGAGTCCCACTCGTTGGCAGCCGCCGTCAGGGCGGTGATGACCTGCTCGACGGTGCGGGCGGGGTCGTCGTTCCACGAGTAGGGAGAGGTGTGCTCGTCGAGCAGGTAGCCGTCCTCGTCGATGTGGAAGACCGGGGCGGTGGTGTCGAGGTAGTCGACGAACACGCCCAGGGCGGCGAGGTAGTCGGCGAGGGCGTCGGGGTCGAGTTGGGAGAAGTGCTCGACGGTGTGTCCGGCGCAGGCGATGCCGATGGCCCCGGCGGCGCAGGCCGGCGGGGTGAGGGTGTCGGGGGTCTTGGCGTAGTAGGTGCCCTGGTGCCAGCCGTGCCGGCGCAGGTAGAGGGCAGCCATCCGCAGCAGATCGGCCGGTGTGACCTGGATCTGTGTGGGTGGGTTTTGGGTAGCCTTCATGGCAACCACGTCCTTTCAGTAGGGCGGTTGGTGGAGGTCGGCAGGACCAGCGGTTGCTGGCAGGCGTTGACTGGTCCTGTCGACCGGCTATCGGGCGCGCAGCCGCAGGTAGCGGCGGTGCCGGTTGTCGTCACCCGGCATCTGCGTGGGTGCGGAGAGGTAGACCAGTCGCCCACTGCGGGCGACGGCCTGGACCAAGGCGGCGATGTCCTCAGGACTGCCGGTAACCCACAGCTCGGTGAACTGCGCGGCGCGTTGGTTGTTGGCCTTGGCGTAGGCGCGCTCGCGGGTGGTCATGCCGCCATCTCCCACTCGGTGGGGTTGACCGCCGGGGTGCCAGTGCTGCTGGTGGGGCGGCGGGTCCAGGCGGCGTAGTCGGCGATGTTGTAGATGTCGGTGTCGGTGAGGTAGGCGGCTTTGATGCGGCGGGGTACGCCGCCTTCGGCGAGGAGGTAGGCCGCGCCTTGGTTGGTGGGTGAGATGTCGGAGGCGGTGTAGCCTTGCTCGGCCCAGCCCTGGCCGAGGATGATGTTCGAGCTGTTCAGCGAGGTGCACCGGAATGCGGCCCGGTAGCCGAACAGGTCCCGCAGCGAAGCGGGGATGATGTCCCACGACGGGCGCTGAGTCGCGGCAACGACGGGCATACCGCAGGCCCGGCCGAGGGAGACGAGCCCTCGCAGGAGAGTGGAGAATTCCTCCTGTTGCTGCTTGGTGCCGAGCACCGTGGAGAACATGGCGAGTTCGTCGATGATGGTGACGATGACGGACATGCCGTCGCCGTCGGCGAGCTTGCGGCGCCGGTTGGCAAGCAGCCAGGCGTAGCGGTTGGTGGCGACGACCAGGAGGCGACGTAGGACGTCGATGCCCTGGTCGATGTCGGGGCCGATGAACGCGTCGGCGAGGTCGCGCCAGGGGCCGAGTTCGACGAGTTTCGCGTCGAACAACACCAGGCGGGTGTTGTCGCACAGGGCGGCGTGGCCGCAGATGTTGTTGATCAGGCCGGACTTACCGCCGCCGGGTTCGCCTGCGGTAAGCAGGTTGCGGTAGATGACGTCCAGGTAGACGGGTTGGCCGAACTCGTCGATCCCGATGAAGATCGGGTCGAACATCGACAGGCCGGGCCCCACCGGCACCGCATCAGCGGTGGTGGGAATCGTGGTGGTCATGACAGCCCTCCTGGGCGTTGTGGGCGCGAGGAGCCACACGAACGAGCCGCCATGGCTCCTCGCGTCCGGGTTGGGTGGGGTCAGATCCAGTCGGAGACGTCGTCCGCTTCGGGCGACGCGGACGAAGCCGCGGGCTTACTGCCGTTGGCCGTAGACGCGGCCGGCTGCTTCGTGGCCGGCTTGCCCTGGGCAGGGATCCTGATCGTCGGAGCGTCGACGTCCGGCAGGTCCAGGGCAGTGGGAACCGTCAACGGCGATGCCGAGACGGGGGCGCTCGGGTCGATCACGTCGACCAGCGGGGAACCGACGTGAGCGGTCAGCACCTCACGGCGTTTGATGTCGAACCGCAGGTAGGCGGCGTTGTTCTCCGAAGCGCGCTCGATGAGCACGGTGGAGGCGTGACAGGTGACCGCGATCTTGTCGAGGCGGCCCTCTAGGTCCTTGGCGGACAGGCCGGGGCGCAGGTAGACCCAGACTCGTTCGCCGACCGGGGTGGGCTTGGCCCAGAGGATCAGCGGCAGGCTGCCGGACTGGTTGGCGATGATGAACTGCGCGAAGCACACGCGCAGCCGGTGCCGCACGATCAGGCACCATGTCCAGGCTTTGACCTGGCGGCGGACCGGGCGGATGGCGGCGGGGACGCCGACGACCAGGGCGACCACGAGCAGGGTCACCAGGGTCGGGGTGTGGTTGGCGAGCTGCACCCACGCGGTGAGCAGCAGAACCGCCAAGGTGGTTTCGAGGCTCCACCACCACAGCAGCCGAATCACCGGCCAGACGCGGACGAGCAGCCACACGGCGGCTCCGGTCGGAACGCCGATCAGCGCGCCGACGACCAGGGAGACGATGGGGTGCCAGTAGGAAGCGGCCACCACGGCCGACAACAGGCCGACGATGACCGCCGTCAGGATGAACGCCATCTTGGCGTTCCGCGCGGAGGAACGGTGGACCTTGGCCTCGATGACCGTCACCGTTCCGGTTGACCTGCCGGCGAACCGGCGGGGGCTAGACTTGGACACGACGAGTCCTCCCAAGCACATTGGGTTGGATGAGTGGAGGGCACGGGGTCGGCAGGTTTGGACGCCAGTACCGACCCCGCGCCAGCTCTTGCGGGATGTGACCACCGATCGTGATCACCAGGCCGAGAACGTTGGACGCCAGAGCCGCCCTCGGACTGCTTGCTTCACTTGTTGGTCAGCGGACCTCAGCCGCTTCGATTGCCACGGACACCGGTGGCGAACACAGCACGGTGATCGAGGACCTACTTAGCCGCCGAGTTACCAGCCTTCGGCTTCAGCGTGATCGCACGGAACGCGACGCCGTTACGCCCGTTGGTCGCCCACGGAATAGCCTCCAACTGCTCGACAGCGACGAGCTGTCCCACCGTCACGCCCGGCTTCTCTCCCGCCGTGGTGATGGTGATGATCTCGCCGCCAGTCTCGTCGAGCACGAAGACCTGGGTCGACCACATGAGCCGGCCAGTGTTCTTCTCCGACCGCTGGTTGCCGTTCTGGTCGTTCTTCGGCTCCGGGTCCTTCGTCACCTGGACCTGCTTGCTCTGGGTGTCCACGTACAGCTTCACAACGAACCTCCTGTGTCTAGGCGCATCCCTTGTTGGATGACTGCCTCGAAATCAAAGTACCAACTGAGTTGGTACTACGCCAGACTGTCGCCGTCTTTCTTTCGGCGTTCTGCTGACACCCACAACGATGACCTTGAGTGCGATAGAACGACAGGTGTCACTGCGGTGACAGGGCAAAGTCCCCTCGCCATGTCCCCTGTGTCCGGGCGATACTGGCTGTATGGCTGACGTTGCTGCTGACCTCGATCGACCAGCCTGGGCATCGCGCCTCAGGGCTGAACGCACCGCGCGGGGCTGGTCGCAGGGCGAGGCTGTCCGCGCCATGCGAGCCCATGCCAGCGAGCAACTGCCGGCGGATAGCACGCTCCTGCGGAATTGGAAAAGGTGGGAGGCCGGCAGCTCTGAGCCTGACGGCTTTTACAGGTCGCTGATCGCGAAGACTTTTGGGACGGTCACAGCCGCCTTCTTTCCGCCGACCGTTCGGCATGACGCTGATGCTGAACTGATCGCCGGCACCGGCATGGAAACGGTGGAAATCCTCGCTCGTCTACGGACTTCCGACGTATCGAACGCAACGTTGGAAGCGCTGCGTATCACCGCCGACCGGCTTTGCAGCGAGTACCCGTACATGTCATCCGAGCAGCTCCGGGTCGAGGGGCGAGCGTGGCTGCGCCGAATCACTGCGCTGATGGATCGCCGGCTTACCCTCGCGCAGCACCAGGAGGTGCTGAGCCTTGCGGGATGGGTCGCGTTGCTCGTTGGCTGCGTCGAATACGACATGGGGCTACGCCGCATTGCTGAGGGAACGCGCAAGGCGGCGTTGACGCTCGGCGAGGAGGCGGGAAACACTGCTGTCTCCGGATGGGCTTACGAGATGCGAGCCTGGTACGCGCTGACACAGGGCGACTATCGAGGTGTCATCGCTGCGGCAGAGACCGGCGAGTCGATCGCGGCCAGCAGCAGTGCTGCCGTGCAGCTTGCCGCCCAGCGTGCCAAGGCGTGGGCCCGACTCGGTGACAGACGGCAAGTTGAGATGGCGCTAGACAAGGGCCGGGCGCTGCTTGATTCGCTGCCGTATCCCGAGAACACGGATCACCACTTCGTCGTGGATCCAGCAAAGTTCGACTTCTACGCCATGGATTGCTACCGGCTGGCAGGCGAGGATCGCCTAGCGGAGATGTACGCCGGGCAGGTAATTCGCTCGTCAACCGACCCGGATGGCACCGAGCGTAAGCCGATGCGAATCGCGGAAGCGCGGGTCACGCTCGGGGTAGTCGCTGCCCGCTCAGGCGACCTTGAGCTTGCGGTCGCTGAGGGACGCCGGGCCTTGGAGGGCGACCGCAAGTCGTTGCCGTCTCTCTTGATGTGCTCTAGGGAGTTGGCGACCTTGTTGCGGGAGCGGTACCCCAACGAGCCGGAGGTCCTGTCGTACTTGGACGAGTTACGGACCCTTAGCCCGAGCTGACATCGGGTTCACTCACGCCTGTGCTGACTGGACTGGGGCGACCGCCGACTCCGGGACGCGGTCGGTTCTCGTGCCAGGTCACGACGCGGATCGGGCGCCACATGTGGGTCCGACCGACGGTCGCGTCGGGCTCGGGCATCTGGCCCCGCTTCCGGTAGTTGGAGACGGTTGCCACCTTGACCCCGAGGTACGCGGCCACGTCGGAGGTCGTCCACCACTCCGCGGTTGTGTCTGGGCCAGCTCCCACGCCCACCATTCTGGCATTCCTTACTCCCGCGCCGCTTCTCACTTCCGCCTATCGAACATGTGTACGATGTTCATGTGGCGAAGGAGCTGGTCACGCGTTGGTGGAACGGCGTGTGGGGACGACTGACCCGACGTGACGTGTGGCTTGCTCGGGAGGTGCGGTGGCACGTCGTCGCCAGGGCGGGCGACTCCGAGACGGGCAGGGTGCTCCGCTGGGAGTTCGACACGGAGGACGAGGCTCGTCGGATGGTGCGGCGTCTCGTCCAGGCTGACGGGAGTCCCTGGCGTGAGCACTCCCGTGATGCAGCCACGCAACCACCGGAGTGAGGCCAGCGGCCGGACTGCCGGCACGAAGTGGTTCAAAGTTTCTGTACGTCTTCAAGGCGGCCCTGAACGGGCCGCACGCGCCGCCGCCTGGGCGCGCGTCCGTCGCTCCGCTGACGCTCCGACTCCGGCCACGCAACACGCCCGGCAGCTGGCGCGGAAAGCGGAAAGCCCCAAGGGGCCGCCGCAGAACGACAGGGCGGTTGACCGGGTGGTGGTGGGCCGGCAGCCGGCCGGGCCGCGCGGCCAGCACCGCGCGGCGTGAAAGGAGCGCACGCCGCCCGCGTCGGCGAGCCGGCGGCGGTCGCGGGGTTGCGGTCACTGCGCCTCCGGCGGGGGCGCTCCGGCTCCAGGATGGCCAGGGCTGCGTCGGCGGGTCACGGCCCATGGGTGGTTGCGGTAGGCCTATCCCGCCTGCCATCGACCCGGGCAAGCCGAGCAGACCACCGCCCGACCCGCCAGCGTCCGAACATGCGTCAAGGCCCGCTTGACGTGGCGGGCCGGGCGGTGGCCCGCTCCCCAGGAGGGCGGGTCGACGGCAGACGGGATGGCAGCCGCGTTGCTAGGCGACGCGCAGGGAGAAGCCTCGGACAAGGTCGCTGAACGACTTAAAGTATCGGGCGTGCGTTCGGCGGAGCTCATCCTCAGAGTCAGCGACAAACACGACGATCTCTATGTCCGGGTTGTCCTTATTTGAGCGCTCCAAGGCGAAGCGCTGCCGCATTGCGGCTTCCTGGTTCGGGAACCGGTCCAGTCGCAGCACGTCACCCTTGGCTCGGTCGTACACCATCAAAAAGTTACCCATGGGTACCTAGCCCTTCAACGACGTCCGCAACGTCCCCGAGAGCACCTCGGATCTGGTGGCGGGCCTGCCCAAGAGTATCCCGCGCTTCCTCTACATCGTGCCACAGGTTGTCGGATGCTGGCTGCTCGGTGAACGAAAGCTGCACCTCTGCCTTGTCGACGGTGTACTGAGCTTCCTCGTATGTGGCAATGCTGCCAGCGAGGTCTTGCAGCAGCTTCACGAACCGCCCTCGCGTTATTACCGAAGGGGGGAATACTAATTTTTCCGGTTCGTCCGGGCCGGCTCCGTAACGTAGCCCCCGTCCCCATCGGTCTCCAAGACGCTCCGTGGCCTCAGCCCACATGTGTTGTAGTTCTGTTCGGACCTGCACTTCGACAGGAACGCCTTCAAGAAACACAATCACGTGTACTGCTCGGTATCCATGACTTGGATTAGCGCGTCGGTCAATTTCTTTAGGGGCCTTCGACGCTAAGGGAGGTACAAACACGTTCAATATCTTGCGTACCGCTATTTCCTGCGCGAAGAGCCCGTCTCGCACTTCGAAATCCCTCTTGCATTCTGCATCCTGAACCCGGAAGCCCTTTGGTAGGGTTACCGGCCGAACAAGCACACGACTGCCAGCGAGGTCATGTACGCCCCGTATCGTTAGGCCGGGCGTTCGGCGTAGCTTGTCAACGAGAGTCCCTGTCGTCTTTACCCTGCCGGTCGCGGGGAGTTCCAAGGCAGAAAGGCCAGCTTGGGCAAGCTCTAGCGCGCGTCCGTATCGGATGCGAACTTCCTCGAACATCTTCTCGTCATCATCGCTGGCGGTGCCGTCGGCCAGACGCTTACCCAGACGGTCGAACTGCGAGCCAGAGAGTGGCAGAAGCGTCACGGGTGCAAGATACCGCAGGTTTTGACGAGGGTCGACGAAGTAGATGAGCGGGCTGTCTACCGACCAGTGAGGTGTTCCTAGGCCGTCGCCAGGCCGTCAGGGGCTCATCAACGATGGCCAACGCCGACCAATGGCGACGACGTTTGAGCAGGTGACTGTATGCGACCAACCTGACGACCGGCTACTACGGCGACGCCCTACCTGTAGTTGTTGAACTGGAGGGCGACGCCGAAGTCCTCGCCCTTGAGCAGCGAGATGACCGCCTGGAGGTCGTCCCTCTTCTTGCCGGTGACCCGCAGCTGGTCGCCCTGGATCTGCGCCTGCACGCCCTTGGGGCCCTCTTCGCGGATCTTCTTGCTGATCGCCTTGGCCTTGTCCGTCTCGATGCCCTGGATCACCTTGCAGTCGATCTTAAAGATCTTGCCCGACGGACGCGGCTCCCCAGCATCCAGCGACTTCAGCGAGATGTTCCGCTTGACGAGCTTCTCCTTGAACACATCCAGCGCGGCGCGGACGCGCTCCTCGGTCTCCGCCTGAAGGCCGATCGCCTCCTCGCCAGACCAGGAGATCTCAGCGCCGGTGCCGCGGAAGTCGAACCGCGTCGCAAGCTCCTTCTCCGCCTGCCGAAGGGCGTTGTCGACCTCCTGACGGTCAACCTTGCTCACGATGTCGAACGACGGGTTCGCTGCCATGTTTCTGCTCCTGCTGTCCGGCGGTCTGGGCCTGCCGTCGGCCGCGACCAGCGGCACGACCCCCTGACCGTACCCGGTTGCGTAGGCGCCGGGGGGAGCCGCTATCCTTGCTTCCGCCGCCGCGTTACGACGCGGTGGGGTGCCCTGGCGGGTTGCCCGAGCGGCCAATGGGAGCGGACTGTAAATCCGTCGCGAAAGCTTCAGAGGTTCGAATCCTCTACCCGCCACCAGGGAACGGCGAGGCCTCTTACCTGCGGAAACACAGGTTGGGGGCCTTTGTCGTCTCCTGCTGCCGTTGACCGCGAGCGCCCCCGGTTTACTGGGTGATCGGGCACGCAACGGGCACGTAGGCGAGTTGTCGGTGAGGTCCGCAGAAGCGCCGGCATGGTTGGGAGGCACGGTTTGACTGTCAGTGCCGCTCACTCTGCTGCGTTCAGGAGCGAGGCTCCTGCTGCCGGGCGTGTTTGGACCCTCCTGGAAAATGACGGCTCCTACATCGCGCCTCACAAGCCCGATGGGAGCCGGGCGATGCCCTTCTGGTCGCTGCGGTCACGAGCGCAACGTGTGGTCGAACAGGTGCCCGCTTACAACGGGCTCGAGATCGTCTCCATGCCGTTCGATCAGTGGCTGCGCGATTTTGTGCCCTGGTTAGCGGAGCAGGGAGTCCTGATCGGCGTCAACTGGAGCGGGGAACGAGCCACCGGCTACGACGTGAGCCCTCAAGACATGCTCGGCTGGTTCACCGGGCTTGAAGGCAGCTCATCGCCTACAGCTGCGATTGATTGACCGCCGGGCTGCCCCCATCCCTCTCAGGTTCGGCAGGCGTACCGGCTGCTGTCGCAGATCATGGCCTCGGCCGTCGACAACGGGCTGATCCCGGTGACCCCGGGCCGGGGAGTCAAGCTGCCTCGGCTACCTGAGCCGAGTCCGTCGCCCAGCTCCCCGGCGGCCCGGTCATAGACACCCCGAAGAGTCACCAGCGCCGGGAGTTCGCCCTGCCGGCCTTGGTGGTCGATCGGCTTCGACAGTACCTAGCCGAGCTGCCCGATGACCCGGACGCGTTCCTCTTCCCCGGCCGGCAGCAGCGGACCGCCGGACGCCCGCAGAGCTACAACGGCTGGAAGTACCGATTTGACCGGGCGGTCGAGCGGGCTGGCCTGACCGACCTGATCCCGCACGACCTTCGGGCGGCGCACGGTTGCTGGATTCAGGCAGATCGGTCCTGGGCGCCTCTCGACGGCGTACCGGCGTGGGGCGGGCCTTGGTAGGTATGTGCGGGCCGGCAGCGGGACGCTCGGGGCAAGCCAGTCCCGTTTCTGGGACTGGTGCGGCAGTTGGAAGCCCAGACCTCGACGGCGGCCCGGCTTCCGTAACGCCTTGCGGTGGTCTGGTTCGTCGGCTGCGGAGTCTGGTCACTCCCGGGCATGGGACGTCGGCGGACCGGCAGGATAGCCCGGTGGAGCGAGACACCCTGATCATCCTTCTTAGTGCTGAGGACGGCGACATCTACGAGTCATGTCGCGACGCTCTGCGAGCGGGCTACGACTTCAAGGTCTTCGACGGGGCGGCACCGGTTGGGGCCCTGGTGACCGCCTACCGGCGTCGAGAGCATCACACCCGTACGCGTGGCATCCGGATGCTCGGCTTCGTCCAGGCGGTGAATCGGCTGATCTCGGCCGAAGAACTGGGAGAGTTGCTGATCGGTCAGGTCGGCGGCGCCGAGACGCCCTGGTTTTTCCAGCTCTTCCTCGCACCTGACGCCTCCCGCGTCGTCGCTTGCCTCGCGGTTAGTCAGGACAGGGAAGACGCTTCACGCCCGTAGCCAGCGGATCGACTGCCGCACCTCGGCGCGGGGGCGGCTGCCCGACGGTATTCGGTGGCTTCCCGTCCCGGCCGCGTAGCGGTCCGGGGCGGGAAGCCGTCACTGCAGCCTTGCTCCGTGGGGCGCGTACCTCTACGGTCTCAACCCCCACCACTGGTCCGAGAGATCCCGGCCGAGCACGCGGCGGCGCTTGCCTGGCTGGAAACCGCGTCCCTTCCGGTCGTCGAGCTGGACTCGCCCGGGATGGTCCGCCGCGTCCTGGACAGCCTCTGCCGGTCTCGGTCCCGTCGGCTTCACCACGTCCCCGGCGAGGTCTGGGCCGCTCCGCGGAACTGGGCCGAAACGGTCTAGTCGGCCTCGGTACTTCAACGAGGTTGACCGCGGCGGCCACTTCGCGGCCTGGGACGAGCCTTGTGGGGCTCGCCGATCGGTCGCGAAGGCTACAGAGTCTCGAACCATCCTCCGTGGGCGGTGATAATCGAGAGACTCCGATCCTATGGATCCGAGGGGATTGTTGTGTTCAACTGGTCACCGGTTGCCAATTGCCGACCGGCGCCCGTCGTTCTAGGGGAGTTCCGGTGGTGGAGAGGTTCCGGTGCCGCCCCCCACGCTTGTCGGCTTTGGGTTCCAGGCGGGCTTTGCAACCGGAAGTGGCATCCATGACGTAGATCCAAATTGTGGCTATAACTTGAACATGCATCATCTGCGCGTCTCCTGGGGCGAGCCAACGACCTTGCTGGGCATCCGTCGTTGAAGCGCTCGGGCCGACTGGACGGCCTGCGCTGCTCAGCCGTCCGACCGCTTTGCGGGCTGCCCCCGGTGTGGCACCATCGTGGAATCTTGCCTTCCCGACACCCCTGCCACGAGGAGCACGCGATGTCTGGTCAAAGGCTGGCCCGGCGGGTCGGCATGGTGTTCGCAGTTCTGGCCCTCGCCGTGATGGCTGGCGGAGCCTCCGGTTACGGAGAGTTCCAAGCCTTCGATTTCGTCTGGACGGCACCACTCCGCTAGGTCGGGCAGGCGGCCAACACCGTGATCGGCGTTGTCCGCCAGCTTCGTTCGCCGGCCGTGCATGGTTCTGTGGCAGTGACCGGTAAGGAGTGGTATGGCCGAGCGTCGGCCCGCAGCGGGTGGCTCAGGGTCTCCTAGCCGCCCTGCCCAATACGCCTGGTTCATCACCGGGCCGTTGGCATTCGCGGCCGCAATCTTCTCGACGGCTATCGGGTTGGCCAGTCAGGACCATCTCCGATCCTGGGGGCTCGCCGCCGTCCTGTTGGCCGTGATGGTGATCGCCGGCCTACCGATGCTCAACTTCGTCATCGGGCGCCAGTCCTTCGGGTCGCGGCTGACCGAGATCCCACTCGTGTTGGCGTTCTTCTTCCTGCCACCGTTGATGGTGGTCGCGGCGTACACGCTCTCGACGCTGATCACCCATCTGCGGTACCGGTTCGGCCTCGCGAAACTGGCCTTCAACGTCGCGAACGCCTCTGCCGCCGCATCGCTGGCCGGGCTCGTGCTGCTGGCGCTCCCGCCCATTCAGGGGGAGGTCGGGCCACGGACGTGGGCCGTGCTCTTCGTCGCGGTCAGCACGATCCTCATCTCGACGTTGGCTGGTGTGGCCGGCGTCATCGCGATCATGCACGGCTGGCAGGCGGCACTGGGCGTGCTGCGCAACGCGTTGCCGCCCCTGCTGACCTCCGGTGTCAACATCGTCGTCGGGCTGGTCGTCCTGATCGCGGTGCGGACGACCTGGTGGTCGTCCGTGCTGATCGTCGTGCTTGCGGCCGCGCTCGCGAAGGTCTACCGGTCGTACGAGCAGTTCTTCCGTCAGCACCGGACGCTCGGCGACATGTACGAACTCACCAAGGCGATGACCGCCAACGGGCAGAGCGGCAACCTGGCTGACGTCCTCCTCGGTCGGATCCGGGGGCTCATGCAGGCCGAGTACGCGACGTTGTGGCTGCCGGCCCAGGGGCGTCACCCGGAGGTGATGCTGACGGCGCGGGTCGACGACGCCGGCCTTTTGGACACGTCGCCGACGCCGGTGGTCGTTCGCGAGGAGGCTCGCCGTCAGCGCCGCAGTCTGGCCATGGGTGTTCGCCTCGGGGACGAGGAGAGCCTGCGGGGCTCGCTGCGCGCCACCGGTGTGAAGGACATCATCGTGGTGCCGCTCTACTCGGGGCAGGCGGTGATCGGCACGCTCGAGGTGGTCAACCGGCTCAGCGACGTCGGCCATTTCACGCCCGGTGACATCCCCGTCTTCGAGACGGTCGCCGCGCACGCGGCCGTGGCCCTGGAGAATTCGCGGCTGGTCGACCGGCTCCGGCACGACGCACACCACGACACGTTGACCCGACTGCCCAACCGGCGGCGGATCACCGGAGCGCTGGACGAGTCGGTCAAGATCCGCGCGCCGGGCGAGGTGGTGGCGCTGCTGCTCTTCGACGTCGACGGGCTGCGCCAGGTCAACGAGTCCCTGGGGCACGCGGCCGGGGACAAGGTCCTCACCGAGGTCGCCAATCGGTTGCGGGCCAGCGCGCCGTCGTCGGCTCTGGTTGGCCGCGCCGGCGGGGACGAGTTCCTGGTGACGCTGCGGTTGGAGAGCGCTGAGGCCGCGCTCGAGTTGGCCGCCCAACTGCGCGACCAGATCCGCGACGAGATGGTCTTCGACGCGCTCACCCTCGACGTGGACACCGCCGTCGGGGTGGCCGTACACCCGGATCACGGCAGCGACGCGGCGACCCTGCTGCTCCGGGTCGACCTCGCCGCCACCGCGGCCAAGTCGGTGCCGGGCAGCGTGCAGCTGTTCAATCCCGCCCTGGAGTCCCGTTCACTGCGCCGGTTGGGTCTGGCCGGCGATCTGCGCCGAGCACTGGACCAGGACGAGCTGGAGGTCTACTTCCAGCCCAAGGTGACTCTGCGGGACCGGCGCCTGGTGGGTGTGGAGTGTCTGGCCCGCTGGGAACATCCGGCGCACGGCACGGTCGCGCCCGAGGACTTCGTGGCGGTGGCCGAGCACACGGGCCAGTTGAGCCGGCTCACCGAGGTGGTGCTCCGGGAGGGCCTTCGGCGCAGCCGGGACTGGGCGCTGGCCGACCAGCCGCTGCCCATCGCGGTCAACCTCTCGGCTCGTACGCTCATCGACCAGCACTTCCCGGACCGGGTCCAGGAGTTGTTGACCGAGTACAAGGTGCCGGCACAGCGCCTCACCCTGGAGATCACCGAGTCGGGGGTGCTGGACGGCACGGACCGGCCGATCCCCACCCTGCAACGGCTGCGGGATCTCGGCGTACGGCTGTCGGTGGACGACTTCGGCACGGGTGACTCGTCCCTGGCGCACCTGCGCCGGCTGCCGGTGCACGAGGTGAAGGTGGACCGCTCCTTCGTGCAGGGCATGGCGACCGATCCGGGGGACCTGGCGATCGTCAACGCGGTGGTCACCCTTTCCCAGCAGTTCGGCCTGGCGGTGGTCGCCGAGGGGGTGGAGAGCGAGCTGACCCTGGAGCTTCTCCAGGACATCGGCTGCGAGATCGGGCAGGGTTTCCTGTTCAGCAGGCCGCTGCCGTACGAGCGGTTGGCCGCCTGGTTCGGTGCCCAGGTCGAGCCGGAGACGGTCGCCAACGGGGAGCTTCCGCGCCTGCGTGTCGTGCCCTGAGCAGGGCGCGGACGATCACCGGGGATCCGATTTCACCTGTCGAGCCGGGCCGTGTACTCTTACTCCTGCGCGCCCCACGGGGAGATCGCGCAGGCCCCCTTAGCTCAGTCGGCAGAGCGTCTCCATGGTAAGGAGAAGGTCTACGGTTCGATTCCGTAAGGGGGCTCGAGGGTTCAGCTGGACCCATCGCAGCGGTGTAGCTCAGATGGTAGAGCAAGCGGCTCATAATCGCTGTGTCGCCGGTTCAAGTCCGGCCACCGCTACTCTCGTCTTCCGGGCTCGTTGCCGGTGGTCGTAAGAAAATGGGCGCTTCTGGCGCCCACTTTGCATGTCCGCGCTGTCAGCGTCTAGGCTGGCGCGTCGTAGTTGTTTCCGTTAGCGAGGAAGGCACTCCGCCGTGGCGAAGGCTACCGATGTCCGGCCGAAGATCACTTTGGCGTGTGTGGAGTGCAAGGAGCGCAACTACATCACGCGCAAGAACCGGCGCAATGACCCCGACCGCATCGAGCTGAAGAAGTTCTGCCCGCGTGACGGTCGGCACACGGTCCACCGCGAGACCCGCTGACTGCTGGCCGGCCTCACGGCCGGCCGTTGTCGAAGCTTTCCGATCGCCGATCTGACCGGTTTGGTGCGGCTCCGCCGCCGCCTACCGATCAGGTCGGCGATTGGGCTTTCCGTGTAGGTTCGCGGCATGCCTCTGGACCCTTCCTTCGTCGGCCGGACGTATCCGCCGACCGCCCCCTACCAGGTGGGCCGAGAAAAGATCCGCGAGTTCGCCAGCGCCATCGGCGCCACCGACCCGGCCCACCACGACCCGGAGGCCGCGCGGGCGCTGGGCCACCCTGACGTGGTGGCCCCGCCGACCTTTCCGGTGATCGTGACGATGGCCGCGAGCAGCCAGATCATCGAGGACCCGGCCCTGGGTGTCGACTACAGCCGCCTGGTGCACGGCGACCAGCGGTTCGCGTACACCCGGCCGGTCGTCGCCGGCGACGAGCTGGTCTGCACCAACACCATCGAGGACGTCAGCGCCAGGGGCGGGCACGGCTTCCTGACCACGCGCACCGACGTGAGCACCGTCGGCGGCGAACCCGTGGTCGCGGTCTGGGCCAGGTATGTCATTCGCGGGGAGGCGTGAGATGGAGTTGCCAGCACAGACGTTTCAGGTGACCCGCGCGGACCTGGTCCGCTACGCCGGCGCCTCGGGCGACTTCAACCCGATCCACTGGAGCGACCGGGTCGCCACCACTGTGGGTCTGCCCGGGGTGATCGCCCACGGCATGTTCACCATGGCGCTGGTCGGGCGGGCGGTCACCGAGTGGGCCGGGTCGCCGGACGCCGTGGTCGAGTACGGCGTGCGTTTCACCCGGCCGGTGGTGGTCCCCGACGACGACCAGGGGACCGAGATCGAGGTGACCGCGCGGGTCCGCGAGGTGACCGAGGACGGTCTCACCCGACTCGAGGTGACCGCCACCTGCCTTGGTGAAAAGGTGCTGTCGCAGGCGCGGGCAACCATCCGGACGGCACGCTGAACCGAGCCCGCCACGCGTGGCGGAGAGACCGGTTGGGAAAGTCGGGCGGCTACCCGTACACTGGTCCGCCGTGGGGCAAGTGACCCCTGCTCGGTCGTCTGTGGCCGCGTGGGGCGAGTGTTGCCACATAGGGGTGTAGCTCAATTGGCAGAGCAGCGGTCTCCAAAACCGCAGGCTGCAGGTTCAAGTCCTGTCACCCCTGCGCCTCAGGCCTGACCGTTCCCGTGGGTCGCGCCGCCAGCTTGGCGGCGTCCGGCCCGTGGTGGTGGCATCGGCGGGGTGGCTCCGAGGCAATCGGGCCCTCCTGGTGATCCACCGGCCGCGGCCCGTCGCGGGACGGTTGGGTCCGGCCGGCGTGACCAGCGCCGCGTACGCCACTCGGCGTGCGACCCCAGATTCCGCGACGGAGGGCGAAGTGGCCGACAACAAGCGGCGCGACGACGACGGCGACGATCGTCTGGACGACGAGGTCGTCGACGACGTGGCCGACGACGACGCCTCCGGCGCGGACGAGCCGGTTTCCCGGGGAGGCACCGCCACGCGGTCCCGTGCCCGGGCGGAGTCGGCGGACAGCCGGCCGACCACGCGGTCGGAAACGGGTCGGGTGGGCGTCTTCGGCCGCATCGCGCGGTTCTTCCGCGAGGTCGTAGCCGAACTGCGTAAGGTCATCTGGCCGACCCGCAAGGAGTTGCTGACCTACACCGCCGTGGTGGTGGCGTTCGTCGCGGTGATGCTGACGATCGTGGGTGTGCTGGACTTCGGCTTCGCCAAGGTCGTGTTGTTTGTCTTTGGCAACTCGGACTGACCGGCTGCCTCCAGCCATAGTGACGGAAGTGAGCGAGCGTGCCTGAGTACGACGAGACCGCCGGACCGGTGGACGAGCAGTCCACGGTCGCGACGGCGGCTGGTGACGAGTCGGTTGAGGCCGCCAGCGAGCCGGAGTTCCCAACGACCGAGCCCGCACCGGACGAGGACTACGACCCCGTCGCGGAGCTGAGGCAGAAGCTGCGCTACGCCCCGGGTGACTGGTATGTGGTGCACTCGTACGCCGGCTACGAGAACAAGGTCAAGACCAACCTCGAGACCCGGATCACGAGCCTCGACATGGAGGACTTCATCTACCAGGTCGAGGTGCCGACCCGGGAAGAGGTCGAGGTCAAGAACGGTAAGCGTTCGCAGATCCAGGCCAAGGTCTTCCCGGGCTACATCCTGGTCCGGATGGAGTTGACCGCCGAGTCCTACTCCTGTGTCCGGAACACCCCTGGTGTGACCGGCTTCGTCGGCGCGACCGACCGGGCCGACCGGCCCGCTCCGCTCTCGCTCGACGAGGTGCTGAAGTGGCTGGCGCCGGCGGTCGAGACCGAGCAGAAGAAGGCGAAGCCGGAGATCAAGGTCCTCGACTTCGAGGTGGGCGACTCCGTCACCGTCACCGACGGCGCGTTCGCGTCGCTGCCGGCCACGATCAGTGAGATCAACGCCGACCAGCAGAAGCTCAAGGTGCTGGTGTCGATCTTCGGCCGTGAGACTCCGGTGGAGCTCAACTTCAACCAGGTCGCCAAGATCTGATTGGTCGTCGGCGGCGGGCCCGACCCGCCGCCGACGTCGGCGTACACGCTCTCGCTCGACCTCGGCGGACGAGTGGGCTGCGGCCTGCGCTACTCTTGAATGTCGCCGCTGTCGCACCGCGCTGACCGTGCGCGCCCGAGGGCGGCGACAGCCGCATTTTCCCAGCTCCAAGCCCCAGGAAGTGACATGCCTCCGAAGAAGAAGCTCGTCAAGACGTTCACGCTTCAGTTGCCGGCGGGCCAGGCCACGCCGGCGCCGCCGGTCGGCCCCGCGCTCGGCCAGCACGGCGTGAACATCATGGAGTTCTGCAAGTCCTACAACGCGCAGACCGAGTCTCAGCGGGGCGACATCGTCCCCGCCGAGATCAGCGTGTTCGAGGACCGGTCCTTCACGTTCGTGCTGAAGACCCCGCCCGCTGCCCGGCTGCTGATCAAGGCTGCCGGTGTGCAGAAGGGTTCGGGTGTTCCGCAGTCCGAGAAGGTCGGCTCGGTCAGCCGCGCCCAGCTGCGTGAGATCGCCGAGAAGAAGATGGCCGACCTCAACGCCAACGACATCGCCCAGGCCGAGAAGATCATCGCCGGCACCGCCCGGTCGATGGGCATCACCGTCAACGACTGACGTCGGCCCCGGCCTTCGTTCCGACCGTGGGAGGGTTCGCGCCGAGCGGCCCGCCAGAGACCACAGGAGTAATCAGCAATGCAGCGCAGCAAGAGCTACCGCAAGGCCGCCGATGTCATCGACCGGTCGAAGCTCTACACCCCCACCGAGGCCGTGAAGCTGGCCAAGGAGACCACCAACGTCAAGTTCGACGCCACGGTCGAGGTCGCCATGCGCCTCGGCGTCGACCCCCGCAAGGCGGACCAGATGGTCCGCGGCACGGTCAACCTGCCGCACGGCACCGGTAAGACCGCCCGCGTGATCGTGTTCGCCAGCGGCGCGAAGGCCGAAGAGGCCGCCGCCGCGGGTGCGGACGAGGTGGGCACCGATGAGCTGGTCGCCCGCATCCAGGGTGGTTGGCTCGACTTCGACGCGGCGATCGCCACGCCGGACCAGATGGCCAAGATCGGCCGGATCGCGCGGATCCTGGGCCCGCGCGGTCTCATGCCGAACCCGAAGACCGGCACGGTGACCATGGACGTCACCAAGGCGGTGTCGGACATCAAGGGCGGCAAGATCACCTTCCGGGTGGACAAGCACTCCAACCTGCACCTGATCATCGGCAAGGCCTCCTTCACGGAGACCCAGCTGGTGGACAACTACGCTGCGGTGCTCGACGAGGTGCTGCGTGCCAAGCCGTCCGCGGCCAAGGGCAAGTACCTTCGCAAGGTCATCCTGACCACCACGATGGGCCCGGGCGTCCCGGTCGACCCGAACCTGGTGAAGAACCTTCGGGAGGACCAGGCCGACGCCTGAGTCGACAGATCGCTCCGCCGGGGCGCCGCCACGACCGTGGCGGCGCCCCGGCGCGTTCCAGGTGTGGCAGGCTCGACGCCATGCGGCTGGAGAACGTCTGGTTGCGGTACCACCGGCGGGGGCCGTGGGTGCTGCAGGGCATCGACGTGCGGATCGGTCCCGGCGAGGTGGCGATCGTGCTGGGCCGCAACGGGGTGGGCAAGTCGACACTGCTCCAGGTGGCAGCGGGGGTTCTCCGTCCGGGCCGGGGCCGGGTCACCGACCGGCCGGCACGGGTGGGCTGGGTGCCGGAGCGGTTTCCTGCGGACCAACCGTTCACGGTGACCCGCTATCTGACCGGGATGGCCCGGGTGGCAGGGCTGGGCAGGGCTGCGGCCGACGAGGCGGTGACCTTCTGGACGCACCGGCTCGGGCTGTCCGCCTTCCGCTCGGTCCGGTTGCCGGAGCTGTCCAAGGGCACCGCGCAGAAGGTCGGCCTCGCCCAGGCGCTGCTGCGCCCACCGGGCCTGCTGGTGCTCGACGAGCCGTGGGAGGGGCTGGACGCCGCCACCCGTGAGTTGGTGCCCGAGCTGATCGCCGAGGTGCTCGCCGCCGACGGGTCCGTCCTGGTCAGCGACCACCGTGGCGAGACGGTCCGGCTCCCGGCCGCGCGCCGCTGGTTGGTGGCCGACGGCTCGCTCTCTGAGGAGACGTCGTCGACGGACGAGACGATCGCGGTGGTCGAGGTCGCCGTGCCGGCCGCGCGGGTCGCCGGCACCGTCGCCCGGTTGCGCGCCGAGGGCCACCAGGTGCTGCGTGTGCGCCCCGACGCCTCCACCGCCGCATCCCAGGTCCTACCCGTCGAGCCGCCCCGGTCGACCGGCGCCGCCCGACCCGCCGAGCCGCCGCTCGGGATGGCCGGGGAGCTGACAGCGGAGCAGCCGGAGGCCGCTGACGCCGCGGTCGAGTCGGCGGCGGGGGAGGCCCGGTGAGCGCCCTGGTCCGGATGCGGTTGGCCGGTTTCCTGCGCACCGGCCGGGCGTTGGCACCGTTGCTCGCCGGCCTGATCACGCTCGGCACCCTCTACGGCGGTGGCCGCGCCCAGCCCGCGGAGGCGTACGGCGTCTCCGCAGTGGTGCTCTTCCCGGTGCTCGCCTGGCAGACCAAGATCCTGTTGGACGTCGAGCCGGACGTGCAACGTCGGCTGGCGCAGGTGACGGTAGGGGTGGCGCGGGAGCGGTCGGCCGGGCTGCTCGCCGCCGCAGTGGCGGCGCTGGTGACGGTGGCAGTCGCGCTGCTCTTTCCGTGGCTGGTCGGCGGGGTGTCCGGCCCGGTCGACCCGGGGGACCGGTCGATTCCGGTCGGGCTGGCCCTGGGGTTGTGGGCGCACCTGCTGGTCGTACCCGCTGCGGTTGCTCTTGGGGCGCTGGCCAGCCGTGCCTCCGTGGGCGGCGCGGGGTACGGCGTCGCGGTGTTGGCCCTCGGCGGGGTCGGCGCGGTGGTGTTCGGCCTGACCGGCTCGGTGGCCCCCTGGCTGGCGCCGCCGATCATGGCGGCCGCCCGCACCACCGCCGGCGACGCGGCCGCGCTGACCCTGCTGGCGCTGAGCGGGTGGGCGCTGGCCTGGAGCGCCGCGGTCGTCGGCGGCTACCTGTGGCGCCGGCGGGCCCAGGGCTGACCGGCTCCGGTACGGGTGACGCGGCTCACCCGGAGCGATTTGGCGCTGCTGGTCGGGGCGCGTACTCTTCAACCGTCATCCGTGTTCTCATGGATGAGGAACCACCCAGAGACCGCTGGTCGCCGTGCTTCGGCACGGTCGAAGGTCCCGCGACAACGGGCGACCCGCGTAGGGCGGCAAGCGTAATTCGGCAGTGAGCGTGGTCCGCCGACCATGACGATCCGCCGGCCCTCGCCCCGTGCGCCCTGCGCCGGGGCTTTTCGTTGTCGCGCTGCCTCCGCCCCCGTTCCGGCTTCGGCCGAGACGGGGACCAGCCTCGAGTAACGAGAGAGGAGGGACATGGCGGACAAGCCGATCCGGGCCGACAAGGCCACGGCCGTCGCTGAGCTGACCGAGAGCTTCCGCAGCTCGGGCGCCACCGTGCTGACCGAGTACCGCGGTCTGACGGTTTCCCAGCTCACCCAGCTTCGGCGCTCGCTCGGCGCCGATACCAGCTACACGGTCGCGAAGAACACGCTGGCCAAGCGTGCTGCGACGGACGCGGGCATCACCGGCCTCGACGAGCTGTTCACCGGTCCTACCGCGCTGACTTTCGTTTCGGGCGACGTCGTCGAGGCGGCGAAGGGGCTTCGCGACTTCGCGAAGGCCAACCCGAAGCTCGTCATCAAGGGCGGTGTCTTCGAGGGCAAGGCCATCACCGCGGCCGAGGTCACGAAGCTCGCCGACCTGGAGTCCCGCGAGGTGCTGCTGGCCAAGCTGGCCGGCGCGATGAAGGGCAACCTGAGCAAGGCCGCGGCCCTGTTCCAGGCCCCGCTGTCGAAGACCGCCCGTCTGGCGGCTGCACTGCAGGACAAGCGCGAGAAGGAGGGCGCCGAGGCGGCCTGAGGCCCCCACGGCGCACCAGTTCTTACTTAACAGAATCAGGAAAGGACGCCAGATATGGCGAAGCTCAGCACCGACGAGCTGCTCGACGCGTTCAAGGAGATGACGCTGATCGAGCTCTCTGAGTTCGTGAAGCAGTTCGAGACGACCTTCGAGGTCACCGCTGCCGCTCCGGTCGCGATCGCCCAGGGTGGCGGCGGCGGCGGCGCTGCGGCCGAGGCCGAGCCGGAGCAGGACGAGTTCGACGTCATCCTCGAGGCTGACGGTGGCAAGAAGATCCAGGTCATCAAGGTCGTGCGTGAGCTGACCGGCCTGGGCCTCAAGGAGGCCAAGGACGCGGTCGAGTCCGCGCCGAAGGCCATCCTGGAGAAGGTCAACAAGGAGACCGCCGACAAGGCGAAGGCCAAGCTCGAGGGTGAAGGCGCCAAGGTCACCCTCAAGTGACCTGACGTTCCACCAACGCGTACCCGGCTCGTGAGCTGGGACACCATCGCGTCACGGCGGGCGGTGATCCGACACGGATCACCGCCCGCCGTGTTGGTGGATCTGGCTGCGACCGGTCCTGAGCTGGGCTCCAACCATGGGTACCCTTGACCCGAGCGAGCGTGTCGGGTCGCCCTCCAGTGGGAAACAAGGGACAACCCGGATACCGGCCCTTGACGCGGCCCGGGGCTGCCAGGCACGCTGACACCAGCAAGACACCGCGCTTGCGACGGCCACGACGTGGGTATGACAGCGGCGGCACCATCGGCCGCTGTAACCCGAGCGGCCCAGTGGGGAGTTGCGTTCTGAGCGGCCCGGCAGACCCCGGTTGACGGGGGCCGAGGCGCGCTCCGCAAACAACCTGCGGGGTGGGCTGGACAGCGGTTAGCCTCTCGGCTACACTGCTAGTTTGCGCTGCCTTCCGACTTGACCCCTGCTCGGAAATGTCCGTTTACGGATATTTCTGGTGGGGTCATTGGAGTGCACGCGTACCAGCCGTTCTGCAGCACCGGTCCTCGGAAGGACGCATCTTGGCAGCTTCCCGCCCTGCGAAGACCAGTCGTACGTCGAGCGCATTCGCTCCCCGCCGAGTTTCATTCGGCAGGATCACCGAACACCTCGAGGTCCCCAACCTCCTTGCCATTCAGAACGAGTCCTTCGACTGGCTCGTCGGCAACGAGGCTTGGCAGGGCCGGTCGGCGGACGACCCGCACGCACGATCGGGTCTCGCGGAGATCCTTGAAGAGATCAGTCCCATTGAGGACTTCTCCGGCACCATGTCGCTCTCCTTCTCAGCGCCGCGCTTCGACGAGGTCAAGGCCTCGATCGAGGAGTGCAAGGAGAAGGACCTGACCTACTGCGCTCCGCTCTTCGTGACCGCGGAGTTCACCAACAACACCACTGGCGAGATCAAGAGCCAGACGGTGTTCATGGGTGACTTCCCGATGATGACGCCCAAGGGCACCTTCGTCATCAACGGCACCGAGCGCGTCGTGGTCAGCCAGCTCGTCCGGTCTCCGGGCGTGTACTTCGACAAGCAGCCGGACAAGACCTCCGACCGCGACCTCTCCAGCGTCAAGGTCATCCCGAGTCGGGGTGCCTGGCTGGAGTTCGACATCGATAAGCGCGACACGGTCGGTGTACGTATCGACCGCAAGCGTCGGCAGGCCGTCACCGTCCTGCTCAAGGCCATCGGATGGTCGGCCGAGCGGATCCGTGAGAAGTTCGGCTGGTCCGAGCTGATGATGACCACGCTCGAGAAGGACCACATCGCCGGCGCCGACGAGGCTCTGCTCGACATCTACCGCAAGCTGCGCCCTGGCGAGCCGCCGACGCGCGAGAACGCCCAGACCCTGCTCGACAACCTCTTCTTCAACCCGAAGAGGTACGACGTCGCCAAGGTCGGGCGCTACAAGTTCAACAAGAAGCTCGAAGTTGGTGTGCCGATCACCACCGGCACGCTGACCGAGGACGACATCGTCGCCACCGTGGAGTACCTGTGCCGGCTGCACGCCGGTGAGGACGGCTACGAGGCCGACGACATCGACCACTTCGGCAACCGGCGCCTCCGTACCGTGGGCGAGCTGATCCAGAACCAGGTTCGGGTCGGCCTGTCCCGGATGGAGCGTGTCGTCCGCGAGCGGATGACCACGCAGGACGTCGAGGCGATCACCCCGCAGACCCTGATCAACATCCGCCCGGTGGTGGCGGCGATCAAGGAGTTCTTCGGGACGTCCCAGCTGTCCCAGTTCATGGACCAGACCAACCCGCTGGCGGGCCTGACCCACCGGCGTCGGCTGAGCGCGCTCGGCCCGGGTGGTCTGTCCCGGGAGCGGGCCGGCTTCGAGGTCCGTGACGTGCACCCGTCCCACTACGGCCGGATGTGCCCGATCGAGACGCCGGAAGGCCCGAACATCGGCCTGATCGGCGCGCTGTCCACCTTCGCCCGGGTCAACCCGTTCGGCTTCATCGAGACGCCGTACCGGAAGGTCGTCGAGGGTCGGGTCACCGACCAGATCGACTACCTGACCGCGGACGAGGAGGACCGGTTCGTCAAGGCCCAGGCCAACGCGCGCCTGAAGGCTGACGGCACGTTCGCCGAGGACCGGGTGCTCTGCCGTCGTAAGGGCGGCGAGACCGAGGACGTCGTCCCCGGTGCCGTCGACTACATGGACGTCTCGCCCCGGCAGATGACCTCGGTCGCGACCGCCATGATCCCGTTCCTCGAGCACGACGACGCCAACCGGGCACTGATGGGCGCGAACATGCAGCGCCAGGCGGTGCCGCTGGTCAAGGCCGAGGCGCCGCTCGTGGGTACGGGCATGGAGTACCGGGCCGCTGTCGACGCTGGCGACGTGGTGGTCGCCGAGGTCGGCGGTGTGATCGAGGATCTCTGCGCCGACTACGTCACCATCCACCAGGATGACGGCCACCGCCGGACGTACCTGCTGCACAAGTTCCGCCGCTCCAACGCCGGCTCCTGCGTCAACCAGAAGCCGGTCGTCTTCGAGGGCGACCGCGTCGAGGCCGGTCAGGTCATCGCCGACGGTCCGTGCACCGACGAGGGCGAGATGGCACTCGGACGCAACCTGCTGGTGGCGTTCATGTGCTGGGAGGGCCACAACTACGAGGACGCGATCATCCTGTCGCAGCGCCTCGTGCAGCAGGACGTGCTCACCTCGATCCACATCGAGGAGCACGAGGTCGACGCCCGGGACACCAAGCTCGGTCCGGAGGAGATCACCCGCGACATCCCGAACGTCAGCGAGGAAATGCTCGCTGACCTCGACGAGCGCGGCATCATCCGGATCGGCGCCGAGGTCGTCCCCGGTGACATCCTGGTCGGCAAGGTCACGCCCAAGGGCGAGACCGAGCTGACCCCGGAGGAGCGTCTGCTCCGCGCGATCTTCGGTGAGAAGGCGCGTGAGGTTCGGGACACCTCGCTGAAGGTGCCGCACGGCGAGACCGGCACGGTCATCGGTGTGCGCACGTTCTCCCGCGAGGACGGCGACGAGTTGCCGCCGGGTGTCAACGAGCTGGTCCGGGTCTACGTCGCCCAGAAGCGCAAGATCCAGGACGGCGACAAGCTCGCCGGCCGGCACGGCAACAAGGGTGTCATCTCGAAGATCCTGCCGATCGAGGACATGCCGTTCCTTGAGGACGGCACCCCGGTCGACATCGTGCTCAACCCGCTCGGTGTGCCGAGCCGGATGAACATCGGCCAGGTGCTGGAGACCCACCTCGGTTGGGTCGCCAAGACCGGTTGGAAGGTCGAGGGCGACGACGCCGACTGGAAGCGCCAGCTGCGCTCGATCGACGCGCACGAGTCCGAGGGCGACACCAACGTGGCCACCCCGGTCTTCGACGGTGCCCGCGAGGAGGAGATCTCCGGTCTGCTCGAGTCGACCCTGCCCAACCGGGACGGCAAGCAGCTGATCGGTCGTACCGGCAAGGCGCAGCTGTTCGATGGTCGTTCCGGCGAGCCACTGCCGGACCCGATCGCGGTCGGCTACGTCTACATCCTGAAGCTCAACCACCTGGTCGACGACAAGATCCACGCTCGTTCGACCGGTCCGTACTCGATGATCACGCAGCAGCCGCTGGGTGGTAAGGCGCAGTTCGGTGGTCAGCGTTTCGGTGAGATGGAGTGCTGGGCGATGCAGGCGTACGGCGCTGCCTACGCCCTGCAGGAGCTGCTCACGATCAAGTCCGACGACGTGCTCGGCCGAGTGAAGGTCTACGAGGCCATCGTCAAGGGCGAGAACATCCCGGAGCCGGGCATCCCGGAGTCGTTCAAGGTGCTGCTCAAGGAGCTGCAGTCGCTGTGCCTCAACGTTGAGGTGCTCTCCAGCGACGGTGTGGCCCTGGAAATGCGCGAGACCGACGACGAGGTGTTCCGGGCCGCTGAGGAGCTGGGCATCGACCTGTCCCGGCGCGAGCCGAGCTCGGTCGAAGAGGTCTGAGGTGAGCGGTCGGGGGGCGGCTCGCCGGCCCCCGACCCCACCCGAGAATTAGCAGTACAGACGACGACATAGGGGACATAGTGCTCGACGTCAACTTCTTCGACGAGCTGCGCATTGGTCTCGCCACCGCCGACGACATCCGTCAGTGGTCGCACGGCGAGGTCAAGAAGCCTGAGACGATCAACTACCGCACCCTGAAGCCGGAAAAGGACGGGCTCTTCTGCGAGAAGATCTTCGGTCCGCAGCGGGACTGGGAGTGCTACTGCGGTAAGTACAAGCGCGTCCGGTTCAAGGGCATCATCTGTGAGCGCTGCGGCGTCGAGGTGACTCGCTCCAAGGTCCGTCGTGAGCGGATGGGGCACATCGAGCTCGCCGCTCCGGTGACCCACATCTGGTACTTCAAGGGCGTTCCGAGCCGGCTGGGCTACCTGCTGGACCTCGCTCCCAAGGACCTCGAGAAGATCATCTACTTCGCCTCGTACGTCGTGACGAGCGTGGACGCGGAGTCGCGTCACCGCGACCTCTCGACGATCGAGAACGAGATCCTGGCCGAGAAGCGGCAGTCCGAGAACAGCCGCGACTCGGAGATCGAGAAGCGGGCCGCCAAGCTCGAGGCCGACCTGGCCGAGCTGGAGGCCGAGGGTGCCAAGGCGGACGTCCGGCGCAAGGTCAAGGAGGGCGGAGAGCGCGAGATGCGCCAGATCCGCGACCGGGCCCAGCGCGAGATCGACCGCCTGGACGAGGTGCTGGACACCTTCCGCAAGCTGGAGCCGAAGCAGCTGGTCACCGACGAGCTGCTCTACCGCGAGCTGCGCGACCGGTTCGGTGAGTACTTCACCGGTTCCATGGGCGCCGAGGCGATCAAGGCGCTGGTCCAGAACATGGACCTCGACGCCGAGGCCGAGAGCCTGCGGGAGACCATCCGGTCCGGTAAGGGCCAGCGGAAGATCCGGGCGCTCAAGCGACTGAAGGTCGTCGCGGCGTTCCTGAACACCCGCAACTCGCCGCTCGGCATGGTGCTGGACTGCGTCCCGGTCATCCCGCCGGACCTGCGCCCGATGGTGCAGCTCGACGGTGGCCGCTTCGCGACCTCCGACCTGAACGACCTGTACCGCCGCGTGATCAACCGGAACAACCGCCTCAAGCGGCTGATCGACCTCGGCGCGCCCGAGATCATCGTCAACAACGAGAAGCGGATGCTCCAGGAGGCCGTCGACGCACTGTTCGACAACGGCCGTCGCGGCCGGCCGGTCACCGGCCCGGGTAACCGCCCGCTCAAGTCGCTGTCCGACATGCTCAAGGGCAAGCAGGGCCGGTTCCGCCAGAACCTGCTGGGCAAGCGCGTCGACTACTCCGGCCGTTCGGTCATCGTGGTCGGTCCGAAGCTCAAGCTGCACCAGTGCGGTCTGCCCAAGCAGATGGCGCTGGAGCTGTTCAAGCCCTTCGTGATGAAGCGGCTGGTCGACCTCAACCACGCACAGAACATCAAGTCCGCCAAGCGGATGGTCGAGCGTCAGCGCCCGGTCGTGTGGGACGTGCTGGAAGAGGTCATCGGCGAGCACCCGGTGCTGCTCAACCGGGCGCCGACCCTGCACCGCCTGGGCATCCAGGCCTTCGAGCCGCAGCTGGTCGAGGGCAAGGCGATCCAGATCCACCCGCTGGTCTGCACCGCGTTCAACGCCGACTTCGACGGTGACCAGATGGCGGTGCACGTGCCGCTGTCCGCCGAGGCTCAGGCCGAGGCGCGGATCCTGATGCTGTCGTCGAACAACATCCTCAAGCCGGCCGACGGTAAGCCGGTCACCATGCCTACCCAGGACATGGTCATCGGTCTGTACCACCTCACCCACCTCACCGCCGGTGAGAAGGGCGAGGGCCGGGCGTTCAGCTCGGACGCCGAGGCGCGGATGGCCTTCGACAACGGCGAGCTGCACCTGCAGGCGCCGGTGAAGATCCGCCTGCGTGGCGTGGTCGGTGTCGACAACGGCAACGGCTCCGAGGCGTGGAGCGCCCCGGAGGGCTGGGTCGAGGGTGACCCGCTGACCGTGGAGACCACGCTGGGTCGGGTGCTGTTCAACGAGACGCTGCCGCAGGGCTACCGCTTCGTGAACTACGAGATCCGCAAGGGTCAGCTCTCCGCGATCGTCAACGACCTCGCCGAGCGCTTCCCCAAGGTGGCGCTGGCCGCCACCCTGGACGGGCTCAAGGAGGCCGGTTTCCACTGGGCCACCTGGTCCGGCGTGACGATCGGTATGGAGGACGTCATCGCTCCGCCGCGCAAGGCGGAGATCCTGGCGCGGTACGAGAAGGACGCCGACCAGATCGACAAGCAGTACCAGCGTGGTCTGATGACCGCCGAGGAGCGTCGCGGCGAGCTCATCGAGATCTGGACCAAGGCGACCAACGAGGTCGCCAAGGAGATGGACACCGCGCTGCCGCAGGAGAACCCGCTGTGGAAGATGATCAACTCGGGTGCTCGCGGTAACCTGCTCCAGCTCCGGCAGATCGCGGCGATCCGTGGTCTGGTGGCCAACCCCAAGGGCGAGATCATCCCGCGGCCGATCAAGGCCAGCTACCGGGAGGGTCTGTCCGTGCTGGAGTACTTCATCTCCACGCACGGTGCCCGTAAGGGTCTCGCCGACACCGCGCTGCGGACCGCCGACTCGGGTTACCTGACCCGTCGTCTGGTGGACGTCTCGCAGGACGTCATCATCCGCGAAGAGGACTGCGGCACCGACCGGGCGATCCCGATGCAGATCGGCGAGAAGCTGGACGGCAAGCTCGTCGTCCACACCCACGCCGAGACCAGCGTGCACGCCCGGACCCTCGCCGACGACATCAAGGGGCCGGACGGCACCGTGGTCGCCGAGCGCGGTCAGGACATCAACTCCATCGGGGTCGACAAGATCGTCGCCGCTGGTGTGGAGACGGTCCGGGTGCGCAGCGTGCTCACCTGCGAGTCGAAGCTGGGCGTCTGCGCGGCCTGCTACGGCCGGTCGCTGCCGACCGGTAAGTCGGTCGACATCGGCGAAGCGGTCGGCATCATCGCCGCCCAGTCCATCGGTGAGCCCGGTACGCAGCTGACGATGCGTACCTTCCACACCGGTGGTGTCGCGGGTGAGGACATCACCCAGGGTCTGCCGCGTGTTCAGGAAATCTTCGAGGCTCGGGTCCCGAAGGGTAAGGCGCCCATCGCCGACACCCCCGGTCGGATCCGGATCGAGGATGGCGAGCGCTCGCGGAAGATCATCGTGGTGCCGGACGACGGCAGCGAAGAGATCGTCTACGACAAGATCTCGAAGCGGGTCAAGCTCCGTACCCACGACGGCGGTCACGTCGCGGTCGGCGAGAAGCTGACCGAGGGCACCATCGACCCGCACGAGCTGCTGCGGATCATGGGTCCGCGGGCGGTCCAGGTCCACCTGACCAGTGAGGTCCAGGAGGTCTACCGCTCGCAGGGTGTGCTCATCCACGACAAGCACATCGAGATCATCATCCGCCAGATGCTCAAGCGGGTGACGGTCATCGACTCCGGCTCGACCGAGTTCCTGCCGGGTGTGCTCGTCGACCGGGCGCTGTTCGAGTCGGAGAACCGCCGGCTCGTCTCGGAGGGCGGCGAGCCCGCCGCTGGTCGTCCGGTGCTGATGGGTATCACCAAGGCCTCGCTTGCCACCGACTCCTGGCTCTCGGCGGCCTCCTTCCAGGAGACCACCCGGGTGCTGACCGACGCTGCGATCAACTCGCGCAGCGACTCGCTGGTCGGCCTCAAGGAGAACGTGATCATCGGAAAGCTCATCCCGGCCGGTACCGGCATCAGCAAGTACCGCAACGTCCGGGTGGAGCCGACCGAGGAGGCCAAGGCCAAGGTCTACTCGATGACCGGTTACCCGGAGACCGACTACGGGTTCGGGCCGGCCAGCGGGCAGGCAGTGCCGCTGGACGACTTCGACTTCGGGTCGTACCGCTAAGCACCAGTCACACGACGAGGCCCCCGGTGAAAGCCGGGGGCCTCGTCGTGTCCGTGCCCACCCACCCCCGGGCCGGGTTCGGCATGATGGGGGGATGACGATCGCACCCGGGCAGGTGTCCGTCGCCCAGCAGGGCCTGCGCCACCCGCTGGACCCGGACCCGGCCCGCGCCACGAAGGCGCGGGCGGTCTTCGCGCTGGGCCTGCTCGGCATGCTGACCGGGCTGTTCATCGGTGGCGTGGTGCCGGCCACGGTGGCCCTGCAACTGGCCCGGCAGGCGCGCCGCGAGGCGTACGCCTCGGGGGGTTTCCTGACCGGCGGCGTGTGGCTGCGACGGGGGGAGTGGATGGCCTGGACCGGCCTGGTGCTGGTCGCGGTCAGCGTGGTGGCCGCGGTGGTCATCGGGGTGGTCCGGTTGGCCGGCGCCCCGTTCGGTCATGACTACCCTGCGAACATGGACTGAGCCGCCGGTGACCGCGCCCGGCGCGGGCGGCGGTGCTCGCGGCGGTAGCCTGGCCGATGTCCGCCGTGTGGCGGTGGCGGCCTTTCGACAGGAGGACCTCGTGACGGAACCGGCGCGGCCCCCTGCGGACGAACCGGCCGGCCCGCCGGACCCGTCGGCTCCGCCATCCGAGC